>CAZIMJ010000102.1:0-10327 GCA_964540205.1 uncultured Eubacteriales bacterium | reverse complement strand
GTGCGGCTCATGTAGGGTCCGTTTCCCAAACGGTCCGTTCGGGGAACGGACCCTACAAAAGTGGAACCGTCCCCTCATTGATTTTGAGTGGTGTTGTTTACAGCTAAGTGACGTGCTATTGTGTTCTCTCAAGATCGCTCTCTCGAGTCACATGCAATCACTGGACACACTTTATAAAAAACATCTCGAAACAAAGACCCAGTGGATGGTCAAACAGCTTGATGGAATTGGCCTATCCCATCTTTGCTCCAAGATCATACCATCACCCCTCAGTGATGGTTTCAGAAACAGAGCAAAATTCCGAGTCTTTCATGGCAAAAACGGAATGAGGATAGAAGGAACAGATCCCATAGACGGACCTGTGGCATTCGAGAAGTCGCTCTGGATCCTTCCTGACTGGAGCAAAAAGATTGTGAGAAATGTGGTCCCGTTTCTCCAAAAGTATCACAAGGATTTTGTAGTCGATGGTTTTGAGGTCCAATTGGCACACGGAAAGAAAAATGTCCACACGACATTATCAGTGAAGAGGTCAATCTCACATTCTTACGAAGACCTCGCATTAGCATTGTTAACGAATATACCAGAGATCGTCGGCGTGGCCATTCCTTCACAAAAACTGGAAGTCGGGGAAATTTATCTGGATCACTCCATCGGGGGTAAAGATTTCTGCGCTCATTATGCTTCCTTTTTTCAATCCAACCTGCACCTCACTCCTCAGTTGTTGGAAAATGTGGGTCGAATATGCAGAAAAATAGCCTTCCGGGAGGTTTTTGATCTTTACTGTGGAGTGGGATTGCTGTCTCTATCAGTGGGTGAAAAAAACACCAAGATCATCGGGATCGATACCAACAGGATGGCCGTTGAAAGTGCGCAAAAAAATGCCGACCGCATGGGTTTCCGCTTTGCAAAATTTTCCGTGATGTCCGTTGAGCGATCTATCCAGACCACAGAAATCGGCACCTACAGCCTGGTGCTTGCCAATCCCCCAAGATCTAGCTGTCCCCCCACGATCATAAATGCCATTGCGTCTCATAATCCCAAGCATGTTCTCTTAGTTTCCTGTTCTCTGAAGACTCATGTCCTAGATCTTGCGGAATGGAAAAGGTGTGGGTATGAAGTCCATTCTTTCAAAGCCTTCGACATGTTTCCATTCACTGATTTTTTAGAAACGGTGACTGTGTTGGAGAGAAAAGGCTAGAATCTTCAAACACTTATTGCCACAACTTGTCTTATTCTTTATAATCTGACACAAATAGAGAAATGAGAGCTAACCAAAGAGAAATTATCAAATTCGAATTTCTATTGCCCCAAAAACCGATTTAGACCAATGACCAGAAGAAATCGGCTGTTGCTATCCTTTGCACTTTTTATTTTCGTTCTTATCATCGGTGTAACAGGTTTCAAAATCCTGGGAGGAAAAGAATGGTCACTCCTCGACAGTCTATACATGACGGTCATCACGCTGTCCACTGTTGGATATGAAGAAGTGTCAGACCTGAATGCAAATCCAGCAGCCAGAATCTTCGCCGTCGTGTTTATCCTGCTTTGCGTAGGGACCATCGCCTTTGCTGTCTCTTCGATCACCAGTTTTATTGTCGAGGGTGAGCTAAAAAACATCCTTGGGAGAAAGAGAATGGAGAAGAAAATTTCTAAACTAAGAGATCATTATATAATCTGTGGGGCTGATGAGACAGCGCAAACGATCATCATGGAGCTCATCCTGACCCAAAGACAATTTGTTGTCATAGATCCTTTGGAAGAGAATCTCAATAAATTGACCACTCTAGGAGATATTCCTTTTATTCAGGGAGATCCCGCAGAAGATGATGTGCTGATATCCGCAGGAATCGCCGAAGCTAAAGGGATCCTGATGTCGCTGCCTACGGATGAAGCGAATCTCTTCGTCACCCTCACGGCGCGGAATCTTAGTCCTGACATAAGGATCGTGACAAAGGGGATCCACCCAAAATCCCATAAAAAAATCAAAAAAGCGGGAGCAAATGCTGCTGTTTCTCCCACCTTCATCGGTGGAATGCGCATGGTCTCGGAGATGGTCCGCCCGGCTGTTGTCAGCTTCCTGGATAAGATGCTCAGAGAGCGGGATGTTGTGCGGCGTGTCGAAGAGGTTTCCTTGAAATCTGGCTCTAAGATCATCGGGCAAACCATCGCGGATTCAAAGCTCACCGAGATCAAAGAAGCTCTTCTTGTTGCTCTCAAACGAAACACGGAAGCGGCTTATGAGTTTAAACCGCCCCTTGATACAGAGCTCAAGGAAAACGATGTTCTGTTCTTTATCACAACTCCTGAAGGAATCAAGGAAATTGAGAAAATAGTCGGAGGGAATTAGGAAGAGTTTGTCTCGTCCTCGGATTCTCCAGGAAGCTGTTTCGGCTCCTCGCCACTCACGACCTCCAGCTTATCTGCAAACCGCTCCAACCGTTTGTCTGCATCGTCAAATTTTGTCTTGGCGTTTACGAGGTGACTGCCCAGAACCTGAAAATCCTTCTTGAATCTCCCCAAGTCACCTTGAAGTCTTGAGAGAGATTGAAACAGCGACTGGGCCTCTTTTTCGATCTGGAGTCCTTTAAGGCCGAGCACAATAACCTGTAAATAGGCATAGAACGAATTTGGAGAGACAGGGATCACTCTTTTTTTGAGAGCTTTTGAATAAATGCTCCGCTCCTCACCGAATGTTTCATCCTTGAGGATCGTTTCGTAATAGACATTCTCGGCCGGGATGTACATCAAGGCGAAATCAAAGGTGCCTTCGTCGGGGAGGATATATTTGTCTGCAATCTCTGTGATATGTTTTTTAACATCGGCAACGAATTTTTTCCTCAAGTCTTCTTTGTTCTTGTCATCTTCTTCGCTTGTGAATTTTTTAAAGTTTTCAAGAGGAAATTTTGAATCGATGGGGACGAGGTTATTCCCGATCTTTATGATGGCATCCACCTTCTCCCCGCTTTTAAATTTGTACTGGAGAGAAAAGTGAGTAGGGGGGAGGATCTGTGCCAGCAGATCTCCAAGAAAGAGTTCTCCAATGCCCCCTCTGAATTTTGGGGCGCGAAGAAGATTCTCCAGGTTGGAAATATCTTTTGCTTTGTCGAGGACTTCACGCGTTACTTCTTCCATCTTTCCCAGGTTTTTTTTCACATCTCCCAGTGTGGTGCCGATATGACCCGTTGTCTTCTGAAATTGGCCACTCATGTTTTGGAGCTGTAAGTTGATATTCTGTGTGAGCATCCCGATCTGTTGCTGAAGCAGATCGAGTGCTTTGTCCTCCTGCTGGGCCTGTCTGATATCTTCGATCTTTTCTGAAGTCTTTCGCATCGACCAAACCAACAGGAAAAAAATCAGGAGAACTGCTGCACCGAATATGATGAGAAACAGTTCGAGATTCATTGTGTGTCTGCGCTCTTGTGTGTCATTATAAAAATTGTGTTCTGCAGAGTAAAGCAAAGATGTTGTACAGAGCAATGTATAGGGACCGTTCCCCGAACGGTCCGAAAAAAGAAATAACAATGAAGGATTCATCCCTTAATGGACCGAAATATTGACAACAATCTACGACTTCACTAAAATATAGGACACTTTTGGCCCGTTAGCTCAACTGGTAGAGCAGCAGACTCTTAATCTGGAGGTTGAAGGTTCGAGTCCTTCACGGGTCACTCCACTTTCCCCTGTAATAAGCCAATTTTGTTTTAGCCTGAGTTAATTTAACTGAGCCATTTTTAGTCATTTTGTCCACACCGTGTCCACACGGAATTGTGGAGTGTGGCGGAATTGGCCGATTCTGGCCTCTGCTATTGACTGAACTTTACTCCTGTTAGAAAACCTTCTTCTGTTTTTCTCTGCCATACGACTTTTACCAGTTTTTCGACGCTCCGGTTCTCTTCCTCGGGTAGTTCATACTTCACTTCAAGGACTGTTCCTGGTAGAAATTCTTTGTTCAAAATAAGACACAGTCCTCCCTCACTCATGTCCTGAATAATACCCGCGACACCTGACGGAACGAGCTCTCGGTAACTCATGTTGGCATAGATTTCTTTGCGCGGATATTTCCTCTTTTCTTCGGGATTTTGAAAATTATCTTTCATCCGGCCCCCTTATGACGTTAGTGTTAAAGACAACAACCTAATAATACATCAAAGAATGACCATTCTTCAATAGAGCATGCTTTACTTCTGTTCATAAGTTGACTTTTAGGGTTATTGACTTATACTAATGATTGTTATGTTGGGGGAGAATATCAGAAGGATATCCACAGCCGTTTTTATTTTGTTCATGTGTGTTGCGCTACTCTCTGCCCAGAGTCTCGTCGAGATTGTAAAAAAAGAAAAAGAAAGAAGGGCCGCTCTCAAAGCTAAAGGGAAAATAAGCATTGTGGTGACAAACTCAGATTTGAAAAAGCAAACAAAGTTGCCCGTGATCGCTGTTCAGTCCCAGGTTTCATCTTCCCGGGAGAGAACTCAGCGAAGACAACGAACTGCTCCTAGCCCTTCCACTCAAACAACCTCTCGACAAAAATCCTCGGAAGCGAATCAAAGCCGTGATGTCTATGGATATCGCAACAACGCCGCAAAGGTCCTTTTCTCTACGGGGCCAGTAAAAAATCCTGAGTTTGCACTGAGCAGTCCTGATGACCAATTTGCCGAAATTTCTGAAATGGGAGTTTTAGATCTTGAATTCAATGCCAAAAACGGACCGGGAGCTGATATCGCAATTTATGCTCGTATGTCAGGGCATCAGGATGTGGCACCTGGAGGAAAGGAGGAGGGCGGACAGCCTTTCAGGCCAATGGGCGTCGACCCTCAGGAGGGATTTTGGTATGGCGTTCTTGTCATGAATAACAGCGGCGAATGGCAGGACATAGGTAGAGGTAGTGGCATGAACAGTCCTGAGGAATTCGATCTTGGTGAATTAAAAGATGTCAAAAAGATTCGGATCATGTTTAAACCTCATAATAATCCAGTTATTGCTGCAAAACTCATTAGGATTAATGATGAGGAAAACACTCTTGGCATTGATGCCATAGAAGCTCTCCATTAGATAAAAAATCCCCTTCTGTTTCAAATCATGAAGATTTGAAGGCGAGTTGTTGTCAGACCCGATTTGAATACACCCTTCAGCTGATCAGATTTGGAGATCGTGGTTTCTGTTTGCCAGTTTCTTGTCAGTGAGCAGGCCGAATTCAGACTCAATGTCGTCGATCATTTTGTCCACTTTGGTTTTTCCGTTAGACCCGTTGCCGTTATTTCCTGAAGACTTTGTGGACTGCTCAACAAAGTCAGCAGTGACTTCGGTTTTTTCTTCTACTACAACTTCTTGTGGTTCTTCCATTTTGATCTCTGATGGATTCTCTACAAGGATCTCTGGCGCGACTTCCACTGCAACCTCCGAGGGAGCTTCCACTTCGACCTCCTGTGGCACTTCCACAACTACTTCTGATGCTTCTTCAAATACGACCTCTGATGATAAAATTTCTTTTGGCTCTTCTTTGGGAAGTTCTTTAACATCTGGCTCCTGAGGAATCGGTTTTTCTTCCACCCCTTCCATGGATTTTTTCCCCAAGACATCAAAAATCGTAGATCGCATCTCCTTTTTCATTATGGGCCGCGTCAGGTAAGCCGCTGCACCATAGACCTGGATAGCTTCTTTTTTGAAACGGGCATCCTGGTAGTGATTGGTGAGAATGATAACAGGAATTTTCTTCTTGAATTCTTTTGTGACAATATTACAGAGAGTGAAGCCATGAAGTTTTGAGAGCATAGGCTCAATGAGGATGAGGTCCGGGCTTTCGATCATCGCTTTTCTCAGGCCTTCTTCGCCATCCGTGGCCGTGACCACGTGGAAACCTTCGGCTGAAAGGAATTGAGAGATAAGCTGGAGATAATCAAAATCGGGATCGATGACCAGTACTTTTAGGTCTTTCATTGGAACTCTTTTTATTTGACTCCTGAATCAAAGCTAAACACGTTGCATAGTTTTAGTCGTATTTTCGTGGGTTAGAATTGAACATTTTTATTTCTTAGAGAATAAGTTTTCTTCCCGGGGGGCGATGAAAAGAATATAGGAAACACTTGACTTTTTTGGGGGGAGTTATAGTATAATATTATAAAATTAAGTAAAATTAAAATTATTTAAGTCATTCATGTTCGACATTTTTTGAATGATTAGAGAAACCTGATGAGAACAATATGGCTAGGAAGCAAGGTCATTCAACAGTATTCTCTATTAGACATTCAGGATAAACTCCAGATCAGTAAGGTCACAGCTCTCAAATTGGTCCAATCTGGCAAGATCAGAGCCCAGAAGATAGGAAGAAAGTGGTGGATTAATGAAGATGATCTCCTCGAATTCTTAGAGGGAAAAAGAAGTTAGTAGTAGACCTTTTTAAAGTCGATGCAGAAAAAATCACTCCGCATTCTTTTCATATTTAACTGTATTCTTTTAGTTGTCACTTGGATCCTGGCTCTTTATTCCTATCCGCGTCTTCCTGATCAGATGCCTTTCTGGATCAACTTTATGGGCCAGCCTCCAATGCTGGCTGAGAAGTCGCCGGTCTTTTTTGTTTACCCGATTGTTCAGACTCTCTTTGTTTTCCTTTTCATGGGCATTGCCCATGTTTTGTCTTTGAAAAAGAAGGAGCTATGGCAGAAGAAACTTCTGAAGGATTATGTGTTGCTAAGCCTCATATTTTTTAATTTGATCTTTATACACGTTCTGAGCAGCCTAGTCCTTTTAGCCCACCAAATTAGAGAAGGAATCAACAGAACATACTTCTTTATGATCTTTATCGCTATTCTCCTTCTCATACCCTACTACAGAATGCGTGCGAAGCTTATTGCCCAAGAACATAAAATTGGGCCTTAAAGGAGGAATCATGAAAATCAGAGGATTTATGGTCATCATCCTTCTCGTTGCCATTGTGGTTTTTTTCCTATACACATTAAAATCCGGAGGAAATAAGGACATCCCAGAGCAAATAGAAGCCTTTTCTTCGACAAAACAAAAGTTGACGGAAACGAATCTATCCTCTTTGCAGAAGGAAGTCCTTTCCTATATCGTGAGTAACGGGACAACTCCACAGCGCCTGGATGATATTCGCTTCTCGCCAGCGCTCACTACCGGCAAGTGGGATGCGTGGGGAAATAAGATTAAATATGAACGGCTTTCTGACGAAAATTTTCGGCTCACTTCTGCGGGTCATGACGGAGCCTTTGGCACTAAAGATGATATTATAAAAGAATATTAACCTGTGGAGACACTTACGGTTTTCTAAAGAAGAGTATTTTATATTTCAGCCTCGTCCAAAAGCCTTTTTGCTCCCCGTCTTCAATCACCATTTTTTGTGTGGATCCCCTGTAAAAGGAGGCCTCTTTGTTTTCGTTTTTGTAGTGGAATGTCCTGAGGTCATACTTTCTCCTCTTTTTTGGATGGCTCAAGGTGAGGTAAGCCCGTTCGATTTGAGTCATCATCTCTTTCCGCTCACCTTCAGAGACGAGATTGTAGTGTGCAAGTGAATCTTTCTGGTAGGCCGCTTTTGCGATGATATAGGCTTTTTGAATCTCCTGCTGTGAAGCACTCCTGTTGATGTTCAAGACCTCATAGTGGTCCATTTCTTCGATCTTTTTAAGACTCATGATGCTTTGACCTCGCCTGCCATCCTGTTGGATTCGTTCCTGCCGGTCAATTTTTCCGCAATGGATTTGACAGCATTTGCAGCCTTAGAATCAGGATGATTAATCATGAATGGAGTTCTCCCTTTCAGACTCCAGTGGACATTTTCATCGAATGGAACCGCACCCATGAATTTAAGCTCCACCACAAGATATTTTTGGACGACATTTGCGATCGACTCACCAAGCAGGACATCGTGCTCATCTCGTGCCTTATTAATTATAAGACATGGATTGAACCTCTGCAATGCCCTGTAGAGAAGATCCGCATAGAATTTATCGTGAGATATAATCTCACTGAAAAAACTGTAGATCGATTTTGAAGTGTCCTGGATCTGATCTGATACCCTTTTGACCAGATCTTGAATGCCATAATGGTCAATGTAGAATTTAAGGATTCTGATGATACAGGATTTTAAAAAATAATAGGCATTCTCGATTGCTGTCGGCTCAGGATTCACTACGAGAATTCCAGGATTGGATAACAGGAAAAAATCGATACAATTATAGGAAGTTCCTGTCCCGATATCGATGATAACTCTCTTGGCATCAAAAGCTTTGATGTGTCTTATTAGTTTAAGCTTTTTATAATAGTTGATATTCGATGTAAAAAGAACATTTTCTGTTCCTTTGATCAGTCTCAACCCTTCAAAGGGCGTGAGGGATATTGTGTCCTGAAGTTTTGCGACCTTGTTAGTGAAAAAGTGGCCCAGATCGATATTGGACTCTTCCATCCCCAAAAATGTGTGCAGGTTTGGTCCTCCCAGGTCAGCATCGATGAGGACAACATCTTCTTTGAGTGAAGAGAGATGGATGGCCAAGCTTGATGATATAAAGCTTTTCCCCGTTCCGCCTTTACCCCCTCCGACGGCCCAGATCGTCTTCTCAGAATCTGAGTGGATTGAGAGCATTGGGACCTTCGGTTCGATATCCATTTTAGCGAAACATTTTAACACACTCACCCTGATTATTAAATAAAAATCGTCATCTTTTCACCAACATTCGTTACTCTGTTACTGCATCAAAAATTATGGCAAAATGCGCCAAAAAAAACCGCTCAAGAAGTAAAAATTTCACACAAAAATGGCAATTCCGAAGAATTTTTATAGAAAATTAGGGGAAAAACAGGAAAAACGGACGATGCTAAACCCTGAAAGTGCGGAAAAGTGCGGAAAAGTGTTGAAATCAGTTCGTTTTTCTGGTATCTTTTTTGTTTATATCAAGATTCCATATTCGGAGAAATATCTACTTGAAAGCTTATGGCGACCTCGACAGTAAATTCCGGTTTGTTATCCTAGCATCAAAGAGGGCAAAACAATTGCTCCAAGGGGCAAAACCTAAAATCAAGACCAAATCAAAAAATCTTATCCTAGTTGCACAAAAAGAAGTCAAGCAACGTTTGATCGATTACGAAATCGTCCAACCCAAAGCAGAAGAGTTCCATGGGATTGAAGATGAGGCTTTCATCGGCGAGGAACTGGGGATCGGTGAGGAAGGCATTCTGAGAGAAGACGCTCCAGAAAAAGAAGGAGACCTAGCAGAAAAAACATCGGAAAAGAGAGACACTCCTGATAAAAAGTTTAAAACCTCAAAGACGAAGACCACAAAGAAGAAATCCATCGAAAAAAAATAAGAAAACCGATCCTCTCCTATCAGCAATCCTTTTGATTCACGACCCTTTTTCTCTTTGTATAAGTTGGACGTAGTCTAGCTTGATAAAATCTTCTTTGGAGAAGTTCAGCGCATGCGCAAACTTCACGATATCGCTTTGTTGTCCCTCGAGTTCAAGAAAATCGCCGATAGGTGTTTCATCCAAGCAGATTGTCAATCTTTTTTTTCGAAAAACTGTTCTGAATTTCGAATACTGGAAAACTGGCTGAAACCCCAATGACTTGAGGATTTTCCTCAGATGTCTCTCATTTTTGACCTCAGTTTCGTACTCCTCTCTGATCTTGAATTTTCTCGATTTTTGTTCAGGTCCTTTGAACGTGAGAAATGTCTTTTTATTAATTTTGCGGACTCTCAAGGCACGGTGTTTTCTTCGGAGTTCTAGAGAGGGGAAATCATAAAAAGTGTCATAGTGCGAATGTCGTTCTTTGGCGAGTGTCGCTCCCTGAGACAGAATCTTTTCTTTGACATCGGCCAAGTGTTTAATTTTAATTTTGACTTCGATCTCTAACATCTCTCCTTGCCGTTAAACGAAAAATGCAAAACGTGAAAAGTCTATAAACATACGATTTTTATTCTTTTTTTTGAACCATTAAAAAAAAAACAAATTTCATTCTAAAGAAAAAAAAAATGGATTTATCTAATTAAAACTACCAAATTTCCATTATCTGGGTTTAAACTTATTAGCTTAAAAATTAGATTGAATTAAGAAAACTTTGAGATAAACTAGGTACATCAATTTCAAAATAGCTTTTGACAATTTCAATTAAGAAATCTAAGTACATGCTATTTAATTTCATATTGTACATTTTTTCTAATTCGTTAGAAATTTTCAATGTATTGATTTTTTCATCCTTTTGTCGAGTATTAATGATCTCAACTATAGATTTTGAAAGAATGTATGCTTTCTGAATATCATTTCGCAATACAATCAAGCTCGAATTCATATCAATATCAGAAAAAAAGTTATGAACAAATTG
>CAZIMJ010000101.1:0-18377 GCA_964540205.1 uncultured Eubacteriales bacterium | reverse complement strand
AAAACGAAGAACTTGTTCATCCTTGAATAGTTTTTCAGTATCTCGGCAAGCAAATGATTTGATCATATAGCATATAATATATGATATTACGCTAAACGTAATACGTCAAGCATATTTTTGTTTGAACTTAAAAAGTAAACCGTTGAATCTGATTTTTAATTCATATATAGACGAAGAATAGTTGTTGTTTTTCTCAGTCGGACGTATACACCTCTCTGTCTAAAAGGTAATTTTCCCCCTTCCATGAAAAGGACAGGGCAGAGGAAGGGACGTATCGATGTACGAACCGATTTCAGAGCTGGCCAGCTCGTCAATGACCTTTCTGGCCTCAATCGATAGCTCGTTATATTTCATCTGGAAATCTTTTCATAATCCCTCTCCGAAATTCCTGTGCATTTTCTCTAATAATTCACAATTTTACTCAAAACTACATCCTTCTCAATCTCCCTCCTCTCAAAGCCCTCTCTCAACAAATCTCCAATCTCATTCCCCACATCCCCATGCACTTGCCCTTCCTTAGATTTCCTAATCTTGATAATCCCCTCAGCAATCGCCCTATTCACTAAATCCACATCAAGCTCTTTTCCACAGTATGCATCAGCCATAGCCTGGATCTCCTCCGGACTACAATATGGTCTCTCAAGCAGAAATATACCTTTAAGAACTACTTCAGACGGGTTGAGATCGATCTTTTAGAATACTCCGATAAACAAGACGAGTTCGAACTCGAACACGCCATGTCTCAAGTTTTTTCAAAAAAGCAAAAGGAGTTATTTTTAAAGAAACTCAAAGGGGAAAAACTGACTAAAACAGAAAGGGAATATTATTCCCGCGTCGTTAAAAAGAAAGTGTTAGCCCTGGCTAATTCGGATCTCCACAAGTTGCCAGTGCGCCTAGTTAAAGAATAATCCATGATCGCATTCCCTTCCAAAGTCCTCGTCATCGCCGATTACGAGAAGTATCACTTCGAAGAGACATTGCGCTCCAAATTCGATTTTGTCCTTTCCTGTGGCGACGTGCCCTTCCACATTCTCGAGGAGATTTACGACCTCTACAAGAAGCCCATCTTTGCCGTTAAAGGAAACCACGATCCAGTCAAATCCTTCCCCGAATGTGTCGATGATGTCCACCATTGCATAGTCCAACACAGGAATTGGCTCATCGGAGGATGGCAGGGTGTGCCCACCTACAAATCCTCAGGCCCCTACGAATGGGACGACCTTGGGGCCACTGAACAGCTCAGCAAATTCCCCTATGTGGATATTTTCATTTGTCATGCGCCTCTCTATAGGCAGACGGACAAGGCCGATTATGCTCACACAGGAAGCGAAGCCCTCCTCCGCTATGTTAAGGAGAAACAGCCCCGATACGTCTATCACGGCCACGTCCATTCCGCTATCGGCACCATGATTGATAAATCCGCCGCCGTCTCCGTCTTCGGCTCGAAAATCGTCGCCTTAACTTAGTCCAGAAGTGCTAAGGATTGATGTGTTCCTTCATGAATGCGAGGTAGCCATCCATCTGTTGTCCGCCATAGATCTTATGCGTTAAGCCCGGCAGGTGAGGAAAAGGAAAAACGACTCTCCCTAATACGTTTTCTTCTGGCTTTATATAGCCGAAATCCCCTCCATACTGCCCCGGCCCTTCAAAACCCCAGGAATATCTGATCAATACCTGATCCGGACCTTTTGTCACACAATTCAGGATTGGCTGACCCAGCGTTAGAACCGGGACATCCTTAAATTCCTCGATTTCCTCTCTGAGCAAAGGAATCCAATAATCCGCTGCTTTCTGATAGAATTGTGGATCCTCTTTGTTTATGTTATCCGGTGGCTTTGTAAAGAAATTCTTCAGGAGATTTGTCGCATAAACCAAGTAGCAAGTAGGGGGACGGGCCTCAGGAATTGATTGATAATAAATAAGTTAACTCAAAGAATCCCCCAAAAAATCGGCTTAAACACACAATTTTAGGGGTCAAAACCGGCTTCTAAGGATAAGTTCTTTTGCACAATTGAGAAATTCCTCAGCCCTTTTTAATACAGCCATCACTCCGGATTTTGAGAACCGGCTCCTATAATCCGCATTTTCTCTCAGAATCATTGCAAAATAGAAGGCTTCTTCTAGCTCCGATTTCATCAATCCCCTATAGACATATAAAGCTTTTAATGCAACATAAAGACAGTAATGGCTTTTATCCCTGTATCCTTGAGAAAAAAGGAGCGCTCTTGCTGCATGATACATCGAGTAATATCCTTGAACAGTAGGCCATTTGTATTTCCCTTCGGATATACCAAGCTTTGCTTCTTCAAGATCTTCAGAAGCAGATGACAATTCTTTCTTTACGAATTTCGGAGCCTTTGCGAACTTAACGATTTTCTTTATCTTTAAACATTCAATAAAATTCTGATTCCTCAACAGTCTTGTCCCACAAGATTATGCCTTCTCTTACTAATGACAGAAATTCTTCATCATTTTTCTCACTGTCGATAACTTCACTATGGGAAAAGATGATGGGTTGAATTTGGATTTCTTCGAAGCCTCTTCCAAGATTCATCTTCTCAATAATCCGGAGTGTTTTTTGTTTTTGCTCAGAAACGATAAAAATATCAATGTCGCTGTCTGATGTGTCATTTCCTGTAGCACAGCTTCCAAAGAGGATTACTCGTGTCGTTAATTTTCTAAGATTAAGAATCAAGGGGCGCAAGAGAAACATTGTATTTATGGTTTTGAACTGCCGCGCTACTGAATCTTTTAAATTTAGTTGGTAGAAAAACATTTTTCCCTTTTGTTGTCGCATCAAAAGGTGAGCTGAATAAAGGTCATTCAGAACTTTATTCGCAGATCCATAACTGATGCCAGTTTTTCTTGCGATTTCTCTTTCGTAGAATTCCTTATCAGAGAATTTTGCCATAAAACTGAGAACTTTTTGATGATTTGTCATGACAAGATAATTTGCTGTATTCATTGATCGCTCATTATAAAGAGTATACGTTCATAATATTGAGCAATATTCCGATTGTCAAGAACGGTGAGCGAAGTCTTATAGGAAGGTCAGGAATAAATCATGCTTAGGTGGCTTATTTGGCCCCTAAAATGGTGCTTCTAAGGGCCTATTAGGCCCTAAAATAGGACTTAACTTGTTTATTTTAAGATAGTTACTATGGCCCGTCCCCAATTTGCCTCCCCAATTTACCATCACTCACCAAAGAGTGATAGCGAAAGCGAAGCTGAAAATCAGATTTTTTTTACTTCTTTACTTCGGCTTGGTAATTAAGGCTTTCTATAAACCAGAATTGTTTGAATTCCCTTTTTTCTATGAGGTTCATGAATTTTCGATATAATTCTCCACCTTCTTCGCCCAGTTGATCCCACATTTTTGCATTTGCCGCCCAGAAATCAGCTGCGTCTTTGCCGAATCCTAATCCAAAGTAAAAAGGTCGTTTGGTACCCAGGCGCCCGGTATAGAAAAGCATTTCTTCAGTAATGTTTTTCTTCTCCATTAAGGCAATGCCCTCTTTTCCGAGTTTCAAATACTCAGCTTCCTTGTCCAAAGGAATATAAGCGATATCCCATATCGCATATCTCATCTCTTCATCTTTAAGCCGTGGATTCTCCGGCACATAAGAATACTCGGGGAGATACTCGATGAAATAGTCCTTGTAAGAACTGGTCGAGGTTCTTATCGCCTTCCCAAAATTCTGCGCCTTCTCTTCTCCCCATTTTTTCAACATTTCACTCGAGGCATCATAATAGATTGCCGGGGATTGATAGTCGTCAACTGGATAGACATAAAAATAATTGAAATTTCCATCTCCCCAAACAGAAAACGGATAAGGATAATTTTGCTCTTTGCACAGGGCGATATAATCTTTCATCGCGGCCATATATTCATTGACCATGGGTGGTTTAACTGCTATCTCTCTCATCCAGATAAGCTGAGATTTTTGTTCCTCATCTTCAGTCTGAGCCCAAGTCGCAAAAGCACAAAGAGTCATCAAAACAAAAACCATAAAAAGAATTAAAGCTTTACCTCTCATAAGATCCCTCCTTTTTTTGTATATAGATTAGATATAGAGTTTATTCCTCTGCCTCTTTCGGCTTAAACTCAAAGCCAAGTTGTTGCATGAAGCCTAGACCATCATACTCTTCCCTTATCTCTATACACTTCCCATCTTTAATTTGGAATATTGAAATTATACCGATTTTAATTTTATTGCCAGTAGCAGGGATACCGCGATATTCTCCTTCATGACTGCCTGTCTGAATTAACCTAGCTATAACTTTATCTCCCTTTGCAATTAGGTCATGGATCTTCCAATTAATGTCAGGAAAACCCTCAAAAGCCATCTGAAAACATTCAATTGTTTTTTCCATGGACATTGGTTCAGGACTATCGGACGGAGAGTAGTATGCAAATTCGGGTGCACACAGTTCCTTCCAAATCTCAGCATTCCCTTTGTTTAATTCCTCAAGCAAACCTTTAACAAGCTCAATATTCTGCTCCTCAACCGCAGCCTGGGCTTTGAACTCTAAAAACTCTACCATCGCTTCCTTATCCTGGCAGGCAAAGGTAAAACAAAGCAGAAAGACCAAAGGAATGACCATAAGTAGGTTTTTCATTTACCCCTCCATTCAATGAGATGCGTAAATTAGATATCAGCTGACATAGTATGTCAAGTTAAGTGTAGGTCATTCCAAGATGGTCTTACCTACACTTGAATAGACACTGAGTGTCAAATCAAGTCAGTCTTATTCCCCCCCTCCTTCGGATTAAGCTCCATACAGAGTTGAATCATCAGTAAAAAGAACCAAATTGGGGACGGGCCTCAGGAAGTCTATTATAATAAAGAAGTTAACTAAAATTATAGGCATAAAAATATGCTTAGAAGCACTATTTTGGGGGGCAAAATGGGCGTTTAAGGATAATTGTTAAAACTGAGCTATCTCCGCTATCATAAATCGCTTAGATTACTGTTTTGACCCCCAAAATAGTACTTATAAGGTCATTTTTGACCCGATAAAACGACTTAACTTGTTGATATTAAATTAATTGCTGTGGCCCGACCCCATTTAAGTAATTAAATTATGGAATTTATGCATTTCATCGATCTCTATCCTTTTCAACCTGCAGATGTGATCTGGAATATTTCCTATCTCGCCCCCGGAAAAAGCAGCGTTTATAGGGCAAACCCTGCAATGTTCAAAATATTGACAGAATAGACAATCCCTTCCCGCCGAAGAAAATTTACTCATCATTAATTTTGAATAGTTCTCAGATATCTTCGGATAAATGTTTTCATACTCTCTCTCAAAATCCATCAGATTTCCAAAATAGTATTTATCATATTCAAGCGAGCGTTCCTTTCCCTTAAAATAGTCTGGGAACAGAAAGCATCCCCATACATCACTATTTGGCGTAACAACAAACCGATCTTCTCCTGCAACACAGGAAAATCTCCCCCTTTTCAACTCTCCAAAATTAGTCACAGGACAATTTCCCTGTTTCTCATATATCCTAAGAAGAAGTCCCCTCAATTTTGTTAGCTCTCTCTTATATTTTTCAAGAGAATCTTCATCCCATGGTTCAAGAGTTGAGAGAGAAAAATTCACAGATGGGACTCCCAGACTTAAAATATTTTTTATGGATTCATACAGAGTTTCTATCGTGCTAGAAGTAAAAACACTATTCACCTCAACTTGAATATTGGGATAATCCAAAAGCCCTTTGAGGGTGTTCGTCACTTTTCTCGAACTTCCTTTTTTTCTTTGCAAATCATGGGCTAAGCCATCAAAACTCAGCTCTACCGAAAATTTATGATTGTTTAAAAAATCCAATATTTCCTGTGTCATAAAACTCCCATTAGTCGTCAGCGAGTATTCTCCCTTTTTTTGGAGTTTCTCAGTGAGTGATGATGTTTTGGATATTGCTTTTTTTATGAGATCAAACGCTAATAACGGCTCGCCTCCATAAAAATTTAGGTAAAATCTATCATCAAAAAAAGGGAAAAAGAAAGATAGAGCTTCTCCCATAATTTGTTCCGACATATATTCTTTCCCTTTCGTTTGATAACAATATTCACAATTAAAATTGCAATCATCAGTTATATACAAAGTTAGGCTGGAGATTTTCATTCTATAATCCTGTGCTCTGGCTGATGTAATTCCTTGAAAATAAATAAATTATGTCTATTATACTGCCACTAAATAGGCTTAAAAACACTTTTTTGGGTGTCAAAATAACCGTTTAAGCTGATAATTAAAGCGAATCAAAATAATTATCCTTAGACATTACTTTTGACCCCCAAAAAAGTGCTTCTAAGGCTATATTTAGTCCAATAAGATGACTTATCTTATTTATATTGAAGCACTTGCGTCGGTCTGAGCGAAATTACAAATTACTAATCAATCACCTTAGTATTAAACCTCCACCAGGACAAGTGCTTCTAGGGAGCTCTTCTCCCATGAAAGCTGCCGAGATGTAATCGACCGCCATCTTGTAACTCTCTTTGAAGTCTCCTTCTGGCAAATGGTCAACTGCCATTTTTAAAACCTCCAGGCATTTCAGCAATTCATCAGTCACCACTACAATTTTGTTTTCATCCATCAGTTTCCTCCTGATTTTTTATAGTATTCATAAATCTTCTTTGATTCTTAAAAGCCTCAAAATTTTTGTCTATGCTTAAATATTTGCAAAAAGTATAGTGACTTTTTTTTGCCGATGGTTTTGTGAAGAAGGATTCGAGATGTCGATAGGCTGTCTCCTCCCTATCGGTTCCAAAGTAAATTGAAGCCATTTTCAATGATTCGGTTCTGATAAATTCGTCTGGTGCGAGAAGTTCGATTTCCTCTATGATTTCTAAAGCTTTGTCTTCATTATCTCTTTGTGCGGCTATCATACCTGCATACAATAATGAATCAATTTTGAGTTCGAGGGGAGCGTCCTGAAAGCCGTTAAAAATTTCCAGGCTTTTCTCTAATTGTCCCATATAATAATAAATTTCACCTATCCTGAATTGGATAATAAGCGATGGGCTGTATCTGCTCATTAAATTGCACACAGCTAACGCCTCCTGAAAATCCTTTTTCAACATCAGCATCTCAGTATAGGTCATGTTGTCGATGTTGTTGGGATCGAGCCAGAAACTTTTTTCCTTGTATTGGAGCGCCCTCTCAAAATCGCCTTGATTCCCGTTTTTACCAAATTGAACAAAGTAAAAGGTCCCAACAGCAGAATTTAATTGAGAGTCATTAGGGTATTTCCCAATTCCTTCATCAACTAATTCATGTGCAAATAATTCCTGATTTTCACAGAAACCAACTTCCCTTATTAAGCAATTCATAATCGAAATAGTGAAATATTCGGGACATTCTGATGAGAGTTCCTTGGCTTTTTTAGCCATTTCTTCAGCTTTATCGAGCCATTTTCTGTCAAAATCCCAATTAAAGTTGATATAGTTTAAGTAACATTGGGCTAATCCTAAATATGCAAGTGCAAAATTGTTATCATGTTTAATCGCCTCATTAAATAGATTCATTGCCAGCTCGTTGCTTTCTTTTGTACACCCTCCCAGGAAATATCGGCCTTGATAATAAAGTCTCCAAGATTTTTTACTATTATCCTTAAAATTATTTAGGATAAAATTTCCTTTTAGGTAATTATCATAAGCTTCATTGTTTTGAATCTGAGGCGCTTCGGAAGAGTTCAGGTTAAGTTGGTCTCCGTATATCCCTAGTTTTTCATGTAATTTTGTGCAAAGATGGTTCTGGACAGTTAATATCTCCTTTAATTCGCCCTCACATTTTTCTTCCCAGATTTTTTTTTGATCTTTCGCGCTTGAGAGCAGGATGCTTATTAAAAATCTTTGACTTTGTTTTTCAATTTTTCCCACCAACATGTAGTCTGCACCTAGATATCTGGCGATTTGCTGTGGAGATTTCTGATCCTTATCCGAATCGGCCATCGAGGAAACTTCAATAACCCTAATTTTTCCTGTACGCGAAATGTTTCTGATCATCCCGTTCATTATGTTCTGAGAAAAGTATTCCTCATAATCTTGATGATTCATATTCGAAAAAGGGAAGATGGCTAATGTCGGTTGATTTTGAGATAAGAGTGATTTCAAGTTATCACTCATAATCAAAACGATAATTGATATGAGAAGGACAGATAGAATTATTACTACCCCAAGAATCCGCTTATTAACCAGAATATATTGTTTAGAAGTATTTTTGTTGCTTGTCTTATCTTTAAGCCATTTATCGATTTCCGACCTATATGCAAAAACTTTTGAGTGAGTAGAATTCTCGTTTATTCTATATACAGGCAGCTCTAGTTCGGCTTCCCACCTGCGGCATGTCCTGACGTCCCGTTCAAGATAATCAGAAATATCCTTCCAGGAATCCAAAATGTCAGAGTGTTTCACCACACCCCCTTATGCTTCATCCACTAAAAATTCATTAACCAGAAACTTTTAAAACAAGGCAGAGGATTATTAACTCGTAAGCGGTCTGTTTTTAAGGAAGCTTAAAACCACACACCTCACCCTATATCAATTGAGTCGTGGAGTGACAAACAAAGTTGAAAAAAAATTTTTGACTGAAAAAGCAAGGCAACAAAGGGCATAAAAGGACATTTGGCTTTATATGATTGACAGTCGGAAGAGAGAAGATTATCAATTGTGAGTGGTATTCAGCTTTGTTTTTTAGAAAAAAGAGAATGCCGGCAGAGGGCGTCAGGTTATCCAAGGCGGTAGCTTCTAAGGATCAGCTTAACAGACGGTTTTTTCCAAAGGGGGGTTAATGGTGGGAGCTGATGGGAAATCATGAAATCCCCGAGCAAGGGATTTCAAAATTATCGGCTCCCACCATACTAAATCTCGATAGAGAGAAAGGCATATCTTGAAAAACAAGCTAATAGAAGGGTAAAAGATAAGTAACGAAATAATCGACACCCACGTGCACTTCGGCGCACCCAAAGACGAAGAGAGCGGCTGCTACTGGTCCGATGAGTTCACCAAACAACCCGCCTATTTTGCCATGTTATTGCTCACCAAATCTCTCTTCAAAAAAGTTGACATCCACTCGGTTAAAAAACACATGTTTAAGGTTATCAATGGATCGAAACATGTGAATAAAAGCGTCCTTCTCGCCCTCGATGAAGTCTATGACGAGGGTGGCATCGTACATCCTGAGAAAACTCATCTCCACGTCCCCAACGAATTTATCGCAGATCTGGCAGATAACAACGATCGCATATTATTCGGAGCTTCCGTGCATCCATACAGAATCGACTGGAATATCACTCTGGAATATTGCCTTATCAGGAAAGCTGTGCTCAACAAGTGGGTTCCTTCCTCGCAAATGATCAATCCCGCACATCCAAAGTGCATCCCCTTCTATAAGAAACTCGCGGATCATCAGATGCCGCTCCTCTGCCATGCCGGCCCTGAGTATGCCATTCCGGTCTCGGATAAGACCTATGCGGAGTATGACAATCCCAAATATCTCCGTAACGCACTCGATGAAGGTGTTACTGTTATTGTCGCTCACTGTGCGATGCCCTACTTCGGGGATTTCGATCAGGCCTATCTCGATGATTTCGAGGAATTCCTCAAGCTCTTCGACGAGGCGGAAAAAAACAACTGGAATCTCTATGGGGATTTTTCAGCCATATGTTCTCCGTTCAGAATCAAATACGTCGAGAAGGTCAAGGAAAACGTGGACAAGATACCCCATGAAAAACTCATCTTTGCGTCCGACTATCCCATTCCCATCTCCGAACTCTGCTACAACAAGAGCACAAACTTTTTCTCCTGGTTGAGATATGTAACGAAGGTGGCATTCATGTCGAATCAGCTGGATAAAAACTACAAGCTCATCAAGGAGATGGGATTCGACGACTGCATATTCACCAATGCCTCTAAGCTTTTTGAGCGCGTGAAATATTCCGTTATTTAAGAGCGAATTCCAAGCTAAGACTGCCTACAAAAATAGGCATTAAAATAGGCATTAAATAAAACAAAAGGGGGGTTAAATCTCATGTCTCAGGACGAAAGACTTACAAACGTGAGGCTTACTGAATTGTGGAATAATCCTGACATTCCTGTCCTGGATACAAAAGGTAACAAGTACGTCATGTTCAGTGACATTCACTTGGGAAATGGAGGCGGTGCAGACGATTTTCACAAGAATGAGAAGGCATTATTAGCTGCATTAGATTTCTATAAGGATCATAGATACAAGCTCATATTGCTCGGGGATATTGAGGAATTCTGGCAGTTTGATTTGGACCAGGTGACAGAAAGATATGACCACAGTATCTACGCGACCATTCGGTCTTTTGGAGATGGGAATGTCTACCGTGTTTATGGCAATCATGACATAGACTGGTGCCAGTTGAAGGATCCCACCAAAGACACACTTGTCAGTGATGGATACGCTTTTGAGGCTCTTAAGATGATTGATCTGGCAGGAAACACGGATATTCTGCTAGTCCATGGACATCAGGGAAACACTGAATCTGATAAAAACAGCTGGGCGAGCCGATTCTGGGTCAGGGTATTCAGAAAAGTGGAACCGTTGGCTAAAAAACTTGGATTTACCAAGCACTCCTCAGCCACAAAATCCCGCATCCCAACCGACTATGAAAGGATCTTGTATTCCTGGGCAAAAAAGAATGGAGTAATGCTCTTTTGCGGGCATTCCCACCGGGCCATTTTTTCATCAAAATCCTATGCGGAGAGATTGAAAGAAAACATCAGTGAATTACAGAGACAGATTTTGGAGAATCGTGAGAATAGCGAGCTCATAGACCGAAATCGTAAAGACATAAAAAGGTTACATGACAAATATTTGGAAGAGAAAAAGAAAAAAAGGCTGATCGATCCGGCCGAATCTAATGGAAAGCCCAAACCGTGCTATTTCAACACAGGATGTGGGCTTTACAGCGATGGGATCACCGGAATAGAGATCGCCGACGATACGATCAAGCTCACGAAATGGCACAGGAGTGCAGCACCGGGATCTCAGTACGAAGTCTATGAAGAAGGGAATTTAAGTGCGTATATAGCCGATGTAGTTGGGGATTAATTTAAAAGAGATAGAGAGAGAATAAACGATTCCTTTTATTAAGGGGGTAAAAATGGACGCAAGAACACACGAGGCGATTGCCATCGCTACTTTTAAGGATATGCCAGAGAGTTTTAAAGAGGGAGCTTTTGGAAGGGCCTTAACTCGGCTTCAGCCGGAAGAGTGGCATCTGTGGCATGGAGCTCTTTCGAATATTGTACACAGTAAGTCAGAAGAAGATATAGGCGATTTTATTGATACTCTGCTGAATCAAACAAAAAAGGCAACTCCTGGAAAATTCAGTCAGGGAAACATGTTCAGGGAAATCGCAAGACGATCAGAGAAGTTTTACCTCAAATGGTTACCTTTTGCCGTAGAGACAGCAAAATCCGGTGATAATATTGCTGAAAAACCCAAGACAGTCGAAATGATTCAAGATGTGAAGGATAATCTGGCGACGATATGGCATTTTATCGATGCCCATATGGCCAAAGACTTGAAAATGGCCAAAATAGCAAAGAATTACGGAATCCCAACATCAAAACCAGTTCCTAAAAAGATCCTGAACAAAATGACAGCTGGAGAGAAAGAATATTTCATCTAATGTTCAGTTTTTAATAACTCTAATTAAGAATAAAATGGAATAAAGATATAAGGAAGGGAGTCACTGAATATTGATGGGATAAAACCTTCATCTCTTTGAAGGGAGTAAATATAAGGGGGAGGTTATGAAAGGTTCACACATTAATTTGCAAACAACTCTTATAATCCTTTTATTCTGTTTGATTTCTCTTTCTTTTTTACAAGTTAGGACCGGAACTATAACAGGAAAAGTTATTGATGATGGAGGTAACCCATTGCCAGGTGTGACAGTAACAATTGAAGGGCCAAATATGGCTGGCTCGAAGACTGCCATTACTTCTGAGTCTGGCAGTTACAGGTTTCTTAGAATACCGGTTGGAACTTATTTAATAAGGGCCGAAATCTCTGGATTTAAGACTCATATTAGGAAAGGAATTGTTGTTCAAGTTGGAAGAACAATAAATGTCAATCTGACAATATCAGTAGCCGGAGCTGAAAAAATTTTGCCCCCACCTCCACCTCCTCCAAAAGCTAAAAAGATCCCAGGAGATGCCCCATCTAACATAAAAAAAATTATATCTGAGGAAATAGAACAGCTTCCCATCGGCAAAATATTGTTTAATCCACCAACAGAGATGGAAGAACATAAAAAAGAGAGGATAGAAGTACGCATAACTCAAAATATCAACGAGGACTTGAAAGAAAGCTTGAAAGGAAGAGGAGTCCCACAAATCGAACAAATACGCGTCAGTACAGTAATGACAGCAAAACTATCTGGTGATGATTTCAGCATTAATTCACTTAGCGATGAACAACAAGCTGTTTTCGATTCGGGATATGCGCAATGGGAATTTGATGTAACTCCCTTAAAAGCGGGACAGAAAATTCTCCAGCTTTCAATATCTGCTTCATTCGACATGGATGAATTTGGGGAAAAGAAAAAGAGCCTTCCTGTTATGGAAAGAGAAATTTTCGTAAAAGTAAATCCAGGAGAAAGAATTAAAAGAGTTGATTGGTATAAAATTTTAGGAGCAATTGGGGGCCTATTAGGAATAATTATAGCAATCCTTAGGATATCTAAGTATCTAAAAGATAAAAAAGATAAGAATTTAGCAGGAGGGGGAGTTTAACTTCTTCATCTAAAGGAAGGAAACATGCCTCAAACCATACAACCAAACACAAATCCACAGAAGGAACATTCGGATTTACTGCCACCGTTTACGGCAGTAAGTATGATGTGGGCCTGTACTGGAAAATTTGCTAAAGAGGAGCAATCCCAGAAATTAGCAGAATTTACAAAGGAATCAATAAAAAATATTGAAGAGTTGGCGGATACACATACAGATCCAAGAGAAAAACGATATATCAGCGGAGCAGTACCTACAATGAATTCCTGTTTACGAAGTTTGGATACAATTTATAAAGGGAGACAGCTGAATTTTGATGAAGTGGATAAAATTAGAGATGTATATCTTGAAAACGTGAAAGAGAACCTTGAATTCGGGAAAAACGCAAAGGATTTTTTGAAATCACTGCCCACGATGACGATCAGTACGGCAGGAGGTTTATCTCTGATTCAGATTCTAGGGCCTGTCTCTCCTCAAATTCTCTGGGGATTAGGTTTAGCATTTGCAGGTGCAGGGTATGTTTTAAACTGGATAATTGTGAGATCTTCTCGCAGAAGAACGCAGAAACTATACATCAAGGAAGATTATGATCGAGACTTGTATTATGATCAATATATCAATCGAGTGGAAACGACGTTGTGTTCCTTGTATCGTGATATCGATCGAATTCACAAGAATGTTTTCGGGAAAAGTTATCCAGTAGAGGTGGGAGAGAATGCAGAGAAGATTGTCAGTGATCTTTTAGCTGGAGTTAGACCCACATTTTGTCCCTATATTCAAAAACATATGTATAAAAAGCTGATTACACCTAAGTTGTGGTCACTCTGTGAAACTGGGGATGATGAAGCTGTCATACAATGTCCACTTTGGGAAGGATGATGGCGAGTCCTATAATAAGAAGAATTACTCTTCTATCAATGAAGACAAAGGAATAATTGAAGAATAAAAATATCTTTTTTGGGGGGTGATGCTAATACGAATTTCAAAAAAATAGTAAGTTCAATTATTTAAATCTAAAAAAGGAGGTAATATCATGCCAAGACCAAAACCTGGAACACCCACAACACCCCAACCCTCGGTTGGAGCCGCTGCCCTGCCTAATATTACATTTAGTACCGCAGAAGTTAATGCTCTTGTAGCAGATGCAACGAAGTCTGTAGCGAAAAAAATGGGAGTTAGCGAGAGAGACCTTCCGAGTAGTGTAAAAAACGCTATCAAAGCCGCGACTCATAATGCTTTAAATGCGCGGTCAAAAGCAGTCATTCAGCGAGATGTGGATTCTGTAGTGAAGGATAAAGTGCTGGGAGGTGTTAAGCCTCTTGATCTGCTTGACGCACGGATGCAAGCTGCAAAACAAGGTATCGCCCATATCTCTTCAGATGCAAAAGTCGATGCCGTCTTGTCGGACACAGCCAAATTACTCTGGAAGAAATATAACGCCCTAAAAAATGCTGGATTCACTGAAGATCAAGCTTACAGTCTTTTGCTTGGGGAAGTTCAAGGCAGAGCATCAAGAAACAAATAGGAGGACCAATGAGTTGGTGTGGTTGTATATGCGATGTCGCTGATGATGTAGTTGATTTTGTGGAAGATACTGTAGAGGACGCAGTAGATTGGGTAGAAGACGCCGTCGAAGATGCCATTGAAAGTGTGGGTGATTTTTTTGAGGATGTAGGTGAATGGGTTTCGGAGACAATAGAAGACATTGGAGAATTTATTTCCGAAGTGGCAACAAAAGTATGGGATTGGATAACCGAGACAGCAGACAGTATATGGGAATGGATCAAAAAAACAGCCGGTGATGTTTGGGAGTGGACTACGGGAGCTCTAGAAGATGCCTGGGATTGGGTTAAAGAGACAGCAAGTGATGCTTGGGACTGGATAAAGGATACTGCAGAATCGGTCTGGAATACAATAGTGCATGTTGCAGAAAAAATAGGTGAATTTATTGAAGAAAAAGTTATCCCCTTCCTTGAAGACGTATTATGGGCCCTTGTGCACCTGGATGAATTTATCCTGTCAGGAATCTTAGGTTTTTTATGTCTGATTTTAGAACAAGATGAACGGGAGTATGATATCATCGAAGGGATGTATTCATTGGATGAAGATTTGCTCTCAAGGCGTAAAGTGGCATTCCAACCTATTACAGGAAAATATGCGATTTTTAGCGATCTACACCTTTTTGTTGCGGGAGATCAACTCGACAAATTCCGTCAGCTAGGAAATCACGAGCTCTATCAAGCAGTTTTACTTTTCTACCACCTCGCAGGATACACACTCATAGAGAATGGAGATATTGAAGACTTATGGATGCGAGAGGAAAATCTGTCAGATGCAATTCTTGAAGATACATTTGATATCTTGGGATTTCCATTTGGAGATGCAATTGAGGAAGACTACGAGGACCATCGGATCCGCAGTCAGGCTGTTAAGATATTCGAGAATAATGCTGATGTGTATCAGGTCATTAGAAATCTCTTTTACGACAACCAGCGCTTTCTCCGGATTATCGGGAACCACGACGACATCTGGCATCACAGTGATTACTTGGAAGGACTTCAAGTGATCTATCCGGGAATCGAAGTCCATGATTATGTATTCTTGGGGTCCTATACGGACAGTCAAAATCACGGTGGAAACTCTCCTCAGATAATAATTGCGCATGGACATCAGTTGGATGCATGGAATACTTACGCATGTAGAGAAGCTGGGGCGGGAATGACAGAATCTGCTTCCGGCTATCCTTCAGCTGCAACCAGTGTGACTAAACGCTCGAAATGGGAGAACAAGCTTAACGGACAAGGATTTGATAACGAACTGAGCGAAAGTATTTTTTCAATCGATGAAGTCGAATTCTATGATTACATTATGGATGATTTCAGTAATCAACCCTACATTCCAAAGTTCATATTAGGTCATACACATCGAGCGCTAAAAGACCCACTTTTACCCGGTTATTCCTATCACCCAACGCTCGAATGGACCGGCATAGGAAGATTCGGCGAATATATCAATGATGGGACGGCAGGCCGTTGGGAACAATTTATCTGGTGCGTCACAGTAGACAACTGGAAGATCAACTTATGCGGTTGGACTTGGGGAGACAATGGAAGACCGCTAATGATCAAATTTGAGGGAGCTCACTCCGATTATTTAGAAGCAGTATCTTTCACAAGCGTTTAAATCGCAGCTTAAAAAAGTTTTTAAAATGCAAAGGATGGAGTCTACATATATAATACTTGAATAGGATATTGTTGAATTTTGCCATATAAGATTCATCAGTGTTGGGATATTGCTCTAATTTTCCTCAAAATAAATCCTGCTATACAGTAACTTAAAGCATAGAAATTATTAAATAGGGAAAAATAAATGACTATAAACCTTTTAACAACTTCTCTTATTGAAAGCAGCGCTTCTGTCATTAAGAAAGTCTATCCTGCCTTGCAAAAGTGGGGCAGTAAAGAACACAAAGACGAGTTTGATATTCGGATTGGCGACAAGATCATAAAAGACATAGACATATTTCCGGAAGGCATAAGCGAAGACGGAGTATCTGAAATCCAGCAGCTCATGTTACAAGCAAGGCTAATTGATAAAAACTCATTAGAATTGAAGGAAGAACAGCTCTCAAAAAAGACTTATCTCGATGAAGAACAATCTTTGCTTCAACGCGATATTGGGGCAATTGCACTTTCAATTAGTTCTGAATCTGTATTATTCTCAGCAAGGCGGAGAATTGAACTTGTATTTCGTATCAACCTCGCCCTCGCAATAGCACTAGCGGTTATATTCATGGGAGGAATAGCTGGTGCAATTGTGTCAGCTTTAGCATTTGGTAATTCTAGTTGGATCCTTGTGTTCGGTGGAGTTTCTGCTGCAGATATCTTAGGCGTCCTCGCATTCAAACCTTTGAAGGAGATACATAAAGCCCTGATCGCAACACAACGACTTGATATTCTTCACCTAAGTTTGCAAAAACAGCTTGAGCTTTGTGATCAGCATAAGGACCTAGAGGATAGGTTTCGCTGCCAAACCAAGGTATGGGAAGCAATCCAAGCAGAACTTGTTTCACAAATGCCAAATGGAGTTGCTTAAGTCCACAGATCAGATTAGCTTAATCTAAAAATTCTATGGACTGATGTGCCCCTTCATGAACGCGAGGTAGCCATCTATTTGTTGCGTGTGGAATTTATGCTTAAAATCCAGTATGTGAGGAAAAGGAGAAGCAATTTTTGATAATACATTTTCTGCTGGCTTTATGTAGCCGAAATTCTGACCATATTGCGCCACTAGGATCTTGACCCAGAACTATCAGCCTGATTTTGCCCTTTCCCCAAAAAGGATCGGGCGGATCGAGGGATGCATCGACGTATGCTCCGATTTCAGATTTCTCCAGCTTATCTATGATCTTCTTAGCCTCAACCGGGATACCACTAACAAAATCAAATTTATATTCGTGAGGAAGAGTCTACTTCTCTGCCTCCTTCGGCTTAAGCTCCATGCCGATTTGCTGCATCAGAGTGATCATATCTCCGATGCCCCACAGTTCAACCAATTTCCCTTCCGAAAACCTTCCATCAAGCATACCTGTGTATTTGATTTTGCTACCTGTGGGGGGAATGCCCATATACTCGCCTTTATGAGTTCCTGTTAAAGTCACCCGTACCACAACCCTGTCCCCCTCAGCGATCATGCTGTTGATCTCGTGCTTAAAATCGGGAAATGCCACCAACAAAGGACGATTCGCTTGTTTGTGTTCCTCCAGGTTCCAGGATATTTCCCCCCAATGAGTGACATAATCGGCTGAACAGACTTCATCCCAGGCAGAATAATTTCCCTTATCTGTTTCTTCAAGCATATAGCGGAATGCGGCCTTATTTTGCGCCTCAACTTCTGCCTGGGCTTTCATCGCTTCAAGCTCTGCCATCGCTTCCTTGTCCTGACAGCCGACCATAATGAATAAAACCAACGCCAAAGGTAATATAAGGCAAAGTTTTCTCATAAAATCCCTCCTTTTTTCTTATATTCAAGAACTAAATTTACTCATTAACGGTCCAACTATTACTCAAGAACAACCACTTGCCAGCCTCTTTGATCAGGACAGCGGTCCAAGGTCCTATTGTCGTAAATTCATTGCCCTCTGCGTCTTTGAAAGTATTCTTGTTGTTGATGTATAAAATCGCAACATTGTCCACAACATGAATTTCTACAGGTTTTGCATCACAAGATACCCACTCAACTTCCGATTTAAAGAGATCTTCCATTTCTTTTGGATAGACATCCATGCCGACAGGGTGATCTTGAGTATAGTTCCACCAAGTGATTTGCGGGTGCCAGAGCTTTTTGAGCCCCTCCATATCTTCGTTAACAGCAGCATCAACAAGATTTTGTAGAGTTTCAGCGACTGCTTCCTTTTCAGCCGCAACATCAACTACAGGTTCTTCAGCGACCTCTTCGACCTGCCGTTGGCAGCCAAAAGTAAAACAAAACAGAAAGACCAAAGGAATAACCAAAAATAGTTTTCTCATTTACCCCTCCAGGTATGTGATGCCTAAATTAGATATCAGCTGACACTGTATGTCAAGTTAAGTGTAGGTCATT
>CAZIMJ010000100.1:0-3900 GCA_964540205.1 uncultured Eubacteriales bacterium | reverse complement strand
GACAATATTCAAGGCTTCTTCCATATCTTTATATCTCTTTGTTCTTAGAGCAAATTCTGTGTGCCCGCTCATGATCTGAAGCAGGTTGTTGAACTCATGGGCGATGCCACTTGTCAGAGTCCCGATTCCTGCCATCTTTTCCGACTGAAGGAGCTGGGCTTGAATTCTGTCTTTTTCTTCCTCCGCTCGCTTGCGCTCGGTGATGTCGGTACAAACTACGGTCATTAATTTACATTTACCGTCTTTGTCTCTAATAGGGAAACCACGTTCAAAAATCCACCTTATAGATTTGTCTTTTCGGAGAATACGGTACTCACATGAATAAGGCTTACCCTTAGCATGGTAATCGGTGATGAATTTAGCATACCTGTCTCTATCCTCCGGTAGTATACTTCCCACGAACGAAAGTGGAGTCTTTAAAAGATTCTTCAGAATTCGTCCCCAGATTCTTTCGTATGCAGGACTTATGTAAACAATTTTTTCTACGCCTGGAGTGCTCATCCAGAAAACGTCCTCAATTGTTTCTGTAACTAGCCGGAACTTCTCTTCGCTCTCGTGCAGTGCCTCCGCTAACCGCGATTTCTCGGCGAGTTCCTGCTGAACCTCCTCGTAAAGGCTGGCATTCTCCAGCGCAATCGCGGCCTGGAGGGTGAAGGTCTCGAAAAATGTGATTCTCTGTGGCGTAAAGAAACCGGGCTGGTCACTATACAGGTTGAGACAGCCAAAGACTTTCTCGTTTTTGATGAGTGGAAAGGCCGCACTGGTGACAAATCCTTCTCCGAGCGCTGCCTCCCGCCAGACGATATAATCCGGCGCTGTGGCCAGGTCTGAAAATGTCACAGGTTTTCTGCTGCGGAGGCAGCGACCGGTCGGCCCCCGGCCCAGCGGCGTCTCGTCCCACCGGATGGTAACCTGCGCAGGATAGCTGATGCTGTCGGGAAAATGGGTCATCGTGCTCGTGCCGCCACTCGGTTCGGCACGCAGCAGCCAGGCCAGCCGCAGCCCAAAGGTCTGCATACAGGTGCGGGTGATGATCTCGGCCACAGTTTTCAAGTTCAGGTTTTGCGTCAGCAAGCGGGCGTTGTTGTTTAGCGCGGCCAGCTCCACGCTGCGCTGGCGGATCTCTTCTTCTGCTCGCTTGCGCGCGGTGATATCGCGGATGGTCATGCTCGTCTTTTCATGACCATGCCCATCCTTGAAGACCAAGGTGGATACCTCTCCCGGAAATTTTGTTCCATCTTTGCGAATTAAAGTCAGTTCACCTTTGAATTCACCTGTGCGGGCGCGTTCCTCCAACGCAGCATGCAGGTGTGGATCCGATGTATCTACGATACCACTCCGCCCGATCTGACAGATTTCTTCTTTTGTCCGCCCTAACATACGACAGGCTGCTTCATTAGCAAACAGGATTCTGCCATCGGGAGTAGTCAACAAGACCGCATCAAGGCTGTTGTCATATAGTGCTCGATAATACGACTCGCTCTCATGTACCGTCTCCTCGGCCCTCTTGCGTTTAACCTCTGATTTCCCCAATTCAGCATTTCTCTGGCGTAATTTGACTAATTCATCTATGAGTTGTTCTTTTGTTTTGGATTTGTCTTTCATTGGCATCCTCCCAAAAAATGTGGGGATTGTTTCTAAATGGAGGAATTGGATCAAAAATCGGCAAGGGTGATTAAAAGATATGAGATTGCTTTCTTAAATGGATTTTCGCCCATCTGTTTTTGCTTTTACAATTCCCACGGAGATTATCACACAGTAAAAATATGGTGTCAATTGAACGGGGATGCAGACCTCTCCCCTTTTGTCACAGGATGTCACAGATTTTGCTTAGAATCGCCGAATTCTGACTTACAGTGTTATCTCTTTAACCGCCTCTCTACCTCTGTTAAAAGGGTAGAGCACTCTGGTAGCTCGTCGGGCTCATAATCCGGAGGTCGCTGGTTCAAATCCAGCCCCCGCTACCATCTTTCCATTCACTTTGTATCCTTGTTAATTCATTCAAGTTAGATAATTCTGTTTGAAGTGGAGGAGTTGTTTGCCCTTTTTTGGCGATTCAAGGGCGGAGGCTATTTCTCCTGTTCTAATCGGACCTTAAGCAGAAAAATGGTATCCTTCATTAGATTAGTTTTGGCCCAGGCTTTCTGCTTTTCATCCATAAGCTCGCCCATGCCGGAAAGGATGTTGCGGTCGCTGAGGGATTCAACGAATGCAATGCATTTCTTCAGATGGTCTTTGAAATTCATCCCGGTCCGCATCTCTACAATTTCCTTGTTGATCGGCCACCGGTTTTTCAAGAAATGCCAGATGTCATAAACATCTCGATTAGCTGTTTTTGTCCGTTCCAGAACAGCCACCAGCTTGTGAGCGAACATGTCTTCCCTGACCATTATCAGCATAGAGATACCAAGATAATGCTTCAGCTCGAAGCTTGAGCCGAAGATTCTTCGGTTGATCTCCACTTTGATATTCTGGGACTTTTCGTCATAGGAAATGACAAACAGCAGAGTGTGCTTTTTTATGTACTTTTCCTTTATGGTTCCGTATTCGCGGAGGATTTTTTCAATCTTCTCGAAAACAAAGGCTTCTTTGTCTCCGTTCAATAGATCAAAATCAAGATCTGCTGAAAAGCGGCCGAGATCGTAGAAGAAATTCGCGGCTGTTCCACCTTTGAAGCCCAAAATAGGACCAAGGGAGGTATCGGTATAGATGTCTTTCAATATCTGAAGTAGGATTGTTTTATGGACGTTTCGATCAAGCATGGTAGGTTAGTTTATGATACGAATTCAATCTATTTGCCATTGCCTTGTTGTCATAGATAGGAAGCATTTCAACACAAGTATCCCAGTTTATCGACGACAAATTGTCAAAATGGTAGTTCTTATTCAAATAGATTGTATCCAGGAAAGCTCTTTCTTTGGATGCGATGTAGGAGTTACCTTTTTTTTCTATATTGAGCGAGTTTGTCAGGATAACATCTTTCATCCGGCGAAAAACATAGGTCTGATCGTCGCAGGAAATCTCGCGACTCAAGTAGCTGACAACAAAGATCTGGTCATAATGCTGGAAAACAATGCCTCCCCTGGACAAAACTGTTTCTAAGCTAATATAGGCTGGAGTAAATATTTTATTTGCCAGTTCCAGCTTGTCGTAATTCTTGTCCTTTGCATAGATACCTTTACGGATCGGGTAAAGCTTGCCCGTTTTCGTATAGCGATACACGCGCTTTTTTGTCAGTTTGACGTCCGTTTCGTTCCAAATCAAAGAAAGCTCTTTGAACGTAAAGACAGTGTTATTTGAACGAAGTAAAGTTGAGATATAATCTTTTTCCATATTTATGAACCAAAGGTGCCCATTACTGGGCACCTTCAGTTTAAATTATTATATATAAATGTCAAGCCCTGGTCTTTTCATGGTCTTTTTATAGTGACTCTTCAGGGAACTGTTGTTGTTTGATTAAATACGCTCAGCAAGCTATTATTTCCAAACAAGTTAAGCACAATTTTATTCAGCCACATTCAGCCCTAAAATTTGGCGAGGAGATGTGGACACCATCGATGCAAGCTTTATTGGTCAAAAAACAACTCACCTTTCGGGAAATCTTCACGACGGTTCCTCAGAGCTAGTATCTCTCAACCCAGCCAGTCTCCTCTGAGCATCCTCAACATCAGGAATCCTTAGGACAACACAGATAATAGAACAATCACCCGATTTATAGCTGAGCTTCCTACTTTAAGAATCCCAATATGTCCTCTAATCTGAAAGGCTTTTGGATAAATCCAGGTGCACCTTTTTCTTTCAGCTCTTTCTTAAACTCCTTGTCCAGCATTCTGCCCGTTATCATGACTACTTTAGTCTTTGGAGATATTCTCTTTATCTCATCAAGTACAATAAGGCTTG
>CAZIMJ010000099.1:0-6046 GCA_964540205.1 uncultured Eubacteriales bacterium | reverse complement strand
GAAACTTTGTTCAACAAAAACAATATCAAATATTTATATTCCAGTAAATCATCTTGACATTTTCGTTTTCAATGTTCCTTCTATTTATAATCGACATTTTTTACCCTTGGGGCGCCGACCCAACTTACCCGCCGATCTCACTACATCGGCTTCGTTGCAGCCCGGTTTAGGTTGGGACGGTTCGCGGTAGTTCACTAAGCTTCATGGGCCACTTCCTCGCCGCTACGACCTTAATGTTAGGGTGGGGTGGGGTGGATCGTGAATACTCCAGATTTGGAGAAAACAGATTGCATTAGGTGAGGATTCCTGGTCAATCGTGTTCGATGGTGATGAGTTTATTTCGGGACTTGTGACCCCGGATGATTGCCACTTTTGAGACGGGGACGCCCAAAAATCCGGCGATAAGCTTACACACCTCTTGATTCGCTTCTCCCTTCGATGGCGCGGAAGTCACATGTATTTTATATGTATTCTCATCAAGCTTTGTGATCTCCTGCTTTCGCGACCTTGGATGGACTTTGACACTCAAACTTTTCGTCTTTTTTGTTTCCATATTTGATACTGCTTTTATTTCCCGTGAAGCAGTTTGTGCGTTGTGGAACTCAGAATGTGTATGTGTGTTGTGTGTACTGCATGAAGATTTGTCTCGCATAGAGCGAGAGAGAGCTCACGAGAAAATTATCGATAAAAACGATGATCAGGAAAACGATAATCGGGCTGATGTCAAGCCCTCCCATTTTGTATGGGGGAACATACTTGCGTATGGGTTTGAGCACGGGCTCGGTCAGGCGATACAGGATCACAGTGACTTGATAAAGGGAGGGGACCCGGATCCATGAAAGGATCACACGAAACAGGATGATAAACATATAGATCCTCAGGATAATATGAAGAGTGTTCGCTGCGGCCAGCAGAAAATTCGCAAATAAAATCATTTTATCTGATGTTCCTGTCGGAATTCTCAATTAACCAATAATATTCACTAATCGACATTTTTTATGAACATTCCAGGTTAGTTGAGGATCGTCCTATATTTATCGAAAAGCTCTTTAAGCTGTTCTTTGGAAATACTGTATGCCAGAAGATAGAGCGATAGGGTCGATCTTCTCTGATCATTCGACTGCAACCGGACGAATTCCCGGACCAGACCTTTCTTCTTGCGAGCAGGCATTCTAACCTCCACTTGTTCGGTTTTCCCTGCTGCGACCTTTAGCGGAGGGGAGAGCTTTCTCCCCCGGATGAAAAACACAGCATCTTTATGAAAAGGAGTGACAGCGAGCTCCAGTTCTCCCGTGTTACTTATGTTAAATTCTGTACTCAATTCCTCTCCCTCGAGAACCAATCCCAGATCTATGGTATACGAATCGAGCTCGATCTTAGGACTTGGGGGCACTTCGATCGATGCGGAGATCATCAATTGTTTCACAGACTCTGATGGGTCGTTCGACTCCACATAGATGAATTTGTTCTGTTCTCCATAATAGCCCTGTGTATTGAACTTAACCTGGATCTCTCCTTTTTCTCCGGGATTGAGCTCCTTTTTGCTGAGGATAGCCGCCGCGCACCCGCATGATGTCCGAACCCTGCTGATCACAAGGGGTTCATCCCCGACATTCTCGAAACGGAACGTGTGTGTTAGAACTTCGCCCTGCTTTTTATTCCCGAAATCCCACTTCAATTCCTTGAATTGGATCTTAGGTCCTATAGCCGCAAAGCAAAGATTCCCGGGCAACACAAAAAACAAAACCATGGCACAAATCAGCACCAACGTGGCTGCCGTGTGTATTCGCCGCATTTTTATCTCCTTCAGAGTTCTATTTATATTAACACTTTTTTAAAAACCTTAGCAAGCCTATCGTCCATCTCGCCTTCCTGGCCTGCCAAACGATAGAACGCCTAGACTAAATACCGAGTCAACTGATTTAGTCGCACCAACAATCGAAAAAATAATCCCTCGGCAGACTGCACCGATGTGCAAACACAGAGAATCGCACACGCACAGCAACTTAACTCTCAGTTATAAAAAAGAGGAAAAGAAGGAAAAAACCTTACTCAGAGTAAAAATCCCTTTATATAAACTTTCGGAAACGGTACAATAAATATGACTGACATCATGGGTTTGGCAGACTTAAAAAATTCAACAGAATGGAACGATGGGGAGGCGAGCAAATTGAACAATCGCGACATCATAAGAATCGTTTTTGTCCTCAGCTTCATGTGTGTTCTATTCTCTCTCTTTGGCCCAAGTTCATGGGCACAAGAACCTCGAACCCAGCTTAAAGTTGTTTCGGAGATCGCCAATATCAGACAAAATCCTGATATCGGGAGCGCTATCATCCAGCAGCTGCCTCAAGGGACTGTCCTCGAAGCCACTCAAAAACAGGGAGAATGGTATGTCATACAACTGAAGCTGGATGAGGAAAAGATCTTATCAGGATTTGTGCATGAAAGTCTGGTCACTGTTATCGGAGGGCCGGCTCCCGACAAGGTCAAAATCGCAGAGCCTGTTAGAGAGAAACCTGTCGAAGTCGAAGAGGTGGAGGAAATGCGCCCAGTGAAAATCCAGCCTCAGGTACAAGAATCCCCTCCTGCTACTCTGGAATACTCCAGATTCCGAGTTTCCTTCTCGGGTGGCCTTAGCTATGTGCTCGGTGGTGACCTGAACGAAGGAGCCATTGGATTGGGCGATTATTATGCGGCATCTCTCGGTGAATCCAGGAGTGGCACGGTCTCCCCTTTACGCACGGGATACATCTTTGAAGGGGAGATGAACTTTGCCCTCTCCTCCAAGTTTTTTCTCAACTTAGGGGGCGCATATCTCTCCGGCAAAAAGGAAAGCCGCATAGAGTTTCCCGAAGGAACATACGTGGAGGCCTACACAACTCGTCCCCGTATCCGGTCGATCCCAGCCAGACTTTCCATCAGTTACTACCCCAATCCGGCCTTCTATATCAAATTGGGAGGAGAGTATCATTTTGCCAAATGCTCGTATTTTTACCGGTATGAAGAGGCCGATTTCTTGCAGGAATGGAAGGGCGATGCCAACGGTCAAGGATTCGGAGTTTTTGGGGGATTTGGGATCGAGGCAAACCCCACCGGAAATGTGAGATTCTTCTTAGAAACGCTGGGGCGTTACTGCAAAATCACAAACTTCAGCGGGACGGACGAATACAACGATTCGAACGGTTCTCAGTCCACAGAAAGCGGCACACTATACATCTATCAAGGCCACGTCAGTGAAGGCGAATCCTACCCCTTGCTTTATATCCGGGGGAGAAAGCCCTCTGAGGCCGGTGTTTCAGATGCAATAGCGGCCACGATAGACCTATCGGGATTCGAAGTGAGAGTTGGGATCAGGTTCAAGTTTTGATCTTTTTCAAGAGAGCCACATGCTGGGCATGGATCCCCCGGAATAGCGGGACCACTTCTACGCATTCAAATCCTGCCCCCTGGATCTCGTCATAAAACTCCGCCCTAGAGATCATCTTTATCCGTGTGGGGCTCTTCTTCAACTTTCGCCTGAACCGTCTCTGGAAACGATGGAGCGCACTGACTTGGTAGTAAGAGAGGATCACCAATCCGGAAGTCACTCGAGAGAAAAAACCGAGGATAGTTTTTCGCTCTACCGGGTCATGGACATGATGCCAAAACCGCATGCACAGCAGAATGGGGAAGGTTTCTTCCTTGAAAGGCAAGCCCTGTTTTGCATCCGCGACAACGCCCCAATCTTTTAACCGCTTGCTCTCTTCCCCTGTTTCTCTCGCTCTCTTAACCATGGAAAACGAGAAATCACAGCTGACCAAGCCCCACCCTCTTTTGCGGAACAGGCCTGAAAACCGCCCGTACCCGCATGGGACATCCAATGCGTTCCCCGATTCGGGAGCGACCCCTTCCAGGATCCGCTCTAGAATGTGCGTCTCTCTTGCATGGACGAGTCTTTGATCGATCCCTCTGTACCTCTTTCGCTCATACTCCTTCACTTCATGTTCTTTAAAAGCAGCCGGAGATGATGAAGATGCAGAAGCTGTCCCATCCTTCAAATCTTTTTCTCTCATTTTTTCACAGCATCCGTTTGGCTCGCCCCGCCTGTCCCGTTTTCCTCTTTTGCGTGATCCACGTCACAAAAGACATATTTGGGGCTCCCATCGATTAAAACCCTGTTATCTGTTAAAGTCTCTCCCTGGCCGTCACGACCGACGATACGTTTGATCGGAAAGGGAAAATCAAGCTCGAAATTCGGGCCGGGAGTCCAGCACACCACAAAATTCTCGCCATCCTTCGTGAAGCGAAACAACTTGGCATGCGGATGATCGACCTTTCTGACAAAGGTACTGCCATCAAGAATGGCCACCATTGTCTTCAAAGCAAAAAAACTCGGCCTCTTTCTCCATCCCCCCTCGCGACTGTCGATGAGCCCATATCCCGGCGCAACGAGCTGCCACCAGTAAACCCTCTCCACAAAACCACTGGCCAGAGTGAGAAGGTTATACCTCACAAGATAATCCGCCTGCATCTCTTCAGTGACGTTGGGCTTGCCGGATGCAGGAGAGTATTTCCCCATGCCCTTCAGTGGCCAGTTGACCTCGGTTATCCACAGGTCTTTGCCTTTCACAGCGCTCACATCAACAGCCGCTTTCAAGAGAGCGACTTTGGTTGCTGTATCCCATCCAAACTGAGTGTTTTCCGGCGGGCCGACTCGGTCCACATAAAGCAGTGAGCTCACTTTGTCGAAAGGGATCTCCTTTAACACCGGAGGGTAGAGATGGAACTCAAAATCGATCACAGCTGGTCCCACGATTTTTACGTCATACTTATCGGCCAGTTCTGCCGCAGACCTGGCCAGCTGGAGATACTCCTTATAATTCCACACGCCCCATTTTGTCCTGTTCCACGCATGACCGACCTCAAAAAAGGCGCATTTTCCCCCAAACCGGACAAATACCTCCTCGACAAAGTCTTTCCATCGTGAAGGATCCAGGACATCGTCTCTCCGCTGCAACAGAGCCCCGGTCAATTCCACCTTGTTCTCTAGCAGAAGGTCAGCGAACTTTTCACATGAAGAGAGCGTGTCTCTGCCCCATGAGGGGAACCGGATAAGGCTTTGAGGGATGCCCGACTCCGTCAAACACTCCACCACATCCTCATTCCTCGACTCATGGGGAGAGAGAGAGAGACCAAAGGGCCGGCAGAGACTCACAGATGTCTTATACATCTCCCGACGGTACTTCCGGAAAAGCGACCACCCTGCGGGCAACTTGCGAAAGTTTTTCGTAAAGAGAGGGAAATAACTCCCAGCATACCGGAAATGATGCCAGAACCGTTGCGACCGAGACGCAACATTATGGGGTTGGTCAGCATACGGATTCCAATGGAACGTCTCACGCATATTATTGGATCTTTAATCTCTGGGCCAGTTTCTTCAACTTTAACAACTCTTTGAGTCGGATGTACGCAGTGAAGCCTGATTTATTCATCCTGTACCACAACCAATGGACTCGTTTGACGGGCGAGTGAAACAAATACTCCGCTAAAAAAAAGCGCTGCAATTCCGGAGGGACCCCCAACCGGATGAGGCTCTTGATTCCTTTGAATGTGCCGACACGCTTTCTAAGGCGAATCCGATTTGTATCCAAGAGAAAAAACCGGAATTGCTCGCCACCTTTTCTTTCCACCAGGACATTGCCATCCGAAAGGTCGTGATGGAGGATCCCGCTCTCCACACACCGAGCGAGATAGTTGGCCAAGTCCCGGAGGAGGGGAGTCAACTCCTCATGGGGGAGTTCCCGGAACAGCCCCCGAATCTCCTCCATGTTTGGGACGTATTCGGCAATGAAATAACTTTGCTCAAGAAAAAAGGACGCCCTGCGCTCGAGGTACGCCACGGGAAGAGGCGTCAAGAATCCTTTTTCAACCAGTGCAAGGCTTCCCCTCCAGGCTTTCTGCGCTTTGGAAGGAAGGACAAGGCTCTTCCACTTGTTCACGCCCAAAGTGCGGAATTCTTTGATGACGAGTTCTGTGGTCCTTCCATCCTTGGCTGGGAGAGCAA
>CAZIMJ010000098.1:0-28772 GCA_964540205.1 uncultured Eubacteriales bacterium | reverse complement strand
CACACAATTGGGACACTTAACAACGTAATCTGAATTCATACAATCACGCTTTTCGGGATGCTTGCTTGAAGGAAGATAATTTTACGTTCAAAGAAAGATGTGCTATTATTACCCCAAAAGCACGGATGGAAATAAGGGCACACGTTTTTGTTTCAGGGCGCGTTCAGGGCGTATTCTTCCGAGATCACACCCAAAGATGGGCATCTTCTCTTGGATTAACAGGATGGGTGAGGAATTTATACGATGGTCGAGTGGAGATTGTCGTGGAGGGAGAAAGGGAAAAGATCGAGGGATTGATCGCTAAACTGAAACAGGGTTCGCCGGTGGCGGATGTGACAAATGTTGAATTCATTTGGGAGGATTTTAAAGGGGAATTCGACGGATTTCGGATCACATGGTAGCAGTTGTGACGACTATTTTTCCCATAACGCTATAGTTCAGAGGAGAATGCACGCGATGCTGGACACAGAAAAGGAAAGAGGAAAATATCAAAAAAGATTAGTCTCAACTGACTAAATTGATGGATGACGTGATCGCCTGGAATATAAAGTGTGTTTAGTAAGATAGGATAATAAGGCAGCAAAGTCAGAATAAATGGAAGAGATCGTTTGGGAGGAGAAGGATGTACATAATTTATAAAAAGGACCAGCCAAAGGTCGAAGTATTTGAGGGAGTAACCCGCCACACGCTCGCTTGCGGAAAAGATGTTTTGATGGCCAGATTCGAATACAAGGAAGGAGCATCAGTTCCAACCCATAAACACTCTTATGAACAGGTGACAACGATCCTTGATGGAGAGCAAAAGATTATAATCGAAGGGGAGGAGGGCACTGAGGAATTCATCGTCAAGACAGGCGATACCTACATCGTTCCTGCCAGTTTTTCTCACGAGCAGATCATACTCAGAGATTCTGTCACCATAGATGCCTGGAGTCTAGCGCCCTGAGATGTTACTGAGGCTTGTGTGCGCTGAGGAATTTTTGTTTGCATTCCTGCGAACAAAAATAATGGTCCGCTCCCCCATACTGTACTCTGATAGCATCTTCCCTGGGTAAGTATGTGTTACACATTTCGTCTTTGACCATGATTCCTGAGGGCTGCTTATTTATCCGGGGCTGCTTACTTACCTGATTGATAGCCTTGAAAAAACGATAAACAAGGTAGATTAAATAGGAGATCAAGCCATACACGATAATACGAAAGAGTCCAGTTATCATCACACTCACTGTAGTTGATTTCCCTGGCGTTGTCAATTGAGGGTGGATTGAGATTAGCATTCCCAAATCCATAATGTAATACGAGTGATCAGATTATATGATATCAAAAACACGCTCAGTTTCCCCAGCGAGGAAACTTCGCTCGGATCCGGGCTTCCCTCACATCTACCTAAGGGAGATGTACCATGCCCGTCCAGCCCTTCTCACGGTTTTTTCCATCACACAATTGGGGCACTTAATAACGCTATTGAGTATTCATGACATCGCCGATTTGAAAATGCATCCCAATGTGATTTTCTGCTTGATTAAAGGCAGGCTTCAAAGTAATATGAAAACTCTCTGAATTTGCGCTCAAAAGACAGATTTTCTATGAAAATAATAATGAATTCCGGTAGGCTCGTATTCAATTATCCGGCATTATCCACAAAACATAGAGAAAGATAATTTACCTGGATAATTCAGGTTTATAAGGAGATAAGATGGACTTTTTGCTATCCGAAGAGCAAGAAATTTTAAAGGAATCCATCAGAAAATTTGCCGGAAAGGAAATCCAGCCTCTGATCAAAGAATATGACGAGAAAGGGTGTTGGCCGGAGGAATTGACGCAAAAACTGGGAGATATGGGGCTTTTGGGAATTGTTATCCCTACCGAATATGGTGGGGCTGGATACTCCAATGTGGATTATGTGATCATCTTGGAGGAGATAGCAAAAGTGGACCCCGCGGTGGGACTCGTCGTTGCCGCACATAATTCCCTGTGTTCCAATCACTTCAACCTCTTTGCTAGCGAGAACCAGAAGAAGAAGTATCTGACCAGATTGGCATCTGGACAGACTCTTGGGGCCTGGGGACTGACGGAATCTAGCGCCGGCTCGGATGCGGCTGCAATTAAAACAAAGGCCGAGAAAAAGGGCGATCACTGGGTCCTGAACGGATCAAAAACGTTTATCACAAATGGTTCTTTAGCTGAAATTTTAGTCGTGATGGCGGTGACCGACTCACAGTTAGGCAGAAAGGGCATCTCAACATTCATCCTGGAGAAGGGGATGGAAGGTTTTTCTATAGGAAAAAAAGAGGACAAGCTCGGCATTAGAGCTGCCGACACTGCAGAGCTCATCTTTGAAGATGTTCAGCTCCCTGCAGAAAATTTGATCGGTGAAGTGGGAAAAGGCTATAGACAGGCGATGTCGATCTTGGATGGTGGGAGAGTGAGTATCGCTGGATTTTCTTTGGGTGTTGCTGCGGGGGCTCTGGAGTCGAGCCTCAAGTATGCCAAAGAAAGAGAGCAATTCCAACAACCTATTGCCAATTTTCAAGCCATCCAGTGGATGCTTGCGGATGGATTCACTGAGTTGGAAGCTGCGCGCCTCCTGACATATCGTGCTGCTTTTCTCGAGGACCAAGGAAAGAAGATCCCCAAAGAATCCGCGATGGCCAAGCTTTTCTCCAGCGAACTGGCTGTCAGGGCCGCAAGAGACGCTGTCCAGATCCATGGAGGGTATGGATTCACCAAGGACTATCCTGTTGAGAAATATTACCGGGATTGTATGCTGGCCACGATAGGAGAAGGGACCTCTGAGATCCAACGGTGGATCATCGCTCATAAGGTGCTTTCCGATTACTAGCCTAGAATATCTATACAGATAAATACAGAAGCAACATCGGTTGCATCTTGACATGAGTGAGGGAGTGGACAGCCACCGATAATTCCAGGCAGATTATTGATATGAAAGATTTAGTGGAAAAGATCTTAAAGGGGAATTCAGCTGCGATCGCAAAAGGGATTTCTCTTGTTGAGAACAACGCAGACGAAACCCAGATGCTGATGAAGGCGATCTTCCCACACACAGGAGATTCCACAGTTATTGGGATAACTGGTGCTTCTGGCACAGGAAAAAGCACTCTTGTCGATCAGATGATCGATGTCCTTATTGAAAATGAGAGAAAGATCGGGATTATAGCCGTAGACCCATCTAGCCCCTTTACCGGGGGTGCTATACTCGGTGATCGAATCAGGATGATGCGGCATAGTGTTCATCCGGATGTTTTCATCCGGAGCATGGCAACCCGTGGGCATCTGGGAGGGCTGGCCAAGGCGTCGGGAGAAGCTCTTTTTATCCTGGAGGCTTCGGGTAAAGATTGCCTTCTTGTAGAAACTGTGGGTGTCGGTCAGGATGAGATAGAAGTGGTTAAGCTGGCGGATGTCATTATTGTTATTCTGACCCCCGGCTCCGGTGATGAGATCCAGATATTTAAGGCGGGGATCATGGAAATTGCAGATATATTCGTGATCAACAAGGCCGACTCTCCTGATGCGGAAAAAACTGAACGACAGATCAAGGCCATGCTTGATATCGGAAAAAAAGGTGAAACTGCTCCTCCAGTGTTGAAAACAGTGGCTACAGAAGGAGGTGGGATCAAGCCACTCATCGAGAGGATCGACCACATTATATCTTCCCGGGAGGAAAAAACACACGCAGAGAGAAGAAAAAAAAGGATATCCTATTTACTGAGAGAAATCATAAACGAAAGACTCTTCAAGGAAGTCATGAGGAGTATTCAAGATATGGATTTTGATGAATGTGTGGATCATATTTACAATCACACGTCGGATCCCTACACTATTGCTGATCAGATCATCAATACTCTAGCTAAAAAGGTTTAGGCTGGGAGTAGAGAGTTAGAATCCAGCGGGCGAAAGCACGCGCATCTTCTAGGTCATTTTGGTCGGGATGATTTCTGGCTGATACCGCCATTTCTGCCCATGCCACATGTTCGGGAGATTTCATCAAGACTTCTAAAGCTTCGGGAGAGACTTTTCCTCGACAAGAGAAGCTCCCCAACACCTTGGCTTTTGAAGCAAGGATAACGGCGTATTCCAAAGCCTCTCTGGACAAGTGACTTCCTGTAAGCGCTCCATGTGTGGAAAAGAGGGCGATTTTCTTCCCATGTGGGATGTTCTTCAAGAAAGCTTCGACTTTGATTGGAACGCTGTGGGAGTGGACAGGAAAGCCTACAAACACGAGACTGTATTCATCTAGATCTGAGCACTCATCGATCTTTTTTATCTCTTTGTCAGCTTTCAGAGTTTCATAAACCGCCTCTGCAATTTTTTTTGTGTTTCCTGTGATACTGAAGTAAGTAATGAGAGTTTTCAACGCCGAAATTCCCAGGTTAAAATTTGAATCGGATACCGAATTTTAATGACAAAGTACTGAAATTCAATTCACCCGATCGGAGATTCCTGATCGATTCATCATCCGGTGTATCGAAATGCCCCTGGAGGATCTCATAGTAATTTTCGAGGCCGAACATTTGATCTTCGTAATAATAGAGAGAGGCCTTTCCTGAGTCATCGATCACCAATACGCCATCTTGGTAGAATTTATACAGTTGGGTTCCCTTAAAGCCGTTCACTTTTGACCAGATCTTCTCGATCTCAAACACGATAGCGATGTGTTGAATCACGTCGTATTCAACGCCTAATCCCGCGTACCAGCCCAAGGAGTCCGATGAGTATGAATTCTCTTGTTTGGACTCATAGAGAAATTCTCGTTCAAGAGCTTCGATCGTCAATAGATAGTTATTTTCAACTTTGTATTTCGCATAGATCACGTGCCTGCCTACGTTTCCAAAGAGGTGTAGTCCCTCAAGAAAAGGAAGTTCTGCGGCATAGCTGAAACCTATCTTGAGGTTTAATCCACTCACATCATTCAGGAGATATTGAACTTCCTCCTGATTGCCGTCTTCGTTTGAGTAGGTGACCTCCCCCTCCTCTAAGCCTGAGAGCCGGCTCCCTGCAAAGTTCAGTCCAAATCCTTTAAATATCGGGATCCGCAGTTCTATTTCGATGTTGGAACCGTAAGTAGGAGCCACAAATTCGCCAGCTACAGTTCCTGGATATTCTGTGCTGTAATCGTTCCATTGAGAGTTGAGGGATGGGAGCCAGGTTTCCAGGTTTCCTTTACCGTACGAGTTCGTGTCAAAGCTCAGCTTCAGACTAATTTTTTCCGCATGCACAGGATGTGTGAAAAACAGAGCAAGAATCAGGACTAACAGTGTCGGTATTTTTTTTGTGCCCATAGGACAGTCATTCTCCCATAATTTGAGATAAAATTCCAGATTTTTATAAACCGCTTGACACCATTTAGTCGAATCATCCAGATGAAGAATGGATTCCGGACATCTCAGGATTCAAGAGTTGTGAGCCGAGTGTTCTGCAGATTGAGGCAGTTTGATAGAAATCGTGATTCCACCAACTTTTCTGACAGTCGCGTGGATTGTCCCTTCGTGGTCTTCGAGAATTTTTTTCGCGATTGGCAACCCCAAACCCGTGCCTACATCCTTAGTGGAGAAGTAGGGCTCAAAGATCCGCTCTGCCATTTCTTCATCTATTCCTGTCCCTGTATCTGTTATTTCGAGCAAAAATGTTAATCCTTCTTTTTTTAGGGTGATGGAGACTTTTCCCTTGTCCTGGATCGATTCGATCGCATTATTCAGGATATTCCGCAAGACGATCTTTACTTTTCCTCTGTCGCCCACTAATGGAAAGTCTTGCTCCTGGTAGGTTTCTTCGAACTCTATCCTCTCAGCTAAGAGATTTTTGTAAGGGGTAACGGTTTCCTTGATGAGTTCTTTGAGGTCCAGCTTTTCTTTTTTAAGGGAAGCTTCCTTCGAGGTTTGGAGAAATTCATGAGCAATATTTCTCAGGTTTTCCACCTCAGTGATGATGTAGGATGCGGATTCTTTCAACACCTCGTCAAAATTTTCTTTGTTGTCCTCATAAACTTTTAAGAGATGCTCTGCAGATAGTTGGATCGGTGTCAGCGGATTTTTAATCTCATGAGCCACCTTGCGGGCCATTTCCGCCCAGGCGACCTTTTTACTCATATCGGCCAGCTCTTGTTGATGCTGTTTCAGGTTTGTGACCATAGCGTTAAAACCATCGATCAAGGTCTTCATTTCGTCCTGGTGCCTGTAATCGATATGTGTCTCCAGGTTTCCCAAACTGACTTCTTTCGTCCCTTTCAGGAGTCTTCGTATGGGATTGACGATCATACCTCCGATACCTCGAGCCAAGAGGAGTGCGAAGATGATGAAAAAAACAGACCCAAAGAGCAAAAATTCGATGAGTTCTACGGTGGCCTCCGAGATTTCCTGTTGTTCCAGGGGAAATGGGAGGGAAATAAGAATGAGCGAGTCCTGAAAAGCGTAGGGGATCGTCAGAGTATGGAAGGAATAATTTCCGATTTTCTGAATATCTGTGTAGAAGGGATTATTTTCGAACTGAATCTTGTAGAATATCTCTCCATTGATGATATCGGGGAGGAGCCCGTAATCAAAGAATTCTCGACGGCTTGATGAGATGAGCTGTCCATCCTGGTACAAATTCACATCATTGGATATGGTTGACCCGATCCAAAATACAACTTGGTCGGGAGGTGTAGTCAGAGAATGCCGTTCTTCCTGTTGAAAATAAATGTAGTCTTGCATGAACCGTTTGGCGAAATCTGCCTGCACTTCAGCCGCTTCTGTGACTTTTTGGGAGAAGATTCGGGCAAAAAAGTAATGACTGGAGAAAGTGAAGAGAAAGAGGGGGATCAGGGCAATAGCGATGATCGTCACATAGACACGATTCGAGAAGGACCAAAAGGGATTCTTTGTTTCCTGCCGGCGGAAGAGAAACCTGCCTAATAAAATGAACAACAGACATACTGCGAAGTAGACAAAAAAGAGCTTTAGAAACTCTACCGAATATTTGAGGAAATTTTTGCGGGGGAGGAAGAGGGCATAGATCCTGTCGTCGTTTTTGAAGTACAAGCTTTTGTATTTTCTGTCTTTTTCAGTAAATGCTGACCAGATACTCGTATCAGATCTAGTGATATTTGCGATGAGGTCTCCTGGCAGTCCAGATGAGATTTTATTCGGATTGAAGATCAATTCTCCATCCAAGTTAAAAATGGCAAATCCCAGGTCCATTTGATTGAGCGACGGAATGGAGGAAACCCGCAATAGTTCAAAATAGGGATTGGCCGAGTAGAGGAAAGGCAGCATATCGTAGTCTGTAGAAAGATAGATCATAGCTCGCCCGATGGTTTTTTCTTCCTGAAGGTAGTCCTTGTAAGCGATGAGAAAATTTTTGTTTGTACCCATGTAGTGGACTCGTTGTTTAAAGATCGACCATTCAGGGCTTTTCGGAGGATTAAAGTTGATGCGGAAAACTTCTGGGACATTGAGTGTAAAACGGGATTGGAGCACCCCCTCACTGTTGAGTATCTCCAAGCTCGAATACCAGTTGAATTTAGCCAGCAATGTATTTTGCCAAATCAAATGCGCCAGGTCGGAAAATTCTTCACTGTTGAGGGAGGCGATTATCGAGCCATTATTTTTATCGATCTCGGAAAATGATTGAGTGATCAAAAATGCACCCCAAGTCACTTGGGATTTTATGATGTTCTGCAGAGAATTCTGGAGTAATGTCTGCTCTTTTTCTGAGGAAGCGAAATGGAGAGAGGCGTAGATAAAAAGAGTGGTGAGCACGATCGCAGAGAGCCAGAGTCTTTTTTTCTGAAGAATCCATGGGAGATATGCGATAAGAAAGACAAGAGCGAGGATTAAAGCCTGGATCAGGAAGAGGTAAATGGGATATCTGCCTCTAAAGAAGATCATATACACTCCAAATCCCGCACTGAGGAGGACAAGGGGGTAAGCGATTTTAGGTGCATGCAGGATGGCGAGTCTCAGTCCCACCAGACTCGTTAATAGAGTACTGAAGAAAAAAAGAATGATGCTGAAATGAATAAGCATGAAAGGAGGGTCGAAAGAAAAGTGAAGCAGATTGAGGTTTGAGTGGAAAACAAGGCGGAAAAGAACCTCCTGGAGGATGAGGACAAAGCATAGAACAATAACGATAGAGATGAGTGAAAGGAGGAAAAATACAGGTAAAGATGCCCGTTTCTCCTTTTTTTCAACATGCTTTTGAATCACAAATGCCAAACAAGACATGAAAACAAAGAGACACAACGCCGTGAGAAAGATATCAGCTGGCGAACGCGTAAGATTCCATATGGATATAAAGCTTGTTGTGGAAGGTGAAAAAACAGAGAGGGATTGGATCTTTCCCAGAGCGCTCAAAGGGAAAAAGAGGAGTCTGAACACACAGAGAATACACAAGATCAGGAGCAGCGCAAGAGGATTTCTTTCGTTCCGAAAACTCTGTGACCTGACAACGGATATGAGCAAACACAAAAGTGCTGCGCCGACCAAAAGATAAAACATCAAAAGGAGATCTTCTTTTTGAGATGAGATCTTGGACCGAAGCGAAGGTGACCTGAGGTCCACATAAGCGATGATCTCATCGCTCTCATTACGAAGGGGGAAGATCAAGGTCTGGATCTGAGCTTGGAGCCGTGGTTGTCCGATATATTCATCTTTATATCTTAAGAATATGCGCTCAAAACCCGAGACATTCTCGCGAAAATCTTGATAGGTTATGCTGCAGTTCTCCAGTAGCTTTTCATCGAGGAAATGGTATTCTTTGAGATAGGGGGTCTTGAATTGGGGCAGAAAAGCAAGAAGCCGATAAAACACGATGTGTTGGTTATTTTCAAGCCTTTTGATGGATACGAGATAAGCCGAAGCCTTGTTTTGAATGAGAAAAGTTGATTTTTTGTCCTCTAAAGAAAATTGGGTGCCGTCGTTCAGAGTGATCTTGCTCAGGTCGATGACTTGACCCAACCACAAGGCGAGGATGTGATCACTGTCATAAAAGGCTACACCCTCATTTTCCTGGTCAATAGGCAGACTCTTGAGGAGAGAAAAAATCTCATCTTTTCTCTCCGGGAAGTCATTATCCGGGATCATAGCGTAAATCTCACCCATGTCTTCGATGATCTCAGCAAATTCACTCTTTATGGATCGGGCCTTGTTTCGTAACTGGTTAAGTCCTCTCTCGTAGTAGTTGTGGGAAGTGAAGAGAGGAACGATTTGAGAGAGGCAGAGAAAGAGAGCAGAAAGGATTACTCCCACAAGAAAAGCCAAGAAGAATTTGTCTTTATTTTTTATGGATTTGAGGACTTTCAAATTGTGGCTGCCCTTATCTCGGTGATCTTCCAAGCCTCACCCGTTTGACCCTCTGCTTTGGAAGGTAGTTTTATCAGATAGAAGAAGATATTGAATACATACTGATTTCGGTTCTTTTTATCTCTGAAAGACCATCTAGCTTTAATGATCGCGCTCTTTCCCTCGATCGAAGTGGGCTGATTTTCGGAATAAAATTCAAAAGTCATGTAGGACGAGAATATCTTCTGGAAAAGAAAAAAGGCTTGTTGATTGGAGAGCTGATCGGAGAATGATATGGGTTCGGGAAGCGAGATGTTGATATGGCTCTGTGGAGGGAAAAGAGAATAGAGCATTCGGGCGTCGTTCTGGAGAAAAGCTCTTTCGATATTCTGGGTAGTTGAAGGAAGAAGGATTGTAAAAAGCGACAAGAGAAGAATAGCTAGATTTCCCACTCCCCAAATCTTACCATAAATGGAAAAAAGCGCAAACAAGGGAAGAGAATATTGGGGTCAAACCTTGAACATGAGTTTATTCTCATGTTTGTTCGGCGTCAAGGTTCGACCCCTACGGAAGAGAAAATTTAAATAACTACGATTTTTCCGAAAAATCTTCGGGACTGAATTCTTCAGAGACAACTTTTTGCAGCTCTCCCCTGATCTTTTCGATCTCATCCAGTTTAGCTGAAATTTTATTGAAGAGCACACCTTGGTTTTTGATGCCTTCTTGGATGAGAAAGGCTGCGCTTTCTGACCGACTTTTGAATAGGCCTGCATCCACTAACATGCTCATTTTTCTGTTGCATTCGTCATTCACTCGGATTGTTAAAACCGTGTTTCGGGAAGCGAGGGCTTTATCTACAACTTTCCTTATGGATTCGGCGGTTTTGACGGCGATTTTTTCGACTTGATTGCCAAATTCATCAAATGCGCTCAGGCGTTTCTTTTCCTGCTCTTGTTCCTGTGCTTCGTCCCGCTTTTGTTTCAGATCCTCTTTCTGCTCTTTGTTTGGTTGGGTTTTTTTATCATGCGCGGGGTTTTTCTTTTTGACTTCAGGCGCGTGTGATTTGCTGCTTTTTGTATCTTTGTTTTCTGTCATTTCATTCTCCAACATAGTGTAATTCAAATACATAATACGAAATTACATAATCATTGTCAATGGGAACATAAGAAATAAGAGAGTTATCGACGGAATTAGATAACCTGAATAATTCAGGATAATCAGGCCAGAAAGCTTGTCCTCAGGCTTCTTTTGTTTCTTGTTCTGATCCCTCAGTCGTCTCGGATTCAGGCTCCTCTATGGCTGTTTCCTCTTGGAGTTTCTTTATCCGTTGGGCATCTTTAATGCTGCTTATTCCAGCGATAAAAACAATGAAGCCGACCAGGAAGAGAAGTGGTGGTATAGAACCTAACACCAGCTCAAGAAACTCCTTCCACCAGACAAATATCGCAAGCCACACACTACCTGCCATTAAAATCAATCCGCAGATGATAGCGAAGAGTTTTCCCATTTTTACACCTCCTGATCATGTGGATAAAGTCATTTTTTGAGATTATAACAAAAGCATATACTCCTGTCACTATCATTCCATCGGAACAGGTTCCAAAACCGTGATGGATGACATCTCGATTGATCAGATTATATAGTTTCGAAGATACACTCAGTTTCCCCAGAGAGGAAACTTCGCTCGGATCCGGGATTCCCTCACATCTCCTCAAGGGAGATGTACCATGCCCGTCCAGACCTTCTCACGGTTTTCTCAACTACAAAATCTGATCACTTAACAATGTTTTCGAGAATTCACTCCATCGCGATTTTGGAAATGCTTCCGATTAAGTGTTCGGTATAGACCTAATGGAGGGAAAGATGTAGAATAGATGAAATTATAGCTGAATCAAGAAAGGACATGCTATGTTATATTCTTTCGTAAAAAAAATCAATTTCTGTCTTATCTTCTTATTAGTGATAGGAATATCTCACTTGATATGTGATGAGAATGAGCCGTTCATTATCGGAGACATTAAAGTCGCTCCAGGTGAAATGAGGTCTGGATATCTGACCGTCCCAGACAAAGATGATCCCGGTTGCTTTATACCCATAACTGTTATCAATGGCACGAAAAAGGGGAAAACTTTAGCTCTCGTAGCCGGAGTGCATGGTTATGAGTATCCTCCTATCCTTTCGCTCTATCGAATAAAAAAGATGATCGATCCTGGGTCTTTATCAGGAACTCTCGTGTTGGTCCACATTGCCAATCTTCCAGGATTTCAAAAGAGAATTCTCTATTACAATCCCTACGACTGGAAAAATCTGAACAGAGTGTTCCCCGGTGACCCTGAGGGAACATCGGCGCAGAGGATCGCATACGTTCTGACTGAGGAAGTCGTGAAGAAATGTGATTGTCTCATTGACCTCCATTGCGGTGATGGAAATGAGGCTCTCATCCCTTATTGTTACTGGATGCTCAGCGGAAACCCAAAGCTGGACAACGTCACAAAAGAGATGGTCCTTGCCTTTGGGATCAAGTATATCATCATCGATAAATCGCGGACAAAAGATAAAATGGACTCCAAATATCTAGGTAACACTGTTATTCTTCATGGCAAGCCAGCGATCACAACAGAGTCTGGATACTTGGGCAAAACAGATGAGGAGTCTATCGCACGGAATGTCAAAGGGATTCTCAGTGTCATGAGATACTTTGAGATGATCGAAGGAATTCCAGAGCCAGTTTCCAATCCAGTATGGATTGATAAGTACGAGGTGATCTATGCAGATATGGATGGGTTGTTCTACCCGGAAACCAAAATGGGCTATTATGTCTCAAAAGGAGAGATCGTCGGGACCATCATGGATTATTTGGGCAATGTCAAACAAGAACTCAAGTCCCCCTTTACGGGAATCATCCTCTACATCATAGAAACTCCTCCGGCCAATAAGGGAGAACCTCTTTTTGAAGTCGGAAGCATTCAAAAAGACTAATGGCTCCTAAGGAGAATCATTGCCGAAAAAGCTTAAAGGTGCCATCTTTGATATGGATGGAACGCTTGTCGATGCCCCATATGATTGGAAAAATATTAAGGAAGAATTGAACACCCAGGGGAAACCTATCCTTCCTCACATTCAGGACTTAGCAGAGCCGGAAAAGACCCAGAAATGGACACAACTGGAAAATTTTGAAAAAGAAGCGACGAAAAAAGCGGTTCTCAAAGAGGGGATACCTGAGTTTTTGGCTTTTTTGAAGAAGAGAGGCATAAAAGTGGCGCTGGTCACCAACAACTCGAGAGAAAATGTTCTGTACCTTCTCCATAAATTTGACCTGGCATTCGACCTTGTTCTTTCCAGGGAAAGCGGACTCTGGAAGCCATCAGGAGCTCCATTCAACGCCGTTTTAAAGGAATTGGAACTGAACAAAGAGGAGTGTTGTGTCATCGGTGATACCTTCTTTGACATTGAAGCTGCCAAGGAAGTGGGAATTGTTAAGGTTTTTATTTTGAACAGAGACCGAGAGAAATTTTCCTCGACTCCAGCGAAAGTCTTTGCGGATGTCAAAGCGCTTCAGTTATATTTTCAAACTCTTCTATAGCAGCCAATTCTTTTAACTTGGCTTTATGTAGAGGTCCCCGCATTTAATGCCTCTTGGATTGAAGCATTTATTACACGAGATACACGCAGCCGTTTCAGCATTTCCCAATCGAAATTGTTTAATTAAAGAAGGCTCCCTGATGAATGGCCGGCTCATGGAGATGAGGTCTGCCTTACCATGATGACTAATTTTTTTCATCACAGATATCCTTCTCTTTTGAGATAAATGATCTCAATTTTTTCGAAGCTTAAAGAATTTGATGGCCAGGATGAGAAAGACCACAGTGAAAAGAAAAAGGACCCCGATGTGGGGAAGAACGGCAGAAAAGCCATAACCGAAAAAGATCAATTTATGGAATGCATCCATGGCCCAACCTGTCGGGAAGATGAAGCCTAAGTTGCGCATCCCCCGAGGGACCAATTCCAGTGGCCACCAACATCCCCCAAGAGCAGACATGCTATTGGCCACCAGGATGTTGAGGATGACGAGGATCTCTACTTTTTTGATCAGGCTGCCAAATAAGATACTCATTCCGGATATTGTGCCGCAGAAGAATAGGGCTACCAGCAGGATGGAAAGGATGGAAGGGCCAAAATAGATCTTGAACAGGACTTTACCCACCGTAAAGAGAAGAATTGTCTGGATCATACCGATTATCACTCGGCTGGTCCATTTTCCGCACAGGATTGTCGCAAACGTCGCCGGACTCAAGAATGTTCTTTCCAGTTGTCCATGCCGACGTTCCTCAAGGAGGATGATCCCTCCATACATGAGTATTGTGAAAATGATGAACATGATCGTGATAGAGGGAATGAAGTGGTTGAAACCGGCAGGAATAACCTGAAGCCTGCCCCCAATTTCCGTTCGCAAGGAGATGAGCCTTTTGAAGTCATTTTGGTCGTATCTGGCTTCAAGGTCCTTTTCATCTTCCGGGACGATGAAGATGATTCTGGACATGATTTTGATAATAGCTTTTAAAATATTGGAATAGGCCGCTTGAGACGCTTCCATGTTGCTTGAAGCTTCCTTTTCGAGGATTAGCTCCACTTTTGTCCCTGATAAAATATTCTTGGCAAAGTTCTGCGGAATGAGAAGAGTTCTCACTCTCTTCTCCTCTTCATTCTCAAGCACTTTTACCGCATACTTCTCGTTCTCCAACTCTTTCACTAGTTGCTCTGAGAGAAAACTTTTATCGTGGTCCAACACATTTAGCGTGACCTTTCTGATCTCTCCTTCTGATTCAGGAAAAGCCATGCCAAAGATCAATGCAAAAAGGAGGGGAAAAACAAGGAGCCAGAAAAAAAACATCTTGTCCTTGATCATGAGCTTCAAGTCATTGACAGCTATGGTCCAGAATGTCATTAGGAGATTCCCCTTTGCAGATTCCTATTCAGAAAGTAAGAGCCCAGAATGGAAAGTACAACACCCGCAACGGCCATAAAAAACAAAATGGGCACTATCGTTACGAGAGGCTCGCCCCGCATGATGTTTTTGAATGTAGTGATTCCCCAATAATTTAGAGTCAGTTTGGAGAATTTGAGAATAACTGTGGGATAATTTTCCACGGGGACCATGCTACCCCCGAGCATGGACATCAATAAGATCACTGTTGTGAGAAGTGCCCCAGCCTGTCTTTCTGTACGGACAAAAGAGAAGAGAAAGGAGATAAAGCCGGCTATTAGAATGTTGAGACAGAGGACAAGAAGCGCGACAGAGACAGGGTCGCCCCAATCAATGGAAAAGATAACTCGTCCAAGGATAATCAAAAGAGATGTGCAGAGGATGCCGATCAGAGTGGAGGTGACAATTTTGCTCCAGATATACTCTCTCAAGTTTACCGGTGATACGCGCAACCTCATGAGAGTTCCACTCTCTTTTTCAGTGAGAACATCCTCAAAAACAGCGTTACAGATAAAGAGGAGAAACATGACTGCGGTGGCTGGGAGGATATAGGCTTGGACACTCAAGTCAGACACTTCCTCTTTTTCTTCTGACAGGGTTATTTGTTTGATCGAAATGACAGGAGGAATGAGATATTTTGACATTCCATCGATGCGGTCTTTAAATTGCAAAGAGAGGGCTGAGATCGTTGCATCCGGAAATTCCTCAAGTTCTGCGAGCTCTCTGATGGTATCCAACTCGCCAGCGAATACTTGGCGAAGAGAAGACAGTCCAAGCGTCATTGTGTCGATTATCTCTTCAGCGATCTGAGGGAGAAACTGCTCGGCTGGATTCTTTATAAGCAGTATCTCGGTCGGTTGTCCCCCCCAGATGTTATCCCCAAAGTTTTCCGGAATGATCAATAATGCCGAAGCTTTCCCTCTATCCAAAAGCTTGCGTCCCTCCTCCTCTTCGATTTCTTCGAGGTCGATGAGCTCGTTCAATTCCCCTTGAGTCAGTGCACCGAGCATAAATCCGGAGACTAGACTTTGGTCATTGTCCACAGTAAAAATTTTGACCTGGGGGAGAGTTCCCTCTCCACCGGAACCGAAGACCATCCCGAAAATAAGAGTGAACACCAAAGGGATAAAGAGAAAACCCAGAATGACAGCCGGGTTTTTCCACTTTCTCCTAAAATCTTTCCGGACAAGATGAAAAATATTATTCACTCGCGCAGTTCCTTTCCAGTCAGTTTGAGGAAAACACTTTCAAGGTTTGGTTGCTTAATAGATACATCATCGATCGTGATCCCTTTCTTAAAGAACTCCTCAAGAAGAGTTGATATATTCTTTGAGGCTTCCAGTGAGAGCACAAGTTTTCTCTCCTCGATAGATAGGACTGTGGCCTGTTGGAATTCAGAGATGATTGTTCTTGCCATGTCGATACTGAATTTTCCGCTGATTATGACGATATCTTTCTCGCCCACGATCTGTATGAGCTCATCCAAGGTGCCCAGGGCTAAGATCTTACCAAGGTCCAAAATCGCTATGCGGTGACAGAGCTCCTCGGCTTCTTGAAGGTTGTGGGTTGTGTAGAGGATGGTTGTTCCGTTGGATGAGGCCTCTTTTATGATCTGGTAAATGTTCAATTTTGTCTGGACATCTATGCCTATGGTCGGTTCATCCAGGAGCAACAGCTTGGGCTCATGGATCAAGCCGATAATGAGGTTGATCCTCCGTTTCATCCCCCCTGAGTATTTTTTTAGTGCATCATTTTCTCTGCCCAGTAATCCGGTTTTTTCCAGATAGTACTGAACCCTCTCATCCAGCTCTTTCTTCCTGACTCCGTACAGTTTTCCCCAGAAAAGAAGATTTTCCTTTGCAGTCAACTCTTCGTAAAAGGCCATTTCCTGAGGAACGACGCCCATCAGTCTTTTTATCTTTTTCAAGTCTCCATCAAGGTCTAGAGAGTTGATGTGGATTTTTCCACTGTCTGGTCTGAGCAAGCCCGCAATTATCGAGATGGTCGTTGTTTTCCCTGCGCCATTGGGACCAAGAAATCCGAATATTTCCCCCTCTGTGACCTCAAAGGAAATATCATCAACGGCTTTGATCGTGTCAAATGTTTTTGATAAGTGCTCTATGTGCAACATCCCTCATCTCCTCACACCTGAATTATTCATAAAATCTGCCGACACTTATCTTCCAAAAACTTTAGACCTATATTATCGGCATCTTTTACCCTTCGGGCGAACCGATCTCATTAAACCGGCTTCGTTGTAGCTCATTCGTGGCAGTTTACTACAACTTCATGAGCCACTTCCTCCACCCTAATGTTAGGTTGGGGTGGGTCGGCCTCGGTCCGTGAATAATCCATCTTTCTCGTGATTGATCAGTGTAATTAAGTTATCATAATTCATTATTAAGTTCGAGGGTTGATTTATACAGGAGAATGGTTAAGAATATACGGTCAATACAGACTTAAGGATAAAGACATGCAGAAAGAACAATTACTCTTGATACCAGGACCGACGCCTGTTCATCCACGGATATTAAACGCTTTATCTCTGCCTACGGTTTCTCATGTGAGTCCAATTTTGGTGGATGAACTGAAAGAGGCATTGGATAATCTGAAAAAGATAGTCTTCTGCCAGGATGGAGAGCCATTTATCGTGGCTGGGGCGGGTACACTTGCTATGGAGATGGCTTTGCTCAACACTGTCAATAAAGGGGAGAAAATTCTGGTTCTCTCTCAGGGTTTTTTCGGCCAGCGGATGAAAGATATCGCCGAAAGTTTTGATCTGGCGTGTGATATCATCCAGAGCCCATGGGGTAGGGCCGTCCTTCCTGAAGAGCTAACTGAGAAAATGTCCACAGAGCATTATACAGCTGTCGTTTCCACGCACGTGGATACAGCTACCGGAGCTTGTGCCCCTGTCGAAGATTATGCGGAGATCCTCGCGGACTTTGATAGTCTCTATATCATTGATGGCGTCTGTGCCACGGGTGGTATAGAAGAGAGGATGGACGATTGGGGCGTCGATGTGGTTCTCACAGCGGCCCAAAAATGTTTTGGTGCTCCTCCTGGCCTGGCTGTCCTCATCCTCTCACGAAAGGCGATGGATAAAAGGCAGAGCATGGAGGCGATCCCTGCGTACTATGCAGACTTGATGCGGTGGTTGCCCATCATGAAAGATCCCTCAAAGTATTTTTCGACTCCCTGTGTGAATGAGATCAGGGCTTTTAACGAGGGTACGAAGATCATTCTTGAGGAGGGGATGGAAGAGCGTTTCCGCCGCCATCAGAGAGTAGCCAAAGCCATCCGGGCCGCACTGACGCATCTGGGTTTCTCTTTTTTCACAGATGAAGCATTCCTCGCGGATACGCTTACGGTGTGTTATTATCCAGAAGGAATCGAGGATCAAGCCTTCCGGACCACCTATGCATCGAATGGAGTCATTGTCGCTGGAGGATTGGGAGAAGTTGCAGGAAAAGCATTCCGAATGGGGCATATGGGCAATCTGTCCGTCTCTCAAGTTCAGTTTGCTGTAGCGGCTCTGGAAAGCACTCTTTCCACTCTTGGCTACAGTTTTAACCCTCATTCTGGTATACAAGCCGCTCGTGAGATTCTAGAGTCTCCATCGAACTGAGTAAAAAAATGACGAGCAAAGTTTTCTTTATTGCGGCATCCAGAGAAGAATCGGATAAATCCTTCGCCGAAAAAACGGTAAAAGTTTTTCACCATCTCGGTTTGGAAAAGCAGGTCGAAAGAGATCACTTTGTGGGTCTTAAGATCCATTTTGGTGAGAAAGGGAATACAGGATATATCAAGCCTCACTGGTTGGTCCAACTCATACATGAGTTAAAGAAAAAAACGTCTCGGGTTTATATCACAGACACTAATACCCTGTATGTGGGCAATCGATCAAATGCTGTGGCTCATCTGAAGTTGGCTGCCGATCATGGATTTACGATCGATACGCTTCAGATCCCTCTGATTATTGCGGACGGCTTGATCGGTCGCGATGATGATGAGATTGAGGTCGATCTTCCTCGCGTAAAAACGGCGAAACTTGGCAGTGCTTTCTTCAATACGGACTATCTCGTGTGCTTGAGTCATTTTACCGGGCATATTCAGACTGGTTTTGGCGCTGCCCTGAAGAATCTGGGAATGGGATGTGCTTCTAGAGAGGGCAAGCTCGAGCAGCACTCGGATGTGCATCCTTGGATTAATCAGAAAGCGTGCACAAATTGTCTGACCTGCATGGATTACTGTCCCGTTAATGCGATCGAAGAAGGGGAGAGGAGTGTCCGGATCATTCAGGAGAAATGTATTGGATGTGGAGAGTGTCTCGTGGTTTGCAGCGTAGGAGCTGTCAAGATGCGTTGGGATGAAGACGCCATACGCATCCAGGAGAAGATGGCTGAATACGCTTACAGTCTTTGGAAAGTTTTGAACGGTAATGTCGCCTGCTTGAACTTTTTAGTCGGAGTGACGAAGAATTGCGATTGTATGGCGAAGGATGAGAAGGCTATCGTTCATGATATAGGGATTCTGGGCTCTCTAGATCCTGTTGCTATCGATAAAGCTTCAGTCGATCTTGTGAATGAACGAAGCCGCCGGGATTTGCTGAGAGAAGTTCACAATGCCGATTGGACTGTTCAGCTCGAACATGCACAACAGATCGGACTCGGTCGTATGGATTATGAGCTGATCGAAATTGTATAGAGTTCGTTTTTGAGTGTGTGTATCAGTCTTTACTCATTTTATGATTCTAGCTATAATGATTCCAAATTATCGGGGCGTAGCGCAGTCCGGGTAGCGCACAGCGTTCGGGACGCTGGGGTCGTGGGTTCAAATCCCACCGCCCCGATTTTTTCAGAATCATTCATAAAAAATGTCGATACTTATCATGACAAACACAATATCAGAATTTCATTTTTTTATTTCCGAATAATCATTTGTGCATTGCATTTTCCATGTCATTTTTATTAATAATCGACATTTTTTATGAATAATTCTGGATAAAGTCGTTAGAGGTGCGACATTAAGCGACATAATACGACAAAATGCATCAAATCAGGGGGATGACCTTGACTTTTTTTCAATTGAGCATAAATTCTATATGTGTTTCAAGAAAAAGGTAGGGTTCCAGTCGCAGGAGCATGAGGGGGGGCTCTCCTCTCCAGTCTATCCCGTCAAATGTGAAGTTCGATGATGTCTTCGTCTTGGAGAACGTAATCGTGATTGACCTTTTGGCCCTGATATTTACCCTGTCCCCATATCCTGGCAAATTTAAGTTTTTGTGAGAAATCTTTGTGAACTGATTTTGCCATGTCCATCATCGTATCTCCGACAGGGAACACGTACGGGTCTGTCTTGTCCACTTTTTTCCCAGGCATCTTGCTGTACACCCGGACTATCTTGAGTATGGCAAATATCCTTTTCCTCAGTTCTTCGAGTCCTGTTTCCTCTAAGGCTGAAATGGTGATCAGATTGTACGCAGGATCTATGGTGCTCCTCAACACAGATAAGCTTGCTTCCGATCCAGGGAGGTCTGTCTTGTTGGCAATGACGAGGGTCCGTTTCAAAAAAAACTGTTTTTCGGGGCTGATGTCCTGCTCTTCAGGCACAAGTTCTATGTTTTTTTCTTTGAGTTTTTCTGTGATTTCGTTTAGATCACTCACAGGGTTTTGGCTTCCCAGGTCCATCAAGAGCAAAACTGCGTCTGCGCTTTTTATGAGCTCTGCATACCATGGTTCAAAATACTCCGGAGTTATGGGTGGAGTATCGATCAACTGGATCTGAATATTCTCATGCGTCATCATTGCTGGCAAGGGAGTATGGGTCGTAAAAGGATAGTTGCCGATATTGGGATTGGCGTTGGTGAGGATTTTGATCAAAGAGGATTTCCCTGAATTAGGAAGACCGGTCAGTATGACTTGGCCTGCTCCGGCTCTATCGACATGGAATGTTGACCCATGACGGGAAACAGCCGCCTTTTTTTGAGACTGTTCCCTGAGTTTAGAGATTTTTGTTTTGTACAGTGCTTGAAGTTTTTCTGTGCCTTTATGTTTGGGAATGATCGAGAGAAGTTCTTCCATGATCGCGATCTTCTCTCCCGCAGTCCTCGCCGTCTTTAATTCCTTCTCCTTTTCGAAGTACTGGGGGGGCAAATTGGCTGGCATGATTTTTACTCCTCTCTTCCGCTTCATTATATCCAAACTCATTTTGAATTTCAAAAATTCCAATCGGATAGGAAGCATCTCCAAAGCCGTGATGAATGACGTTCCGAGTGATCCAATTGGTGATTTCGAAAACACGCTCAGTTTCCCCAGCGAGGGAACTTCGCTCGGATCCGGGCTTCCCTCACATCTCCCCTAGGGAGATGTACCCTGCCCGTCCAGCCCTTCTCACGGTTTTCTCCACCACACAATTGGAACACCCAATAACGCAATGTGATTTATGTCATCACGGATTTGGAGATGCTTTTTTCCTGTTTATTTATTTTGAACTGAGAATTTTTAAGCAATTCATTCGTTAATCCAATACGCTGATTTTTTCAAAATGAGGAGTGGAAAATATACAAATTTTGCGAGTTGTTTGGTGCAATTTTTTCATCGGTAAAAAATGCGGGATTATAGTGCTTTTTTGTTACAAAAAAAAAGGTATTTTAGTTGAATTATCTTTGCTATTTTCCCCATATAATGTTATAATCGGCACCTATGAAATAATGCCTATTGGGTTATGTAAAAAACTTCCCTTCATAGCCCCATTTTTTTCCCAAAAAGCAGGAAAATGACAACAAAAAAGTATACCGCAGAAAGTATTAAAGTACTCAAGGGGTTGGAAGCTGTTCGCAAGCGACCGGCCATGTATATCGGAAGCACTGGACCTCAAGGATTACATCATCTGGTGTACGAAGTTGTGGACAACAGCATTGACGAGGCTCTTGCCGGGTATTGTAAGAAGATCGATGTCATGATCCATGTGGATGATACTGTCACAGTCATCGATGACGGCAGGGGTATTCCTGTCGGAATACACAGGAAAACTCGGAAACCTGCCGCTGAAGTTGTCATGACAACTCTTCATGCCGGTGGGAAATTTGACACCAAATCATATCAGGTTTCAGGGGGTCTTCATGGTGTTGGGGTCTCGGTCGTCAATGCACTTTCAGAGAGGCTTGACCTTGAGATCAAGAGAGAAGGTGGAGTTTATGCCCAGAGCTATGCAAGAGGAAAACCGGTCACAAAACTCAAAAAGATCGGGAAAACCACTAAAACCGGCACAAAAACCACTTTCAAACCAGACCATGAGATTTTCCAAATCCTGGAATTCAATTTTGACACATTGAGTCAGCGATTGAGGGAGCTTTCCTACTTGAACAAGGGATTAAAGATCTCCATCATGGATGAACGGAACGATACCCGAAATGATTTCCAGTACAGGGGGGGGATTCGGGAATTCGTCCAGTATCTCAATCAGAACAAAACAGCCATCAACCCGAAGCCCATCTGTATTGAAAGCAATAAAAACGGAATAATCGTGGAGATGGCCCTGCAGTACAACACGGGTTATTCGGAGACCATTTTCTCCTTTGTGAACAACATCAACACCACCGAGGGAGGGACCCACCTCATAGGTTTCAAATCGGCTTTAACGCGTTCGCTCAATCAGTATGCCAACGCCAATAATCTTATCAAAGACTTGAAACAGAACCTGAGTGGAGATGATACACGCGAGGGTTTATGTGTTGTTTTGAGCCTCAAGTTGAAAGATCCTCAATTTGAAGGGCAGACAAAGACCAAACTCGGCAACAGTGATGTCAAAGGAATTGTTGATTCCATCGTTAACGAGGAGCTCTCTTGTTATTTTGAAGAAAACCCATCCGTCGCTAGAAAAATCATCCTGAAGGTTCTGGACGCGGCAAGGACACGGGAGGCGGCCCGCAAGGCGAGGGAGCTGGCTCGACGTAAAGGTGTTCTGGAATCCACATCGCTCCCTGGCAAACTGGCAGACTGTCAAGAGCGAGATCCTGCCCAGAGTGAGATATTTCTCGTTGAGGGTGATTCCGCAGGGGGCTCAGCCAAGCAGGCGCGGGATCGGCGATTCCAAGCTGTGCTCCCCCTTAAGGGTAAAATTCTCAATGTCGAGAAAGCCCGCTTCGATAAAGTCCTAAAGAGCGAAGAGATCGGCATAATAATATCAGCCCTGGGGACGGGTGTGGAACAAGCGGATTTTAACATCGATAAGCTGCGCTATCACAAGGTCGTCATCATGACAGATGCGGATGTGGATGGATCTCATATCAGGACGTTGCTGATGACATTTTTTTACAGACAAATGCCTCAACTTATTGAAAAGGGTCACCTTTATATCGCTCAGCCCCCGTTGTATAAGATTTCCAAAGGCAGGTCTTTCCAGTATTTGAATGATGAGAGGGATTTCGAGAAATACATGATATGGAAAATATCCGAAGAATTCCAACTTCAGGTCAACAGGCAAAAGGAAGTGATCAAGGGGGACAAATTCAGAAAATTTCTCCAGAGGATCATCACGAAAAAGAACTTTATCCAGATCATGGAGAGAAAAAATTACCCGTTTTTCCTTGTAGATATCCTTTTAAAGAATGAAGTGGGTGATATGGAATTTTTGCGTGATCCCAAAAACATGAAGAAAATCCAGAGCCTTCTCACAGAGAAGGGCATTGTTTCCGTTCTGAGCAAGGACGAAGAACACGGCCTTTTTGAGCTCTCGGTCAATTTCCAGGTCAATGGCATGGTTGTGACCTCAAAAGTGAACATGAACCTGATCACCTCAGCCCAGTACCAAACTCTCTATAAAATCAACAAAGCCCTCGAAGATTTTGGCCCTCCTTTCTTTATCCTGAGCAATGGAGATAAGATCAAGCTCGAGAATGAAGCCAAACTTCTCGAATACCTCTACGATAACGGTAAGAAAGGGATCGTGATTCAGAGGTATAAGGGATTGGGAGAGATGACACCCATTCAGCTCTGGGAAACCACAATGGATTCTGAAAGAAGATATCTTCTCCAGGTGTCTATCCAGGATGTTGTGGAGGCGGATAAGACCTTCACCATTCTTATGGGAGATGAAGTCGAGCCTCGCAGGAATTTTATCGAGACAAATGCTCTGGAAGCTCAAAATTTGGATGTGTAAAGAGATACTATGAAAAGTTCTAATTCGACAAAAAACGGATTGAAGAGTAACAACATCTCTGTCGTCAGTGTTGAAAAAGAGATGAAAAAATCCTACCTGGATTATGCGATGAGCGTCATTATCGGACGTGCCATTCCCGACATCAAGGATGGATTGAAGCCCGTTCATCGACGGACTCTCTATGCCATGCACGATGCAGGAAATACGTGGAACAAGCCATATAAAAAGTCCGCCCGAATCGTCGGAGATGTCATCGGAAAATATCATCCGCATGGGGATGTAGCTGTGTACGACACAATCGTACGCATGGCCCAAGACTTCAGCCTTCGTTATCCCTTGGTAGATGGTCAGGGCAATTTTGGCTCCGTCGATGGTGACCCTCCTGCGGCCATGCGTTATACCGAGATCAGGATGAAAAAATTTGCCCAGGAACTGCTTGCCGACCTGGATAAAGATACTGTCAATTTTGTTCCCAACTATGATGAAAGCCTGAAAATGCCCGAAGTCCTCCCGGCTAAGATCCCGAATTTGCTCGTCAATGGGGGATCAGGCATTGCCGTTGGTATGGCGACGAACATCCCCCCTCACAATCTGGGAGAGATCGTAGATGCCATCATCCATTTGATCAAATATCCTAACGCAAAATTAGCGAAGCTCATGCAGTTTGTCCCTGGACCGGATTTTCCCACTGGGGGGTATGTATTCGGGCTGCAAGGAATAAAGAGTGCATACGAAACAGGGAGGGGGATCATAAACCTGCGAGCCAAAGCCGTGATCGAGCGGGGTGCCAAGGGAGAAAGGGACCGTATCGTCATCACAGAGATTCCTTACCAGGTGAACAAGGCCAGGCTTTTGGAAAACGTTGCATCCCTCGTGAACAGCAAAAAGATCGAAGGGATCGCTGATATCAGAGATGAGTCCGACAGGGAAGGGATGCGGGCCGTGATCGAGATCAAAAGAGGAGAATTTCCTGAAGTCATCCTTAACAATCTATACAAACACACATCTCTCCAGACATCTTTTGGGATCATCCTGTTGGCGATCGTTGAGAAACAGCCCAAGGTGCTGAGCTTGATCGACATGATGCGGTATTTTATCTCACACCGCCAGGATGTGGTCCGCCGCAGGACGCGCTTCGAGTTGAAAAAAGCAGAACACCGAGCGCACATTCTCGAAGGATTGACCATCGCTCTAGACCATATGGATGAGATCATTATTCTCATCCGTGCATCCAAGACTGTGGACGAAGCGAGAAACGGATTGATAACTCGATTTCGTCTGTCAAGAATCCAGGCTCAGGCTATCCTGGAGATGCAGTTACAGAAATTGACACAACTGGAACGGGAAAAGATCGTCCAGGAATACAAAGAGCTGAAGAAACTCATCGCAAAGTTGAGAAAAATCCTAAAAAGCGAGCAACTGATCCTTGACATCATCGTGGATGAATTGAAACAGATAAAATCGGATTACAATGATCTGAGACGAACAGAGATCATAGAGGAAAGCATTACAGAGATCTCTGTCGAAGACCTGATCAAGGAAGAAGATGTAGCCATCACCTATACATCCTCTGGATATATCAAACGGACGTCTTTGAGCAATTTTCGGTTCCAAACTCGCGGGGGGAAAGGGAAAAGAGGGATGAGCATGAAAGCTGAGGATGTGGTCCAGGACCTCTTTATCTGTTCCACGCACAGCTACATGCTCATTTTCACCAATAAAGGTCGGCTCCACTGGCTGAAGGCTTTGTACATCCCAGATGTGGGCGTTGTGAGTCGAGGGAAGTCCATTCAAAACCTTGTCCAGCTCGATCCCAATGAACGAGTGAGTTCAGTGGTGGCTGTCAAAGATTTTGCAGAAGATCTCTATGTGATGATGCTTGGTTCGAATGGACGGATCAAGAAAACTCGCCTCAGCGATTTCAAGAATATCCGAAAGGGAGGCATTCTTGCCATCACCCTGAATTCAAAAGTCGAACTGTTGGAGGCGAAACTCACAGATGGCACGAAAGAGATCATTATCGGTACAAAAATGGGCAAGGCCATCAAGTTCAAAGAAAGCGAGATCCGGCCTATGGGTCGGCAGGCCGCGGGAGTGAAGGGGATCACGCTCAGCCCGAAAGACCAGATCGTCGGGATGCTGGTTATCGGAGAGAAACAAAAGTATGCCTTCACAGCGAGCGAAAAGGGATATGGTAAAAAGACTGACACTAGCTTCTATTCCCTCCACCATAGGGGCGGCAAAGGGGTCATCAACCTGAAGACCAATAAAAAGATCGGGAAGGCCATCGGAATGGTTGGGATTTCTGAAGAAGAGATTCTTTTGATCACCGAGATGGGAAAAGTCATTCGTTTTAAGACCGAACTACTCCGGCCTATAGGTAGGGCAACTCAGGGAGTCAGGATCATAAACCTTGTAAAAGAAGATAGGGTCGTCTCCATTGCTAAAGTCCTGGAATCTTAGTTCTCTCGCTCTATAATCTACTTTTTTTATGTAGGGTCCGCTCCCCGAGCAGACCGTTTGAGAAACGGTCCTTACACTCTATCTCAATCATAAAGCATTCAACATGGCGATAGATATTCGTGCCATCACTGAAGCAGAGATGCTCATAAAAGATTGACAAGGCTTGACTTTAAGGAACCAATACCCATAGAATTTACCCAACGGTTTGATAGGAGGCTATTATGGCCGAAACTTTAAGTCAGCTTTTTCTCAACACGATTAAATCTTACCCGAAAGACGATCTGATGCTTTACAAAAAGGATGGGAGTTACACGCCTATCTCAACAGACGAGTTCGAAAAGCAGGTGAAACACCTTGCTCTCGGCTTGAGAGACCTGAGTTATAAAGCAGGGGATAAACTGATCATACTCTCTGAGAACAGGCCCGAATGGGTGATGACGGATATGGCGAACTTGTGTCTGGGCGGAGTAACAGTTCCTATCTACACATCGCTAGTTCCAGAACAGATCAAATACATCATCGATAACTCAGACGCAAAGGTGGTTGTGTTCTCAGACGATGAAATGCGGGAAAAAATCAAGGCCATCCAATCAGAGCTCATAAAAGTGGAACACTATATCACATATCAAGCTGATGGGCCTGAAGGCACTATGACTTTTGCAGACGTTCAGAAGCGGGGAGAGAGGCTTGCAGAGAAACAGCCCGATCTTTTCGAGGAGCTTGCGCTCAATGTAAAACCAGATGATGTCGCCTCGATCATCTATACATCAGGGACAACAGGCGCACCCAAGGGCGTCATGCTGATGCACAGCAATTTTATGAGTAATGTCGAATCAGTAACAACGATCATCGAATTCACCCAAAAAGATACAGTTCTTTCATTTTTGCCTTTGTCCCATGTCTTGGAGCGGATGGTCACCTTTGCTTATCTCTGTAAAGGATGCTCCATTAGCTACGCAGAGAGCATTGAAACGGTTGCAGAAAATTTATTGGAGATACGCCCGCAGATCATGGTCAGTGTGCCTCGTGTGTTCGAAAAGATTTACGCCAAGGTCATGGATAATGTTCTTGCCAGCTCTTCTTTGAAGCGGAAGATCTTTTTCTGGGCTGCCAGAATTGGGAGGGAGTATGGGGGAAAAAAATTGCTCAATCAGCCAGTATCTGGTTCTCTTCAGTTCAAAAAGAATCTTGCTCACAAGCTTGTCTTCTCTAAAATAATCGAGAAGACCGGAGGCAGAGTTCGCTTCTTTGTTTCGGGCGGGGCACCTCTTTCCAAAGATATTGCCGAGTTTTTCTATGCGATGGGACTGATCGTTCTGGAAGGATATGGATTGACAGAAACTTCTCCTGTCATTGGAGTGAACACTCTTGAAGACATAAAATTCGGAAGTGTGGGGAAGCCTATCCCTGGAGTAGAGGTGAAGATCGCCGAAGATGGGGAGATCTTGACAAAAGGTCCCCATGTCATGAAGGGGTATTACAAAATGGAGGCTGAAACACAAGAAGCGATTAAAGACGGTTGGTTCTACACGGGAGATGTAGGGTATTTGGATGAAGAAGGATTTTTAACTATCACGGACAGGAAGAAAGATCTCATCGTTACGGCAGGTGGAAAGAATGTGGCACCTCAGCCCATAGAGAATATCTTAAAAACAAATCTTTATGTCTCTAACGCGGTTCTTATCGGAGACAAACGGAAATTTATCTCTGCACTTGTTGTGCCGAATTTCGAGAAATTGGTGGAATATGCGGACGCGAACAACATCAGTTACAGTGATTATAGCGATCTTGTCGAAAATGATAAGATTTTGAATTTTATCGAGTCCGAGATCAACAGGGCAACACCAGGATTAGCATCCTACGAAAAAGTGAGGAAAGTGGTTTTACTGGATAGAGAATTCGAGATCGAAAAGGGGGAGATAACACCGACTCTCAAAGTCAAGAGAAACATCATTGAGCAGAAATACAGAAGTATTATCGACAGTCTCTACCAAGAATAATCTTCTGAATAATTCAGAGTCAAAAGAGCTTAAATCTAGGAGGGTTTTTTCTTTATATAGAGGATCCGGCCACAGTTTTCACAGAGAATGATCTGGGTTTCGGCTTTTAGCTCGTTCAGCACCTGTGGTCGAATACGGATTTGGCACATCGAACAAAAATCATCGGTTACAGGAGATAGCGGGATCCCATTTTTATTCTTGAATATCTCCAAATAAAGTTTGGACTGTTCTTTCGGGATCTGTGGGATCAGGGCCTCTTTTTTTTGTGTGAGCTCTTTATTTTTTTCTTCTAATTCCTTACTTTTCAGGATAAGTGCGTCTTTATCTTTGCTGAGTTTATCTTTGGCTTCGTTTGCTTTCGATTCCGCTTTCCGGATCTCCTCGCCGATGTCATCGGCATTGAGCATCTCGCTGATGATATCTTCTTCTTTTTGGTCGATCTTGGATTGTGCATCCTCGATCTCTTTCAAGAGTGTGCTGTACTCTTTATTTGTTTTCACTCCACCTAATTGATGTTTGAATTTGTCAATATGCGCTTTGATATACTGGATTTCCGCTTCGAGCGTGCGTCGGCGTTTTTGGTTTTTGCTGAGTTTATCTTTGGCTTGAGTAACTGCTTGGAATTGAGTCTCGATATTTTTATCGATGTCTTTCAGTTGGAGGGGGATCTTGTCAAGGATAAGAGTGGTTTGTCTTATTTCTTCATCTAGATTTTGGAGGTTGATTAGTTTGTCAAAGTCGATATCCACATCTTTTCCTCTGGTAAAAGTGGGCCTACCAGGATTCGAACCTGGGACTAACCGGTTATGAGCCGGTGGCTCTACCGCTGAGCTATAGGCCCTGCACTCCACTCTTATATCAAATCTTATATTTCAAGTCAATTCA
>CAZIMJ010000097.1:0-22803 GCA_964540205.1 uncultured Eubacteriales bacterium | reverse complement strand
AAGGGTAAAAGATGCTGACAATAAGATATAGAATGGTTTTAGATTATAAATTTAGCAGCCGCTTTTATGAATAATCCAGATCAGTCGATAGGGGGATTAGCGATCAAAATTTTAATATAACTTTTGTCCCGGATGCCTATCATATATTTTTCCAGCTCTTCTTGCTGCCTTTCTTCGAAGATTCTTCCTTCAATCTCTTTTCGGACTTCTTGAAATTCTTTTAGGCGTCTGTCCTTTTTTTCTACAAGTTTCAACCTGTACCACGCACCCTGCATGTTCAGCCAGGGAGTCACATTTCCAACCTCTAAACCTTCTATGGCCTGTTCCAGATCATTTTGCAGTTCCCCTTTCTTGTAGCTCCCCAAGTCTCCTTGCGAATCCTTTTCTGGGCCTTCGGAAAACTCCGCTGCAACCTGACCGAAGTCTTCATTCGCTCCGAACTTCTGGTCGATCTGCTCCTTCTTGGATTCGATCTCCTCTGAACTTTTTCCCTCCTGGACGATGTAGATCATCTTGAGTGTGTACTCGATCGGCTCGATAAAATCTTCCTGATGGACCTTGTAGTAGCTCACGATCTCTGAATCATCTATGGCAATCTTCCTCCCCACCTCAGAAAAAATAATGTTCTGCTTCAGCATGTTCTGTTCCATCTGCTTTACGAAATCCTCATAAGTGATACCCTGTTGGGCGAGGGCTCTTTGAAGTTGTTCATCGGATGTCAGGTTGTTTTCCCTCTTGATATTCTCAATGGTCATCCTCACCTGCTCCGCGACATTGAGGCCGAGCTTTCTTGCCTCTTGGAGTAGAAGAAGGTCGGTGATTAGGGATTCCAGAAGGTTTTCTTTTAGGATCTCCTGCTGCTGGCTCAATTCTTCACCCTGCAGTTGTGCTCTTAGCATCCTCACACGGGATACAAACTCTTGCTTGTATTGGGATAGAGTGATGATATCGTCGTTGACAACAGCAACGATCGCCTCGACAAGATCTTGCCCGAGGATGCCGGTGGCAGCAATAAGAACTAAGAAGACTCCGATTATTTTATTCGCTCTCTTCATGATCGATCCTTTGATAGCTGAAGGAAAGATTGTTCGGATAGGAATTCCAATCCAATTGGGACTTTAAGCTCTCCATATGATCTCGAAGGAACTGTTGGATCTTCTGGTTGAATATTTTGATCTTGATCTCGGAAAAAGCGCTGTCCTCAGGAACCAGTTCTGGTTCCAATTTCTCATCCAGCCTGAATATATGGTACCCATAAGATGACTCAACAACAGGGCTGACCTCTCCTGCCCTTAGGGAGAAGACAACCTTTTCCATGTCGAAGGGAAGCTGGCCCATCTCGAACAGGCCCATTGATCCTCCCTTCGATGCCTCCACTCCGCTCGACTCTTCACGGGCGATCTCTCGGAAGGACTCTCCGCTGGCATTCTTGACCCTTTCCAGGATTTCGACAGCCTTACCCTCTGTCTTTAAAAGGATTTGGCTGACCCTCACTCTTTCAGGACGTAAAAATTCTCGTTTGTGAAGTTCATAATACTCTTTAACTTCCTCATCAGTGACATCGATCTTATCGATCTGTTGGGACAAGTATTTTTCGATCACAAGCTTTTCCAGGAGGGTTTCATACTCGAGTTCGCCCAAAGGGCTTTTTTTCCCGTTCGACCAAGATTCCCTCGTCAACTTGGCCAAATACTCTTTTTGTTCATCGACCGTCAGGGAAGTTTCCTGGTCCCTCGCAACCTGAAGGAGGATGTTTTCATCGACAAAATCATCAAAAAGGCGACTGAGTGAGCTTACGGAGAGATCCTTGTATTCCTGCCCTGCAATGGACAGAAGGTATTTTTCAAAATCAGAGTTGAAGTAAAAAGAATCTGAGACTTTAAGGATAACACTGTTCTTTTTTTTAAGAGAGTCTGCTCTATCAGTCGGCACCCCCTCTTCGGACTCCTGCTTCTTGCAGCTCACACCAAAGGCAAACATCAGCCCAAGAAACAAGATACAGCAAACACGATGTCTCAATCTCAAAATCTCCATCTGATTTAATTTCAATATATTATATTACACTTGGCTTAACTCCTTCAAGATGGATATCGTTTCATCCAAAACCTGTGCTTCTCCATCCGAAGAGAGTTCGATGCTCATGATCCCCTGCGGCGTGATCGATCCAGAGTACTTCTCGAACATCCCTGTCATCCTGGCGATATCCGCCGTTGAGGAGGGGAGAAATTTAATGATGATCTTCCGGCCGATACGGTCGACCCCTTGAATCTTGATCCTCTGCGCGAGAAACTTTATTGTCCCGTAACACAGGAGATTGATCACAGTGGGTGGCAGGGAGCCGTATCGGTCCATTATCTCCTCTTTTATCCTGCTCAACTCCTCCAAACTTTCCACTGAGGATATTCTCTTGTAGAGGTTGAGTCTGAGGTTGATCTGAGGCAAATAGCTTTCTGGGATCCGCATGTCCAACTTCATGTTGATCTCACTCTTGACATCTTCCTGCTCCTCGCCCTTGAGCTCAGAGATCGTCTTTTCAAGAAGATTCATGTAATAGTTGAATCCCACCGCCTCCATGTACCCGTGCTGTTCCGAACCCAGAAAATTCCCTGCCCCCCTGATCTCCAAATCTTTGGCCGCCAGCCGGAAGCCGGATCCCAGTTCACTGAACTCTTGCAGGGCTTTCAGTCGCTCCTTGGCCACCGATGTCAGCTCCGTGAATGGCGGGACAAGAAAGTAGGCAACAGCTTGCCGAGACGATCGTCCCACTCTTCCTCTCAACTGGTAGAGTTGCGCTAGGCCAAAACGGTCTGCACGGTTCACGATAAGCGTGTTGACAAGAGGAATATCAATCCCATTCTCTATGATCGTTGTCGAAACGAGGACATTGGATTTCTGTTCGATAAAATTGACCATACGGCGCTCGAGCTGCGTGCTGGGCATTTGCCCGTGAATAGTGACAACTTTTGCTTGGGACACCCATTTTTCGATCATGTGGCTTATGGTGTCGATATCGTCGATCTTATTGTGGATGAAATACACCTGGCCTCCCCGTCCCAATTCATTCTTTATGGCAGAGACGATGAGACTTGAGCGAAAGGTGGTGACAACCGTATGGATGGCCAGGCGGTCCTTGGGTGCGGTCTCGATGAGACTAATGTCTCTCAATCCGGAAAGAGAGAGGTTCAGGGTCCTCGGGATCGGAGTGGCCGTCATGGTCAGAACGTCGATGTTGCTCTTCATTGTTTTGATCTTCTCTTTGTGGCCAACACCGAATCTCTGCTCTTCGTCGACGATCAACAATCCGAGATCCCTGAACTCCACATCCTTGGAGAGAAGCCGGTGAGTCCCTATAACGATATCGACCAATCCTTTTTTGACATCCTTCAATATCTTCTTTTGTTTGGCCGGAGTCTGGAGCCGAGTGAGGCTCTCCACACGGACAGGGAAGAGCAGCATCCTCGTCTGGAACGTTTTGTGGTGTTGACTGGCCAGGACCGTGGTCGGGCAAAGAATAGCCACCTGCATTCCATCCATAACCGCTTTGAATGACGCTCTCATAGCCACTTCTGTTTTACCGTATCCCACATCTCCGCAGAGAAGACGATCCATAGGAGATTTGGACTCCATGTCTCCCATGATCTCTTGGATCGCCCTGAGTTGATCTTCTGTCTCTGTGAACTCGAAAGTTTTTTCGAAATCAGAGAGCCATTCTCCCTCTTGGCTATAACTGTATCCCTTCATAGCTTTTCTCTTGGCATAGAGGTCAAGGAGTTCTTTGGCCATGGTTTCTATGGCTTTTTTTGTTCGAGCTTTGATCTTTTCCCATTGAGGTGTCCCCAATTTGTTAAGAGCTGGAGCACTCGTTCCCAATTTGGTATATTTTTGGACGAGGTTGAGGTCTTCGACTGGAACGAACAGCTTATCCTCATCCTTGTAGTGAATTTCGATAAATTCTCTCTTCTTTCCATCAACGCTGAGCTTGATCAGACCAGTGAAGATCCCGATCCCATAATCGGTATGAACTACAAAATCACTGGCTTTGAGGTCCTGGAAGTGGGAGACAAAAGCTCTGACCCGAGGCCGGCTGATGAGGACTTTTTCTTCCGTAAAAATATCTTTTTCAGAAAAGCAGAAGATCTTTTCACTCGGATAACTGAATCCGCGCTGAAGGTCTCCGATGAGAAGGCTCACTTCGCCTTCATGGGGAGGAGTGGAAGGGTCTGCCACCTCTGCATGGGGGATCATATGCTGAGAGAGCAGGCCGGCAAATTTCTGGCGCACTCCTTCATTTGCCAGAAAAACATAACTTCTCTCCCTCTGCTTCTGAAGTTTTTTCATGTACTTCAAGAAAAAAGGGATTTTGTTGGCAAAACGAGTGACTGATTGAAAAGGAAAATGGAACACCTCCTTGCCGTCCAGTGGAACAAGCTCTTCCAGTTTGATGGCGTCCTCTCTGATTTGATCCCAAAGGGCTGAAGAGTAAATTTCCTCAGGCGGAAGGGCATACTTCCTTTGAGCAGAGTTTTCATCGAACTGTTCCTGGAGTCCCGAGTATGTTTCCTCCCAGTCTTTGGCCACATCGTCGATGTTATCGATGACAAAAAGATAATCCTTTAGGTAATTCTTGTAAGAGGAGAAACGCTCCCCGTGGAGCAGGGATAAAAAAGAGAATGATGGGAAGATCTCTCCCTTCTTCAGACTCTCCGCTTTTTCCCTGATATCTTTTAAGAATGGCAGACTCCCCTTTTGCCGAGCCAATCGGGTCCACTCTTCGAGGAAAGCTGGAGTTGCCTGGAATTCTCGAAGTGCAGGAAAGATAAGCCTGTCGATTTTTGTCTTTGACCTCTGCGAAGACGGGTCGAACATTCTGAGGGAGACGACCTCATTGCCGCTGAGTTCGATCCGGAAAGGAAAAGTCTCCCAGGGAGAAAACACATCAACGATCCCGCCTCGCCATGAAAATTCTCCGTGCAAATTGATGATGTCTTCTTGAGTGTACCCGTACATGTTCAGGATCTCGAGCAGGCCGTCACGGTCCAGCCTTTGACCGACCTCAACATCTGTGAAGAAATCCTTTAAGCTTTCCGGATGGGGGAAGGGTTTAAGAAGACCGAAAAGATTGGTCACGATAAGTCGCGGTTTGCTGTATGTCAAACCGTAAAAAAATCTCATCCTTGAGGAGATAGATCCCAGCGAAGGCGGAACTTCCTGATACGGGTTCTCCGAGAGTGGAGGAAGAACACCGAGCAGAAGATCTTTCGAAAACTGCGATAGAAAGAACTGGCATTGCTCCAGAACTTTGGAGAGAGAAAGGCTGGAAGGCCGGATGAATACGACTTTTTTTTCCGTATTCATAAGCAATGTTGCCAGGAAAAATGCCTTTGCCGCATCCACAACCCCAGAAACCAGAAATCCCTTCTCTCCCCGATCCAGGGCATTCCTCAACCTCTTGAACTCATTTGTCTCCGACAGGAATCTTAAACTCATGGCCCTATTATACCTGAATTATTTATAAAATCAGGATTTTGACAGACAGATCGAAGAGGCATACAATGTGGCAAAGACCAGCATACCCACGTATCACGCGGTGCTGAGGCCCATGAAAGATCGATCCAGAAAAGTCAGAGTCCAGTTTCACTCAGGTTATAAAGGGGAGGAGACTCCCAGGTCTGTGACCATCGGTCAAAAAGAGTATCCCATAGAAAAAATTTTCGAGAGAAAAAGGTTCCTGGATCACAAGACGGGCAAAGAATGGGAAGAATATAAGATCAAACTGAAGGACAAAACTGCGATCCTGAAGATCTACGATTCTCAAGAGTACGAGATAACATTTCTTATCTCATGATTGATGGGGAGCAAGATCGCCGGTGCGATGGTGAAAGGTTAGATCCTCCACCAATAGGAAAACTTAACAAACACACTGTAATTGTCCTGGGTATAATTGCCGATCTTGTCCCTCAACAGGTTGTTGTCCACACCAAAAAAGAACACGGTGCCCGGCCTTAAGACCCAGCTCACCAAAAAACTGCCATAGACGGCTTTGTCGTAATGGTCGTAATCGAGGATGCCACGGAGGGAAAGCGTTTTGGAGATCTGGTAGGTCAAGCGGTTGCGCACGACATTGATATCATAGACTTGCTCACCACCTCTTCTATTCCAAAAGGTCTGCTTCGTAAAATCAAGGGAATATTGAAGCCTCTTGCTCGGTTTAAAAGTAAAATAGATCCCATAGGTATTGCTGTATCCAAGATAGGGATCGTCAGGGTCATAGTAAATGCTGTCGCCCGTCTGGAAGTAGGCTCCGAATGGAAGCCATCCGATCAAACTGAAATTGATGTCGAGGTTCATCACATTCTTGTGAAAATCGATTCCCTCGTACCTCTCCATAGAATTCCTGTACGTGATGTTCATCTGATTAAATTCGGTAAAACGGAGATGAACATTCGCGTTCACCCATTGATCGGAAAGAGTGTTTCCAAAATATTCGTACATTTGACCGGCATTCACGCTCAAACTGATCTGGTTCATGAAAGCCTTCTCAGGATAGAGGTTAAAAAATGAATAACCGACAAATTTCGTGTAATCCACTCGATTGACATAGCCTGCAGAAGCTTCGAAGTCCGGGTGCATAGACTGCCAGGACATACCGGCCCCCCAGTACTTCGAAAAATAGGACGCCTCTGCAGAGAGTGCAGGGACAACATCTGTCTCCCGGTCGTCATACTTGGTTTTTGATCCTATGGCCTGGAAGGAGAAGAAAAAGTTATCCTTCCACTTTAACTGTCCATCCACACCTGCCACGCGATTAAATGAACCGTTGATCTTTTTATCTGTGAGGCAAAATCCCAAGTATGAACCCGGTGCAACATCTGCCTTCATTCTGAATATGTTAAAAAGGGCATTTTTATTCCGTTCCTCCCCATTTTCGGAGACTTCCCAGAGATTCTCTGTGGGATTGAGGTCATAGGCCGTGAGCAATCCATACGTGAACCGTCCGACTTTCCCGGTCGCCTTCCCCCCTACCGATGGGTCGATGATGCGGCGCGTATAGACCAGGTTGACCTGGGGAAACTTGAAGATCTCCATTCCTTCCAGAAAGAAAGGCCGTTTTTCAGCATAGTAAAGTGCAAATCTCTGGTTAGTCTCTATTCGCGGAGCATCGGCCTCTATGTGGCTATAATCCGGGTTGACCGTGACGTCAAGGGTAAGATCAGAACTGACACCCCATTTGAGATTTAAACCGGCTTCTGGGTCTACTTTTGAGTTTTTAGTCTTGAGCGAAGTAAAAACTGGCATGATCTCGAAATTTTTTCCCTTTTCGACATCTCCCTGGATCCTGATCTCCCCACTCTGGGTGATCAATCCCGAGATCTCTCGTGTAAAATCTGGCCAAAGGAGGATCTCTCCTTTACGAGGGATGTTGCGGCCAAGAGTGAGTCCCCAAACCTTGTTTTCAGCGTCAGGAAAACGGATACTCTTGAAAGGGACCGCTACTTCCACAACATAACCTTCCTCATCCATTCTCCCCTCGCTGAAAAAAACCGTATCCCAGCTGAAGTCCATGTTTTCATCCCCTCCCTCTTCTAGACGGAGACAGTCCATCTGGATTCCCAATGGATTCAGGAGGAAACCGAAGGCTCTGCGTTTTTCATTGAACGTATCTAGGAAGATAATCACCCAGTCATCCTCCATACAACCGTCGCGGTTGGTCACAGAAGCCCATATTTTTTTGGGGTCGGAATCGTAGCATCGGAAAGCGATATACAGATTTTTTTCATCATAGCCGATATAGGTCACAGTCTTTTCAGAAGGATCGCCCATCTCTTTGGGGGACAGTTGATGGAAATTCTCTATTTTCAGTGCTTCTTTTTCCCACACCGGATTATCCAATACACCATCGATCTCTGGCGGTTTTGTGAACCTGGGGATATCAAAAATCTCTTCTGAGGAAGAAAAAATCACTCCCGGCCACAGAAGCAGGAATATTAGGATTGTTATGGACGGAAATCTGCGTATCCACATTATTTTTTCATCTCCTTGCGAATCTCCATCCTCAAATTCTTAACTTGACTATTCCCCTATATAAACGAATATGGGAGCGAAAAGGTTTAGTCTGTGCTTGAATTATTTTTTTAAGACGAAATTGAAGGTTTATCCAAAACCGTATTAACCGACATTCCGAATGATCAGATTATATGATATCGAAAACACGCTCAATTCCCCCAGCGTGGAAACTTCGCTCGGATCCGGGCTTCCCTCAAATCTCCCTCAAGGAGATGTCCCATGCCCGTCCAGCCCTCCTCATGGTTTTCTCCATCACACAATCTGATCATTTACTACTGCTATCGAGATTTCACTCCATCACAGATTTGGGAAAACAAATAAATTTCCTTAAAGTCTTGTCAAAAGGATCCTCAGAAATTATAATCCAAGCCCAGACAAACAAAGTGGAGAGCATAAAATGAATAAACGGTTCCTGTCAAAGGTTTTGATCGCCCTCAGTGTCTTGATGTCTCTGAGCCAATTCAATCTTGTTTATGGCCAGGACCAGTATTTCAAATCGGCAGAGAAAGAAAAGGATCGGGTGGTGATCGCAATCCTCCACCCTTCCACATTTGTCGTCGAATCTCTCATAGAGTTGAAAAACCAAGGGCTTCTTACTCCTGAGGACCTGGTCGTTGTGGGTGTGCTGCATGAGAAGCAGATGACAGATTTTGAAAAGGCAAAAAAATTTGTGCGCGAGAAAAACCTCGGTTGGATCAAATTCCACACAATAACAGGAGAGATCGATGCTCACTCCCTTTTCCAAAAAAATGAGATGACCGCAGAACTAAGGACAATATTCGAAAAATCTGACGGCATCATCTTTTTTGGGGGCGCAGACATTCCTCCCTATATCTACGGCGAAAAAACAGGTCTCCTCACCTCCATCAGTACTCCGTACCGCCACTTCCTAGAAGTCTCATTCATCTTCCATCTTTTCGGGGGATTGCAGGACCATAACTTTGTGGGGCTGATGGAATCCGCCCCAAAATTTCCAGTACTGTGTATCTGTCTCGGTGCCCAGAGTCTGAATGTAGGGACTGGCGGGACATTGATCCAGGATATCCCATCGGGAATATACGGGATGGATTTTATCGAAGATATCATTTACGCGGAAAAAGCTGACTGGCACAGAAATCCATACGCCAAGATCCATCCAGAGCTCAAGCTCTATCCTTACCTCCTGCATCCGATAAATCTTCTGGATGGCGGAAAATTCACGGCCGACCTGGGATTCAACAACGCGGACCGCCCCTATGTGATAAGCGCCCACCACCAGGCTTTGGGGAAACTGGGGAAAGGGATAAAAATCAATGCCACTTCTTCTGATGGACGTGTAGTTGAGGGCATAGAACATGAGAAATATCCGAATGTTCTCGGCGTTCAATTCCACCCGGACTTTCCCGAACTGTGGAACACAGATTTCACATTCAAATGGACGCCCGGTGATAAAGAGGAGGCTAGTTTCCTCTCTCTCTTGAAAAAAAATCCGCCCAGCCTGGAGTTCAACAAAAAGATCTGGGTTTGGTTCTTTGAACAGGTCAATGCCTATCACTCTCCAGAATAGGAGAAAAAGGGCATCTAGATGTTCCTAAGAACCGGTTATAAAAACCTTATACAAACACGGACGGTTTAGAAGTGGAATAACAGCTGTAAACTGGCTTGACTATATCTGAGTAATACTATATACTAAATAAGGAATATAAATCCCGTAAAAGGGAAGGAGGCCAAAATGAAAAGATATGCTGTTCCTAGAGCCGCTCATTGTTCAGAAGGCTGCAGACTACAATCCTGAGCAAGATGCAAAACTGCTCGAATAACTGATTACAGAAAAAGAAAACCCGCTGTCTTTTTTGGGACAGACAGTGGGTTTTTTCTATCTCTAGCGATAAATTAAATACGGACGCTAAAAGTAAGCGAATAGAAAAGGCTGATTCTATCCCAGAAGGTACTTACTATTGCTATAGATCTTACGACGGTATCTTTATTTTCTTAAGGATCTCGGAGGATGACCTCCCAAAAAGATAGGGGATAATGAGGACCCTTCCGCCCGCCTCCTCCACTTCTTCCCTTCCTACAATCTCATCTGGTTTCCAATCGCCTCCCTTGACGAGCACATCGGGGAGGAGAGCCTGGATGAGCTCCCGGGGAGTCGGCTGGGAGAAGGAAGTCAAGTAATCGATAATTTCGACGGCCTCTAAGACTTCCAAGCGCTCCTCGAGGGGAAAAACGGGCCTGGCAGGACCCTTCAGATCTCGGACAGACAGGTCATCGTTTACGGCAACGATAAGGATATCCCCACACTTCTTTGCCTGTCGAAAAAGGTGGATGTGCCCGCTGTGAAGCACATCAAAACAGCCATTTGTGAAGACAGTTGTCTTTCCCTGGCGCCCAAATTTCTCTCTGAGCTTCGTTAACTCAACGAGGCTCTTGACCTTATTTTCCATTTTTTGATGAAGGATAGGATCTCTCTGCCGTTTGAACTCTATTCAAAATCTTCATGCGCTATCTGTAGATTAGGTTTAGCGCTAGTCAAGGTAACCCAGGTCCCTGAGCTGGGATTTGATCTTGTCCATGTCCTCAGGCGTGATCTCTCCCTTAATAGGAATTGTGGAGAGTGGATGTTTTTCTTTTCCCCAGGAAATTTTGTGCCAGATCCTCTCATGAAGATAATAGAATGTGATCTTTGCGACCACTTCAACAATACCCACTCCGATGGTGATCAACCATTCTCCTGTAAAAATATACACAGCGGTCATCGTTGTAAAGGTGGCGATGATTCGCCAACTGACCGCTTTGGCGACTGTTCGTGAATGCGCTTCCCGTCCATGCTTCATCTTTTTCTCGGCCATTACAAACTCCTGGCGAACATTATACAAATAACCCGCTCAAATGCAACGTCTTTCAACACTCCATCACCGTGTTTCCTGTTCTGATTTCGGTCACTCCTCCTTTCCTGAAGGAGCCTTGATCTTGATTCCAGAGGAAAACTTCCAGGAATGTTCCGGACGCAGAATGCCCACATCTTTGTTGGTTGAGGAGATCAAGAATGAATACAGGTTGCGGTGATAGTCGTAGGGATAGCCATCCTTCTTATGAGTGGCCACATCCAGATAGTAGGTTCCGTTGATGAGGCCAAGTTTATCAATCTGAAAGACGACCCGTCCTTCTCCCTCGATAAATTGTGTTGTATACTTTTCCAGTTCCGTGTTTGTCCCATAACAACAGATTCCCTTTGGGTTATATATCCCGACCCCGAAAACAAAATCCTTGATCTGGGAGTATGCTAAAACATCCATTTCTATGACCATGCCCTCATCCGGGGAATAGACGTGTTTCTCTGTCCCATCCAAACCTTTCAGTCTGACTTTTTTGACCTCGATCTCCCTTTTTCCCCAACGGTTTTCCCTGCGTTCCTCCTCAAATTTCTCTTCGACCTCCACCTCCTGCTGGCGCCTCTCAAAATCTTCTTCCTGTTTTTCAGCGACGTCTTGGAGATAGGCATCGACGACCCGTTTGGGCTCTCCCATTGTCTGGATTTTGCCGTGCTTTAACCAAATGACTCGATCACAAATCTTTTCTACCGTGGATAAGTCATGACTGACAAAGAGGATGGTCTTCTTTCTTCGTCGGAAATCATCGATCCGGTCCAAACATTTGGGCACAAAAGAGGCATCCCCAACGGCCAGGACCTCATCAATGAGCAAAATATCAGGGTTCACATTTATTGCGATGGAAAACCCTAGCCGCATGTGCATTCCTGACGAATAAGTTTTGACTGGGGCATCGATAAACTCCTCTAGCTCTGCAAACCGGACGATGTCATCGAATTTTTCCGTGATCTCTTTTTTGGAAAGACCCAGCATGATGCCGTTTATGAAGACGTTTTCCCGGCCTGAGATCTCCGGATGAAAACCCGCTCCGAGTTCGATGAGCGCAGAGATTTTTCCATCCACACTCACAGATCCGGATGTGGGTTTGGCGATCCCGGTGATCACCTTGAGCAGAGTGCTTTTCCCCGAGCCATTCTCACCGATGACGCCGAAGGTGGTTCCCTTCTCGACCATAAAACTGATATTGTCCAATGCAGTGACCAGCTCATCAGGCCTTAACGACTTAAAAAAGTCCCCCTTGACGATCGCACTCTTGAAGGTTTTGAAACGGTGTTGAGCAGAGTACTTCTGGTATATGCGAGTGACGTGATCCACATTTATGGCAACCACCTATACCTCCTCGGGAAAAGAATCCCGCAGCCTGTCAAAAATGTAGTATCCGACGAGCAGCAAGACAAGGGAAACGATAAAGGTGACTCCCAACCGCTTCCACCGGATGAGCTCTCCATAAAAGACACAGTATTGATATCCCTGCATGATGTGGGTCATGGGGTTCAGGTCGAGGAGCTTTTTAAGAAAGGAGGATTCCTGGACCGTGCTAAAAGTCATGGGATAGATAATGGGAGTGGCAAAAAACCAAAAGGTCAACAAATTCGCCAGGATATCCTTAATATCCCTAAAATGCACCGTTAAAGAGGAAACGAGAAAAGTGAATCCCAGAGTGAACACGAACTGGACTAAAATGACAACAGGTAAGAAGAGGAGATATGGCGTAATGCGCCCGCCCAGGATCGGGACAAAAATCAGCAGGATGGGGAGACCGAAGAGAAAATGAATAAAATTGCTCGTCACCACAACAACAGGAAGGATCTCCACAGGGAACAGTATCTTCTTTATCAGATTCCCCTGTATGATCAGGACGTTAGCCGACTCAAGGGACGAAGCGACATACCAGACTTGCCAGGGCAGCAATCCACAGAAGAGGAAAAGTGCGTACAGCCAGGGAGAACCTTCGAAGGCTGGGTCTCTCGGCATGATGATAAAACCGAAAACAACAGTGTACACGATCAACAACAGGAACGGATTGAAGAAAGACCAGAAAAATCCCAATACCGTGCCTCGATAGCGGGCCTTCAATTCGCGGCTCACGAGGTTTTGGATCAGGACTCTATACTTGTACAAGCCAACCAGGTTCTTAATCAGTCGGATCATGGATTCTCCCCGAGAATATGTTTTGCGTTTCCTTTGTGTATTCCCCCTCCCGCTCATATAGGATGAGGGGGCGCAGTTTTTGGACCTCTGGAGAGGAGAAATCGCAACTCACCAGAAAGAAATTGGGATCGCTGTCTCTATAGGGAAATACATAGCGGATGTTCCTGACCCTCAACTGCGTATCTTGTATCGCTTGCATAAAATCCTCTTCCCGGATTGCAGGATATACAAAATATGCCACTCCCTGCATCTCTAATAATTCTTCAGTTCTCTGCATTATATCAAAAATGGTGCATTTTAACTCATGTTTTGCCACTGACTTCTCGTCCGAAACACTCAAATGTCCTGCGTTATGCTTGATGTAGGGGGGATTGGAAAACACCAAATCATATTTTTCCCCCATAGAAAAAACACGAAGATCGGTGTGGACAACATTAATGCGGTCTTTGCAGTTGTTGAGCTTGACATTGCGCCGGGCCAGATCCGCCAGGGAGGCCTGGATCTCCAAAGCTGTTAAGTGGGCAAAAGGCTTGATGCTCAAGAGAAGCGAAATAATCCCGCTTCCCGCTCCCATTTCCAGTATTCTGTCCGCTTCTTTTGTTTGAATAAAGTCTGCCAGGAGGGGTGCATCGATGGAAAAACGATATCCTTTCTTTTTCTGGAAGACACGGATGCGTCCATGATAGAAGGTGTCGAGAGTCTCGTCCTCACCCTTTAGCTGATCATCTAGGTTCATCTTCATCCAAATCGGTAAAGACAAGAACGCTCCCGGGCTGTACACTCGCATACCCTCCGTTCACTGCAACGTGTTTCTTTGACTGGGATTTGCGATATTCGATCGCCCCTTTCCCCAGAGCGACAAGGAGGTTTCTGTGCCCAGGAAGAATGCCCAAATACCCCTCAAGACTCGGTATGGAGACCTCTTCGACCTGTTCATCCACAAGAACTTCATGTGATGTGATCACACGAAGTTTAAGAGATAAGGGCAGGGCTTCGCTCATGCAGCTCTCAACTCTTCCGCTCTTTGGGTTACGTCATCGATCCCACCGACCATGTAGAACGCCTGCTCGGGTATATCGTCATGTTTTCCCTCAGCAATCTCCTTAAACCCTCTGACCGTCTCTTGGACAGGGACATACTTGCCTGCTCTTCCCGTAAATTCCTGTGCCACATTAAAGGGCTGCGAGAAGAACCGCTGGATTTTTCGGGCACGGGACACAATAACTTTATCCTCTTCAGAGAGCTCTTCCATGCCGAGTATAGCGATAATGTCCTGAAGATCCCTATACCGCTGCAAGATCTCCTTGACCTCACGGGCCACCGAATAGTGCTCCTCCCCTATTACCCGGGCATCGAGAATGCGCGAGTAGGACGCTAGAGGGTCGACCGCAGGATAGATCCCTATTTCAGTAAGGGCCCGAGACAGATTGGTCGTAGCATCCAGATGGGAAAAGGTCGTCGCCGGTGCCGGGTCGGTAAAATCGTCCGCCGGCACATAAATGGCCTGAACAGAGGTAATCGACCCCCTCCGGGTCGATGTGATCCGTTCTTCCAGCTCTCCCAATTCCGTCGCCAGGTTTGGCTGGTAGCCCACAGCCGAAGGCATGCGTCCCAGCAGGGCCGAGACTTCTGAGCCGGCTTGGACGAAGCGGAATATGTTGTCGATGAAAAGGAGAATATCCTGATTCATTTCATCTCTGAAATATTCTGCGACAGAAAGAGCGGCCAGACCGACACGGAGGCGTGCTCCCGGGGGCTCTGTCATCTGTCCGTAGATGAGGGATGTCTTTCCGATGACGCCGGACTCCTTCATCTCCAACCACAGGTCATTCCCTTCGCGTGTTCGCTCTCCCACTCCGGCAAAAACAGAGTACCCGCCATGTTGTTGGGCAACGTTGTGGATCAATTCCATGATGATGACCGTCTTGCCCACTCCGGCTCCACCGAATAGACCGATCTTTCCTCCCTTGAGAAAAGGCTGGATGAGGTCGATGACCTTGACCCCCGTTTCGAACATCTCTAGCTTTGTGCTCTGCTCTTCCAAGGCTGGTGGTGGCCGATGGATGGAATACCTCACAGGGGAATCTATGGGCCCCTGATGATCCACCGGTTCTCCAATGACATTCATCACTCTCCCCAAGGTCGGCTCGCCCACGGGAACTGTGATGGGTCCCTCCAGGTCGATGGCTTTCATTCCTCGGGCTAAACCATCCGTAGGATGCATGGACACACATCGGACCTTATCCTCCCCGAGGTGTTGCTCCACTTCCACGATAATATCCACAGCCGTGGAGGTTTCCGGATTTGCGGCAACGTCTTTATCGGCCCGAATGCCGTCCTTCATTTCTGTGTCATTCACAGGATGAGGAGAGTGGCTCTCGAATCCTTCGCTCGTGATCCGGATAGCATTATAGATCTGGGGAAGTTCCGAATGCTTGAAGGAGATATCGACAACAGGCCCGATGACCTGAACGACACGGCCTTCTTTACTGGGCTTTTTCTTTTTTTGTTCGGTCTCTTTTTTATCTTTCGGCCTGGCGCTAGACTTTTCGTTTTTCTCTGCTTTTGGTTTTGTTTCAGGCATCCTGTTCTCCTCCATGATCTATTTTTTCGCTAAGGCTTCAACAGCAGACGTGATCTCCAGAAGTTCTTTTGTGATCGCTGCCTGCCTCATTTTATTCAACACCAGCGTGAGGTCATCGATCAGATCATCGGCATTTTTGGTTGCGTTATCCATGGCCATCATTCTCGCGGCGTGTTCGGCGGCGGATGATTCGGAGAAAAAATGGACCATTTGATTTTCCACATGGTGCGGGACGAGAGAATGGATCATCGCAAGTACTCCCGGATCCCAGTCTGGGCTCTGGCCTGCCGGTTTTGTTTTCTCCCCAAGTCCATCTGATTTTTCAACATCTCCGGAAAACTCAACAGGCAGTAATTTTGTGATGACAATACGGGGAGCCAGGATGGATTTAAATTCATTATAGGCTGCATAAACAGCATCGGTCTTGTTCAACATATAGAGTTCCATGAGGAACTGAGCCAACTTCGAGCAATCCTCAGCTGCAAATTTATCAAGTTGCCCGAAGTAGGTTTTCAGCACGGGAAATTCGGTCTTTTTAAAAAACAAAACGGCTTTTTTCCCTATGAGAATAAGACGGACATCACTTGTCTCTGCCTTCTCTGTGAAGAAGGAAAACGCCCGTTCCAAAAGATTGGCATTAAATGCACCAGCCAACCCCTTGTCCGATGTGAAAACAACCCCCACGACCTTCTTTTCTTCCCTCCGGGCAAGCAACGGATGAGAAGAACGGGGGGCCCAGAGCGCAGCTTCACCAACGAGCTCCGGAGAATCGTGCCACTGGGGTCTTGACTCCAAAACTTTGCGCTGAGCCTTCTGGAACTTGACCGTGGAGACAGTCTTCATCGCCTGTGTGATCTGTTGTGTGTTGCGTACGCTTTTGATTCGCTTTCGCAGGTCTATCAGAGCTGGCATTTATCCCTCTTCCTTGAATGTCTTGTTGAATTTCTCAAAGGCTGAATTGAGGGCCTCGTCTGTGTCGGCATCGATGGCCTTGGCCTCGGCGATCTTTTGCACGAGCTCCGGAAAATTCTCTCTAAAATAAGCGTAAAGCTTTGTCTCATACAGCTGGATCTGAGACACATCGAATTCATCCAGATAGCCTCTGTTTCCCGCGAAGATGATCAAGATCTGTTGGACGACATCCAGAGGGGCATACTGATCCTGTTTCAGGATCTCCGTCAGTCTTTCTCCTCGGTCGAGCTGTGCTTGACTCGCCTTATCCAATTCGGTACCGAATTGAGCAAAAGTGACAAGCTCTCTGTACTGTGCCAGGTCCAGCCGCAGCTTGCCCGCCACCTGTTTCATCGCCTTGATCTGAGCGTGTCCACCAACCCTGGAAACGGAAATCCCTACATTGATGGCGGGCCGGATGCCGGCATTGAACAATTCGGGTTCGAGGTAGATCTGACCATCGGTGATGGATATAACGTTTGTAGGGATATAACCCGAGACATCACCGGCTTGTGTTTCAATGATGGGCAACGCCGTGAGTGAACCCCCGCCGTTCTGTTCATTGAGCTTGGCCGCTCTCTCCAGTAGTCTCGAATGGAGATAAAACACGTCGCCGGGATACGCCTCCCGCCCGGGCGGGCGGCGCAGCAGGAGTGAGATCTCTCTGTAGGCAGCGGCGTGCTTGGAGAGGTCGTCATAAACAAGCAAAACGTGCTGTCCTTTATCTCTAAAATATTCACCTATGGCACACCCGCTGTAAGGTGCCAAATACTGGAGGGGAGAAGGATCGCTGGCCGAAGCCGCAACGATGATCGAATAATCCATGGCTCCGTGGTCCTCGAGGACTTTAATGATATAGGCAACAGTCGAATTTTTTTGTCCGATGGCGACATAGATACAGAAAACATCTTTCCCCTTTTGATTGATGATCGTATCGATGGCAATCGCAGTTTTCCCGGTCTGACGGTCGCCGATGATCAGCTCTCTCTGTCCGCGTCCGATCGGGATCATGCTGTCGATCGCCTTGATCCCCGTCTGGAGAGGCTCCTTGACGGGCAAGCGTTCCACAACTCCAGGAGCGAGGCGTTCGACAACCATAAAAGCATCATTCTGAATAGGGCCTTTTTCATCGAGGGGGATACCCAGAGGATTGACCACCCGGCCAACCAGAGATGGCCCTGAGGGAACCTGCATGATCCTGTGTGTCCGCTTGACCAGGTCTCCTTCTCTAATGAGATGGCTCTCTCCCAAAAGGACAATCCCCACATTCTCCTCCTCCAGATTGAGAGCAAGGCCATAGACATCGTTTGGGAATTCCAGCAACTCATTATACATCACCCGGTCCAGCCCATAGACATTGGCAATACCATCTCCCACAGAAGTGACCGTTCCTACCTCTCTGGTATCCACACCTGCTTCGTATCCCTCGATTTGGCGCTGTATGATCTTGCTAATTTCATCGGCTTTTAAATCCATTTTTGCCTCACCCTTCAATGATATTTTCTTTGAGTCTGTCCAAGTTGCCTCGAATGGATACATCATAGACGATGTTTCTCTGTCTTATGGAAAGCCCGCCGACCAAAGATGGGTCGCTCGTGTACTTTAAAAACACGGGTTTTTTTTCCAATAACTCCAATTTTTCCTTCAACTTTTCTTTTTGAGCTTCGTTCAAAGGAACAACAGAGGATACTTCGAACGTGGACATGCCCTTTTCTTCATTCCAGAGTTCCGGTAAAAACTCCAGAATTTCCGCCAAAAACTCAAGGCGATCATTTTCCACGCAGAGGCTGATAAAACGGATCGTTTTTGGCCTGTAGGACAATGTTTTCAGCAGTTCATCCGTTAAATCCTTCTTTTTTGTCAATGGAAAGAAAGGACTCTGGAGGACTTCCTTCAGTTTTTCTCTGGAGTCAAGCAGGTCTAAAAAATTGCGGAGCTCTTTATGGATAGAGGTAAACTCCTCCTCATCCCCGATGGCGTTGACGAGGCCTTGAGAATACCTTTTAATCAGAACGCGATTTTTCATGCAGATTCTCTAACCTTTCGATGGAGTCGTCAATGAGCTGTGTGTGTTTTTCAGGAGTGAGTCGTTTTTGGATCCTTTCCAAAGCCTCTGCAGCCGCAAGAGTCACTGCATATTCCTTCAAACCCCTGATCCCTGCTCTGGAGATCATTTCGATCTCCTGCTTAACGGCCTCCTTCATCCTCTCTCCCTCTTCCTGAGCCGCACGGATGATCCGTTCCTTTTCTCTCTCTCCGTCCAAGACAGCTTTTTCCCTGAGCTCCTTGATCTCCTGACTCAACTCATGCAGTCGCTTCTCTGTTTTTTCCAAGTCGGTCTCGGCTCCATGACGGGATTTCTCAGCGTCACGGATGGTTGTATTGATCTGTGCTGCCCGGTCTTCTAAGAACTGTTTTATCGGTTTGTGCAGCAGGTACGCCAGCCCTCCAAAGAGAACGAGGAAATTGACCGCCTTGGCGATAAACGCCATCGGATTGGAATCATGGTGTTCTTCTTCGACGGACATGAAGAGCAAAAAGGGAAGCACAGCAAATATTAGGACAAGGGGAGTTTTCCGTGCCATCAGTGAATCAGCCTCTGTTCGATTTTTTCGGATAGGACTTTGCTTTCGGATGCCAGGTCCTTTTTTAACTCTTCCACCTTTTTCTCCAACTGCTCTTTGGCTTCGTGGACTTTTGCTCGACATTCCTGCCCTATCTCCAAGAGCATTTGTTCCTTTTCCCGCAGAGCATCTGCTGTGAATTGCTCCTGAGTTTCTTTGGCAGCAAGACGTGCAGCTTTCAGGCTATCTTCAACCTTGCGGATGTTTGTCTCATACTGGGTCTTCGCCTCTTCTCTGGCTTTGAGATTGCTCTCGACGGTCTCTTCTCGCTCGGCCATGATATTTCGGAATGGCTTGAAGAAAACTTTTTTCAGCGTAAAAAGAAGGATCCAGACAATAAAAAAGACAATTAAGAGAGTGGCATCTACGGCTAACATGGTAAAAGATCACACAAAGTTGACGTTAAAATTAAAGGAAAATTTAACACTAATCACACCAAAATGCAACCCGACATTCCTCGATATAAGCATATCCAAATCCGTGACGACGTCATTCCGAACAATCAGATTATATGGTATCGAAAACAAACAACGGGAAAACAGTGCGGCTCATGTAGGGTCCGTTTCCCAAACGGTCCGTTCGGGGAACGGACCCTACAAAGAAAAATACCATACCCGCCTAGAGCCCTTCTCACGGTTTTCTCCATCACACAATCTGATCTCTCAATAACGCTAGCGATTATTCATGACATCACGGATTTGGAAACGCATTTTTAATCTGTAAATGCGCTGAAAATTTTTTTGATCTCTCCGACGAGAAAGAGGGAACCAGCCACCAGAACAACGCCGTCGGGTGAAGCGGCTTGAAGAGCGGTCTGGACAGCCTGCTGCACATCGGGTTGAAAGACAATCCGGTCTTGAAATCGAGAGGCTCGTCTTTGGATATCCTCTGGCGCAGCTGCTTTAAAGTACGGAAATTTAGTGCAAATAACTTTATGTGCCAGAGGAAAAAGAATCTCGGACAGTTTCTCGATGTTCTTGTCCCTCATGACCGCAAAGACCAGAACACAGGGCAAAGAGATAAATTCCTGGACGTATTTTCTCAAGGCCTTTGCTCCCTCTTCATTATGCGCACCATCGACGAGGACGAAAGGGCTTTCGGAGACAACCTCAAGGCGGCCGGGCCAATTGGCCGTCTCGACTCCCCGTATGATCCGCGATTTTTCCAATCGTCTCCAGTTTTTGGATAGCTGTCGAGCCACAGCGATGGCGATGGCCGCATTTTTCCCCTGGTGCTCACCAAGAAGGGATGGTATATAAGCGTATTCCTCTTCTCCTAATTTGTATTCAAACCGGAAGTTCCGGTCGGTCTTCTCTTTACGCAAACCTCTGCCTTTTGAAAACACTGCGAAAAATGGAGCGCTGAGTTCCTCAGCTTTTTTCCTGATGACTTGGTGTGCCTTCTCCTCTTCAACTCCGCATACAATAGGGATTCCAGGTTTGATGATCCCGGCCTTTTCCGAGGCGATCTCGTTCTGGGTCTCACCGAGGAACTTCTGATGTTCAGGAGAGATGGTCGTTATGGCTGAGACTACGGGCTTCACGACATTCGTGGCGTCAAACCGTCCTCCCATCCCCACCTCAAGGATGGCTATATCTACCCGCTCCTCAGCAAAATGCAGAAAAGCCAAGCAACTTAACATCTCAAAATATGTGGGGGGAGACAGCAATGTTTTCGAGGCGATAAGTTCTTCAACGACTCCTCTGAGGATTGTGAGATGCCGGCTGAATTCCTCTTTGGGGATGAGCTTCCCTGCTATCTGGATCCTTTCCCTAACGGTGACGAGATGGGGGGATGTGAAGAGCCCGGGACGGAGGCCGTGCTCCATAAGGATATGATTCAACATCGCGCACACCGAGCCTTTTCCGTTCGTCCCGGCCACATGGATCGAGGGATACCGGCTTTGGGGATCTTTTAAAGAAGAGAGGATCGTTCTTACGTTGTCCAGCCCGAATTTAATGCCTAACTTCTGGATCTGGTCCAGGTAAACTAGGCACTGCTCATAATTCATTGAGGCCTGTTCAGGAAGAGCCGCAGCGCCCTAATGAGATAGCTGCGTAGATATCCGCGATCCACTACATCATCGAGCATGCCGTGGCTCAGTAGGAATTCAGAGCGTTGAAAGCCCCTTGGCAATTTTTCCTTGATCGTCTGTTCGATGACTCGCGGTCCTGCAAATCCGATGAGGGCATCTGGCTCAGCGATGTTGATATCGCCCAGCATGGCGTAACTCGCCGTGACTCCACCGGTTGTAGGGTCTGTAATGACAGAGATGTACGGGATCCCTTCCTCATCGAGGCGTGCGATCGCTGCGCTGGTTTTCATGAGCTGCATGAGTGAGAGGATACCTTCCTGCATCCTTGCGCCTCCAGAACAGGAGACAACCATAATAGGAGTTCTTTCCGAGAGCGCCTTCTCGAATGCTCGTGTGATCTTCTCACCGACAACAGATCCCATGCTCCCTCCCATGAAGGAAAACTCCATTGCAGAGATAATAACACTTATTCCATCCATGGTTCCGATGGCATTGAGCACAGCGTCGGGGAGTGAGGTCTTACCCTGGTTTTCCTTTAAGCGGTCAGCATAGGTTTTAGAATCCTTGAAATTTAAAGGATCCTCCGGAAAGATGGACTCATCAAAAAGCTCATATTTCCCATCGTCAAAAAGCATAGAGAGCCGGTTTTTTGCCGCTATTCGAAAATGGAAACTGCACTCCGGGCAGACATACAGATTGTCCAGGATGTCTTGTTTATAGAGAATGCGACGGCATTTGTTGCATCTCGTCCACATATTCGTCATATTTTCTAACCTGAATTATTCATAAAAACTGCCGATACTTATCATAACAGACTTAATATCAAAATGTTACATTGTTTTTTGGAATACGGAGTGTTTTAAGCGAGTTTTTCCTCTTTTTGAGGAGAAGCTGATTTTTTGGAGAGCTGAGAAAGATAAGAAAGGACAGTGTCAGGGTCCGGGAGTTCCTCTTCGATATCGATCTCATCGGATAACAGATTCATGACAGAGCCGACCAACTGGTTGTCATCAAAGGGTTTTTCAAAATAGTCAGCAGCGCCGAATGACCGGAGAGCCTCATTTTTGTATTGGGGTCCTTTGTAAAGTCCTGTCACGATGACGATGGGAACACTTCCCTTGGTTTCTTTGTAAATCTTTTGCGTCAAGTCGAAACCATGGAGCTTGGGAAGCATGGCTTCGAGGATGATCAAGTCGGGTTTTTCCTCCTGGTACTTCTCGTATGCCATCTGTCCATCATTCGCAGTGACGATAGTCAGCTGATGTGGGGAAAAAAGCTCAGTCATATGCTCGAGGTTTTTGGAGTCGTAATCAACGATCAATATTTTTTTTTCTGACATTTCTGCCCTTTGGTCAGATTAGATTTTAGTGGATAAATCCATTGTTGTCAATCCCAATATAATCCTGAATTATTCACGAGCCAAGATCATTGCAAAGGCGAGGCCGTGGCCCACGAAGCTGTAGTGAACTACTGCGAGGGGGCTACAACGAAGGCTTTGTGGTGAGATTGGTTCGCCCGAAG
>CAZIMJ010000096.1:0-17875 GCA_964540205.1 uncultured Eubacteriales bacterium | reverse complement strand
AAATTCCCTGTATGTGTCTCTTCCCCGCTTGGCAATGGGTGTACCGGTCAGGGCAAAAAAGAAGGCATTTTTGAAGATGGCTTTCATCTGTGCTGCCAGGAGGCCGTATTGGGTTCTGTGCCCTTCGTCGATAAAGGCGATAAGGTTTTTCCTCGTCATGACCGTCTCTTTGTGCTTAGAGACTTCCTCAAGCTCTGCTTGGAGTGTGTGGAATTCTTCGGGCCGGAATTTGTGGATCAGGACAATGAAGACTCCGCGTTTTCCTCTGTAGTCATCATAACGAAGAATCCGTTTGAGGCCAGAAATAGACCCTATGACTTCAGGCTGAACCAGATCCAATGCGTTAAATTCCTGTTCCAATTGACCCTCGAGTTCAGCCCTGTCAACCAAGAAGAATATTGAAGGATTTTCTAAGCTCTTGTCATAATACAGCTTGTTAGCCGCAAAGATCATGGTCAGTGTTTTACCGCTCCCCTGCCAGTGCCAGATCAGACCCTTGTTCTTTTCTTCCTTATGGCTTAAGTTTCGAACAATCCTTTCCACCATGCGGTTGGCCGCACGATACTGCATGTATCGCGTTATAACCTTGGTGGCCTGTCCCAGTTCCACCCTGAAAAAGAGGAAATTCTTCAGGATGTCCAAAAACACTTTTGTCGAAAGCATGTGCACAACAGCATCAATCGAATCCTTGTTATCTGCCCGCCACTCATAATTCCGGACCTCCTCCTGCCAGGGAACGATTGGGAGATACCGGGCAACACTCTCCGCAGCGACTCCGATCTGGACATATTTGTAAAGCTCGGGGACAAGGCGCTCATAATCCTTGATCTGTGCGTAGGCATTCCACCAGCTTTCCGAGATACTCGCCGGATTTTTGCATTCGATGTTGACCAGCGGAATACCGTTGACATAAAGGATGATATCCGTCCTTATCCGGTCTTTGCCCTGGAAATTTACCTGCCGGGTGGCGATGAATTCGTTATCATCTATTCGCTCAAAATCAAAAAGAGAGACATACCTGACGACTTTCTCCTTCTCGAACTTGACCGGAACACCGAATTTGTAGAAGTTTAGAATCTTTCGTATGCCCTCAATACCAGTGGAGGCCAGCTTGAGCTCGTTGATAACCTTGTTGACTTCCTCGTCGGTAAGCTGAATATCTCTGTTAATCCGTCCGAGCGCCCTTACTAGATTCGGGATGAGCAGCGGCTCCTCAAAACTCTCTCTCTCCAGCTCCTCCGCTGATCTAAATATCCATCCCACCTCGCAGAGCTTCTGGACGATGTAATCCTCGACGAGCATCTTCTCGGTAAATTTCATTCTAATGATCCAACTTTACTCTTTTTCTCCCTGTCAGCAAATCATTCATAAGTCCTTTTTTGATCCTCTCAAGCTCGGTTTTTCGTTCATTAAGCAGTTCTAGCTTTCTATATACAGCATTTACAATATCAATAATTTTTTCCTGTTCTGAGAGAGGAGGTAGCGGAATTTTAACTTTCTGCAAAGTCGTAGCATTTATATTTGCCTGGTGAACAGCTCGTGTCGCTAACCGCCTTATTCTTCTATTTGAAAATATTAAGTAAATATTGAGAAATAAAGGGTGAATCATTTCAACATCTGGCTTTAATCTTATTAAATACGAGGCAAAGACGTAATCACCATCTAGAGAAAAAATTCCAGTGCGGCCAACAAGTTCATAACTATTAGTTCTGTTGAAAAGAATGTCCCCCTTATCTAGTCTAAAACAACGAAAAGTCTTCTCATCCAAATCAACGTATTTCAGTTTTTTTGATAAAACATAACCATTGGCTATATTATCCATTTTTATAATTGGATACCTGCCTATTTCACTCAATTTTATGGATAAACCATACTGGCAATGGGTTACTATTTCACTAATTCTTTTTAATGCCCATGCCTTCGGTATCCTCCCTATCTCCGTCTCCTTAAAATCCTTATGCCCGATGCCGTGCGTTAAAAGCTGCTGCATCAAACCTTTTTTTAACCTCTGGGTCTTCTCAATGGCCTCATCAACCTTTTCAATAGCCTCATCTGCTTTCGACAACACGTCCGCAATCTTTTTCTGCTCAGAGAGAGGGGGGAGGAGAACTTGAAAATTTTCCAAAATTGTTTTTGATAATTCCTTGAATGTACTTCCCCCACTTAGATTATTAAAGGCCTTCTTCTTATTTGAAAGAAAATATGCATAAAACTCTGGATAAATAAGCTTCCCATCTTTAGGACTCAATCCTTTACATCCCTGGTTAAAGGTTGCTTGCTTCTCAATTATCGCTACGTATCCAACTGGGGCACGTGTAGATATAATAATTGAACGCGGCGCTAAGAGTGTCAGGCTTGCGGCCTTAAATCCATCCTCTGTGATCTGTCTTTCGCTCTTCTTTAAATATATCTTACCCTTTAAAAGACTTAAATCTCTTGGGGTGATCCAATTTATCTTTCCGTTTACCCAAAATTTTTTCTGTTTGGTTGATGGTGTTGATCCGGTTTCAACATTAAATAATTCTTTTACAATTTCGACTTTCCACTCTCTACTCATTGCTTCCACCTAATTCATTTCATATAAACAGAAGTTCGGAAATTTTATAAAAAAATCATGAATATATGATATTTTCAATATACTCAATAAATTCTTCTTTATTACTAAAATCTGATGATTTAAATATCATTTCATTTATTGCTTTTCTGACTATATATAGCAATTCACTCAAAAGGGAATAATCTTGCTTATTATATCCATGATGTAAAAATTTGCTTCGTATCTCGTAAGAATTTTTTATTATGCCAACAACTTTTTTCCTATCATCTGCATCCTTAAAAATAAAAAAACCCAATCTATAAGCTAAATTATGCTGAATGGGCTCCGTATAGTTTTTTAAAAACGCAATTTCTGCTGATGATAAAACAAATATCATTTTTTCATGAAAATCTCTGTTTGCGAGCGCTTTTGAAAAAGTAAATACCGAATTTCTTATCAATTCTTCGAATTCAGTAGGATTTTTCTTTTTTATTATTTCACTCAGAATTGACAAGCCCGATTGATACATATTCTGAAGAGTCAAGTGATCAATTGCTAATCCAATTCTTATGTTATCTTTTACTGCTTCACGAATTATCGGAATTTCATTTTCAAAAATAAAGAGATAAGATTCAGGCAGATTTATGCTGCCTTTTCTTCCAAAATATGCTGTTAATTTTGGAAAGAAGGCAGCCGGAGAGAAAAACTTAAGCGCTAATAAAGCCTCTTCTATATCATTCTCAGCAATCTCAGTTGCTTTGTTTTGTTCAGCTGAAATAACTACAGATGCGAAAACTTTTCCTTGATAATCTTTTCTAATTTTTTTGATGGATTTTTTTGCACCCTCTAAGGTTAAATTGTTTTGCTTTACGCTTTCTTCCAGCTTTTTTTCTATCTTATCAAATAACTCTTCTGTAAAATATTCAAATTCCACATTTCCGACTCTGAATGTACAATCAATATCTAATAAGCGGATTGGTATAGATATTTTAAATTTTTTGACGATGGATTTTATTTGAGATTCAAAAAATTGAACGAATGTTTCATCTTCATCAATTTTTTTACAGTATCTTTTCTTTAACCAATCAAATGTTAATGTAATTAATGCTTTTCTTGAGCTCATATTGTTAATATTTTTGCGCTTATAAAGCTGGTCAATCAATTTCTCGAATCTTTTATAATTCAAAACGTCTAGTCCTATCCTTTGTCCTGATTTATCATAAAAAAATCTAGATATTTCTCCTCCTTCACTATTGATTTGTGATTCAATAATATTCTCTGCTTCCTCTAAAGGAATATGAGGGATGATTTGATGTTTTAATGATCTAGGATATCTTCTCTTTCCGACTCTTTTGTTATAAGGCGCTAGCAAGCAAAAAATTCCTATAGCTTCCTTATTGAAGTGTTCGATTGCCTTTTCCTCTTTGATAATCAATATTTATTCCTTTCTCATTTATGTTTCTATTCCAATTACATAAACATGAATCTATTCATGAACTTAAACGTGAATCTCCTTAAATAAGCTCATAGCGGATATTTCGGCCTCTTCCGACTCGTTTAAGCACTTTTTTCTTTATAAGTTTCTCAATTTCATTGAGTGCCGCTCTGTTTGATAGATTAAACATCTCCCTCAAATTTCGATTTGTAATGGCACCGTTCTCAATAATCCACTCCACAATCTTCATCTGTCTATCGGTGAGAGCGATCTGGCCTTTTTGTTTGAGGACTTTAATGTCTTTGCTCAAGCCGATGACTTTCTTTTTCACGGCTTCGATGCCGACTGCGACGCCCTCGGTGAAGTATTCCAACCAAGTAGTGAGGTTAAGTGTTTGCTGGTTGACGCTCTTCAATGCATCGTAGTAGGCTCTCCGATCGTTATCATAGTAATCATCCAGGGCAAAGAAGCGTTTGACATCAAATCCTCTCTCATAAAAGACAATGGAGGCCATAACTCTGGCCGTGCGGCCGTTGCCATCAACGAAGGGATGGATTCTGACGAGCTCGTAATGGGTGACTCCGGCCTTTATTACGGGCTCAAGTTCATTGGATTTTTCTGAATTGAACCATTTCAGGAATTGCTCAACAAGATCAGGCACATCTTCAAACGAGGGTGGTCTGAATGTCACTCGGCCTGTGATCCGATTCCCAATAACCACTTGTCTGTTTCGAAAAACTCCAACGTCCTCCGGATTATCAAGAGTGGCTCTAGTGACGATTTTATGGATTTCCAGTAATGTTAGAGATCGAAGTGGTTTTACTTGAGCAAACTCCGGAATTCTCTCTAAAGCTTCCAGATAGTTCAGAACCTCCTGCCGGTCTTTACGGCGAACCATGATGTCCCGGCCGGCAGCTAAATCGGTGACCTCTTCAAGTGTGAGGGGATTGCCTTCGATAGCGGTGGATGAATGGGCACTGTGAATCAACGCCTCTCGTCTGAGGGAAACTTCCCATTTCGGGATAAGTGGAGAGTTTAAAATGACTGCCCTTGCCTCTGCAATATGAGTAAGGTTTTTAACGATTTTATGCGTGTATTTAAAATTGGGATGAAATACCGATGAAGTCATGATATCTCCTTCAGATATCCCTCAATCTTTTTATCGATCTCCTCAATTTCCTTATCTATCGCTTTGAGCTCTTCCCACTCTTTCTCTATATCGATCTCCTCGATCTCTTCTTCAGGGAAGACATAGAGAGTGACATTAAGGTTGTAATCGTTTTCTTTGATGCTTTCGACATCGAAAGGGCGAGAGAAGCCCTTCTCTTCTTTGAATCCTCGATACACCTCGGCGATCTTCCGGATATTATCGTCACCTAATTGATTGAGCTTTCGGACCTCCGGATTCTGTTGGAATTCATGGCTGGCATTGATGAAAAATATTTTCCCCTTTCTTTCCTGAGATTTATTTTTGTTGAGGACCATCACTGTTCCAGGAGCTCCCGTGTTGTAAAACAACTTTTCCGGGAGGAGGATGACGGCTTCGATCCAATCGTCGTTCACGACCCCAGTCCGGATCGCCTTTTCCTTACCTCCCCGGAAGAGACAGCCATTGTCGATGATAACTCCGATCCTGCCATTTCCTCCGTCTGCTGAGGCAAGCATATGTTCGATCCAGGCCCAGTCGGCTGACTGACGGGGTGTATATCCATAGCCAAACCGTTCCTTCCAGAACTCTCCCTTTTTCAGGATTTCCTCATCATAGCCATCCTGATTCCAGGGAGGATTGGCAATCACAGCATTGAATTTTTTGTTTCTGTCTTTCTCTTTGAACTTTGGATAGAGAAGTGTATCGCCCAACGCCAACTGGGCATTCCGAATATCGTGGATATAGAGATTCATCTTCGCCAGTGCAAGAGTTTTATGGTTTGCTTCTTGGCCATAGAGAAAGAGCTTTTCTGCCTCAGCCCGCCCCAGTCGCTTTTCCACATGCAGATATGAAGCGATGAGCATCCCTCCAGAACCGCAGGCTGGGTCGTATACGCTTTCTCCAGCTTCGGGCGACAAAATCTCCACGATCAGATGGATAACCTCCCGCGGAGTGTAGACTTCACCTTCCTTGGCTTTCTGTGGGGCAAAATACCGGAGGATCCACTCATAGGCATCACCAAGAATATCAGGGGAGACGTGCTGTAGGGATTTGGAGCTGAAAAGCTCAACAAGTTGTCTTAAAATCTCGGCATTTTCCCTGTTCGTGGTGAACTGGACGAAGTCCACATTCTCAAAGACATCCTTGAGTTCGGGATTCCTCTCTGCCAGCGTTTTCATGGCTTTGGAAAAATTTTCAGGGAGTCTCGCAGGCTCTTTCCTGATATTCTCCCAGAGAAGTTCCTCTGAAATGTCGAAATCGTGATAGATGGAGTTTTTTGCTTCCGCTTTAGCCTCATCTTCACTCATGCCATCCTGCAGGGCATCTTGATAGGCTTTTCCATATTCCATCTCCCACCGGTCACTGATTCTTTTGTAGAAGAGCAGAACAAGAATAAACGTATAATCCACTCTGGTTCGGATGAGGTCTGCAGCGGCCTTTAGAAGAGCTTCAAGGTCTCGCCGAGTTAATTTGGTTTTATCGATAGCCAGCGTTTCAGAGATGATCTCCTCAGCGCTTTTCAGTTTATAAATTCTTTTTCGTGCATCATCGGGATCAAAATCAACTTCAAGTCGGCCTCTTTTCCTGAGTTCAGATAAGATAACATTGATTTGATCCTCACTATCCTTCATTTTTTCTATGAGAATCTTCGCCGCATCGTCAAATCGAAAAGAGTTCTTCTGGTAGGTCTCCCATAGTTTCTCATACCTTCTTTCAAGCCAGGAAGGAAGCATGGACGTTCTCCTTCAATGATATTTACATAAGTTATTTATAATATCACTTATATAATAAGTTCTGAGCGTATATTTGTCAAGATAATGTTTGAATTTTGGGGAATTTAAGGGGGGCCGGCGTTCTTTATTTCGGTTTCCAGTGCACTCTGTTAGCGAGCGGTACCCTCAGCTCTATGGCTCCGGGTCTGGGGCATATGGCCACGCAACACCCCCCATACCAGCACTCTCCGGCAAACATTATTCACTAGGAGAGTGAAACCGAGCATCATCAGAGCACCTATCACGATATGAATTATGGATCCGTTTCCTTATTATGATTTTGCTTTCACGAGCAGGTTATGAATACTTTCCGACGATTACCGCCTTCATAAAAAGATAACAGTTTTTGATAAAATTGAGCTTTGAGTCACCCACTCTTTCTTCTACGGTAATGGGCACCTCAGCATACTGCATCCGGTTCGTGATTACACGGGACGTCAATTCCGCTTCATATTCCAGGTTTCGCGCCTTGACTTCCAGAAAGGCGACTTTTTTGTTAATGACTCTGAGCCCGCTTGAGAGGTCTGTGATCCGCCTGTGGAGAATCACACTCGCTATAAAAGAACCGATGACGTTCGCCAAGGACTTGAGAAAACTCGCATTTTTTGGAAATCCATTCTTGAACCTCGTCCCGACAACCATGTCATATCCCTGGTTAAATTTTTCGATCAGACTGGGAATGCTTTCGGGCTGGTAGGTGAGGTCGGCATCGATCGTTACAATGGCATCTGTAGTTGTATGAAGATATCCGGTCTTGAGAGCGTGGGTTTTTCCCCTATTTTTTATATGCCGGAAAGCTCTCACGTCCATGCCAACCATAAGTTCCTCCATGAGATGCCAGGTCCCATCCGTGCTCCCGTCATCCACGAGGATCAGTTCGGCTTCAGGATTGCTCTCGAGTGTTCTTCTTACAGTTTCCCTGATCGCTGCCTCTTCGTTAAAAGCAGGGATTATAATAGAGCAGTTTTTGGCTTTCATGGTGATGAAGGACCCACCATTGTAAACTAATTTTTTTTGAGAATAAAGTTTATTCCTTCACTAGGATGTGCTAAAAGGAGAAATGAGAACAAGGAAAAGTCCCATTATTTTACACACAAGATCTCTCCTTTTATTTCTTCTTGAAGTCGGAGCACTTGCTTCTTACCTTTGGAATCGCTGCATTTACGGCGGGATTGCCGAGAAAGGGAATTCTCCTCTTCTTTTTTTCATAACCTACCTGGGAACAGCTATTCTGGTGGGTTGTATCCTCTATTCAGTTCTTGTCCTATACACTCGTTTTATGGTGCTTCACACCCAGCAGGAGAAAAAAACCTTGATGTTTCACCAATTGATCACCCTCACACCTCTTCTTCTCCTCTTTCTGACCCTCCTTGAACATTTTGTCTATTTGAGAGAAATCCAGGGTGTATTACTTCTCGTTTCCGTCATCAGCACGGTCTATCTGCAGTATTGCCTCTGGGAAAGGCTGGTCAAAAGTTCTTCTCACGACCCTGTACTGACACAAAAATGGAAGGCCATCCAACAGCCTATTCTTCGCCCAAAAAAAACATCCTGCACCGTGTTGTTCCTTTCGATCAGCATATACATCCTGTACGCCTCGGGATTGATTTTTCCGGCCCATCCGATAACAGGGGACGAACCCCATTACCTTCTGATCACACAAAGCCTGCTCTCTGACAGAGACATCAATCTCTTCAACAACTACAGGGATAAAGACTATCTTCAATTTTATCCGGGAGAACTGGAATCCCATGCCCGCCCCGGGAAAAAGGGCCACGGATACGAGTATTCCAAACACACCCCTGGCCTTCCTTTGCTGCTTGTCCCTCCTTACTTCCTCGGGAAAAAACTGGGCGGTATTGTCTCGCATCTGGCTCACAATCCCATCCGCCAACAGCAGATCCTTATTTTCACACTGCATGTTTCCATGGGCTTGCTTGCGGCCCTGTTGTGCTGGATCTTTTTCCTCCTAGTGCGAGACTTTACAAAAAACCAGAACGTCGCCCTCCTCTCCTGGTTCATCTTAACCATGACATCCCCTCTTTTCTTCTACTCCCACCTGATCTATCCGGAAATCCCCGCCTCTCTCATAATGATCGTGATCCTCTTTTGTGTCCATTCGTCAAAAGACCTTTCTTCATCGACGTTTCTCTGGATCGGTCTCGGAATAGCCCTCTTGCCCTGGCTGGGAGTCAAATACATCATCCTGTCCGTGGGTCTTTTTGGGATCGTCTTCATCAGCTTTTGGAAATCCGGTCGGATGAGAGGAAAAAACATACTCCTTTTTATTGCGCCTATTTTTATCTCTTCAGGGCTTTTTCTTTTCTTTCTCTGGTCTCTGTACGGCAATATCTGGCCCTCCTCTCTTTACAGGGGTTTCCGCCCTTCAGAACCCGGATTTTTTTTGCCGATCTTCCACCTCAATGCCCGCGAGTTCTTCCGCTGCGGGCTGAGCTATCTTTTCGATCAGAGGATAGGGATCTTCCCCTATTCTCCCATCTATCTGATCTTTATCCCCGGTGTTGTTCTCTCGATCACACGCAAAAAGCGTCAAACTTTTCCTTTTTTCGGAATTTTGCTCCTCTATTGGGGCTTCTGCTCATTGACTTATTACTGGGGAGGGTACTGCCCTCCAGGAAGAACTCTCCTGCCAGTTCTTTGGATCATGGCTCTCTTAATGGCAGGAGCCTTGGCCTGGGGGGAAAAGAGGTGCTCCGTCTCAGTCCGGAGAGTTCTTCTTTTCCTGAGCCTCGGCATCACGTTTATCTGCGCTAAAGCTCCAAGGCTTCTCTATCAAGAAGATCTCTCTGTCACCGGCTATCCCGGTGGGCCCTACAGCAATCTGTTGACATCGCTCAGCAACAGTGTCGTTAACATTCGGATCTTAGTGCCCTCCTTGATCTATAAAGATCATATCATATGGGCCCCCTTGATATTCTGGCTGCTGGCTCTTGTTCTCATCTGTATCGCCTTCCTAAAAAAAGAGACGAAGACCATTCTCACCTTTAGAGAACTTAGAAAACCTGTCCTGGCGGTCTTTCTTTTTTCTGCGCTTTTGATCGCTTACACATTCTTCGATATCCATCTCGAAAGAGGACATGTTTATGCAGAGAAACCGTACACGCTTTATTTCCAGGACGCCAATAATTTTGGGCAAGAACTGAAAGGTTTCTGGACTAGAGGACAGATGGCATCAGAGGTCTTGGTGAAGACCGGCACACGTGCCTCCGAGATCCGTGTGAAGCTTTCAAGCCCAGCCCCGGGGAAGGCAGAGATACGCGTTGGGAGGGCGAAACAATCCGCACCTCGAGACCGTATTGAGGGCCAGGAAAAAACGCTTGTTTTCCAATCCCCCGTGGGATTCCCCTGGAAAGGCGGGTATCTCTACTGCATTCGAGTTAAGGAGGACCGCGGCTTCCATCCTTACAGGCTCGACCCCAAGGTCCAGGATAACCGGTTCCTGGGTGTTTTTGTCGAAATTACCGTTGAACCCGATAAATAGTAAAGCCGGGATCGAACTCACCAACGAAAAAGAAAGAAGTATTTCTACGACCGAGATAGCGTGAATTCTCGATAACAATAATGGTGATCGGATTATGAGGGTTTTTGGACCACGCTGGCGATAAGGTAACCATGCCGCCTCAACGAAGGGAATGACTTGTAGAGGAAAGCAAAAGGGCGGATGAACGGGGCCATGATAAAAGATGCCTTTGGCCAATTCACATGAACGAAGAGGTCCAGCATCCTCAGGGAGCCGGGCATGAACAGAATTCCGCTCCTTTCAAGGATCTCGAATCCAACATCTTGCAACATACGCTCTAGCCGTCTCATGCTGAACGATTTCTCATAGCCATAGCCATACAGGTTCAACCAGTTGAGGAAAGTCACCATCACAGGCCTGAGGAAAGGGTCCCACTTGTTCGGCACTCCGATGATCGCCCTGCCTCCTTTTTTCAAAACCCGATAGATCTCCCCCAAAGCTTGCCTGTATTCCTTAAAATGCTCGATTGTACCCATACTGTAGATATAGTCAAAGGACTCATCGTCAAATGCGATCTGACGTAAGTCTGAGACGATGATGCCGCACTTGAGTGAAGATCGGCGAAAAAGATCCTGGGTGTCCTTTACGATGGGGTAGGAAATATCAAGCCCGTAGACCTCAGCACCCCGGTCGGCAGCCCATTTCAGAATCCGCGTGTTTTTCGCCTCATCCCAGAGGTCCGATTTGAAAATCTTTTTTCCCTCCATGCCAGGGAAAAAGGACTCGAACAGAGTCCGCTCACACTCAAAATAGTACTTGGTGGAAGGCGCTCCGTGAAACGCAGGAAAGGATTCCCCGGTCCCATCCCAAAAGGACCGGTAGCTCGAATTTGGAGTTGATGTCTTCATCGATTGGCTCATCGTTGTCTCATTCGTGCCGGAGGGCAACGACCGGGTCCACATCTTTTAAGGCGGTGACTTCGATCCTTCCGGAGGAGTAGACCTTTGTCAGTTTCTGTGCTTGGATGATCGGGGCTTTTGTCATCTCTATTCGCCTATCTTTCTGTCTAAAAAAAATTATCAGAATTATAGCATATTCCACCGACATTCTCATGGATTGATCTAGGAAAAGAGAGAAAAGAATGTCAGGGAGGAGAGAGGATCTATCAAAAAACACACATAACAAGCGATAGACACGATATCTGATAATCACACTTGATTTTCCTTGCAAATATGAATATACTCTTCAAATATGAGAGGATTAATACCAAGAAATCTCACTACGGAAATCAACAAACGGCTGCACCACAATCCGGTCGTTGCGATTTTGGGGCCTCGCCAGTGCGGTAAAACCACCTTGGCCGGACAAATTGTCAAACCGTTAAAAGAGTCAGTCTATCTGGATCTGGAGAATCCTGCCGATTTGGCAAAACTGGATGATTCACTGGCATTTTTCAGCTTACATGAAGATGACCTAGTATGTCTGGACGAGATACAACGAGCCCCGGAACTGTTTGCAACGCTTCGAAGCATTGTGGATGAACGCGGCAGAAACGGCCAGTTTCTGATTCTTGGCTCCGCCGGACGCGACTTGATCCGTCAGAGCTCGGAATCCCTTGCCGGACGAATTGCCTATCTTGACCTGACCCCTTTTCTACTCAATGAGATTGAACCTGCATCACTTGGTGGCTTTCAGCACCTCTGGTTGAGGGGCGGCTTCCCCAGAAGTTGTCTCGCGGCCGATGACGATGTCAGTTTTCAGTGGCGGAAGGACTTCATCCGCACATTCCTTGAACGGGATATCGGGATGCTCGGATTCCGTATGCCGCCGGCAAAGCTCGGCAGACTTTGGAAAATGTGCGCGCATATTCACGGATCACTTCTGAATGCATCAAAACTCGCTGATTCCCTGGGCGTAAGTTCTCATACCATACGATCATATGTGGATCTTCTGGAACATACGTTCATGATTCGCGTCCTCATGCCCGATGCGCCAAATTTAAAAAAGAGACTGGTAAAATCGCCGAAGATCTATATCCGCGACAGCGGCATTCTCCATGCACTGCTTGACATCCGCACCCATGACGATCTGCTTTCTCACCCGGTTGTGGGTGCCTCTTTTGAAGGATTTGCGATGGAGAATATTCTGGCGTCTGCAAGAAGCTACGAACCTTCTTTCTACAGAACCGGCGCAGGAGCTGAGATTGATCTCGTATTGAGAAGAGGCCGACGAGTGCTGGCCTTCGAACTAAAGTCGTCAACGATTCCAAGCGTTACCAAAGGGTTCTGGAACGCGTTGGAAGACATATCTCCTGACGATGCATACGTGGTGGCGCCGGTAAAAGAGTCCTATCCGATAAAGCATGGCGTAATGGTTACACCGCTTCATGATATCATCGCCAGGTTGAACAACGATCTTTAATTTACAAATGGCAAACGATTACTCGGTTCAAACCATCAGAGACCTAGAGGCTCTCTTTTATCAACAGAAGATTCTTCGTCCCATACGCCTGCGTCGGTACGAGCCGGGCACAGAGCTCTTTTACGACATCAAGGGAGTTGTTCCCGCAAAATCCGGGCGGGTGAAGCTTGTTGTCGAGGATTTTATCGGCGGAGGATACGCAGGCCAAGTCTATAGAGTGAAGGTTCTCGGTACAGAACCCTCAGAAGGAGAAATTGAGGGGATCCAACCAGGGGAGACCTGTGCGATGAAGATCCTCATTCCCCCCTCAGGATTTACACGGTTGTTCCGTAATGTGATCTATGCTTTGGCGTTTCAAGGCCCCTTCTCTCTTCAGGTGAATCTCTCTGCAGCCAGGGCTGGAGCGATATGGCAGAAATTTCTCCGCCGAGGGACAAAAATCCAATTCGGCTCTGAGCGGGCTGTCGTGGATATCCATGCCACTTTTATCGACTCGGCACTGGGAAGCTGCGGCGAGCTCAGCGAATGGATCGACGGCCGGATGTGGCGATTCGAAGTGGATGACGACCTGGATGCCCGGTTCCACTGGAAGGTGGGAGACCCGGAGGACAACATCGGCTCACCCGAATACCGGGCCAAAAAAGCCTTTATGGTCCGATTCGTCGAACTCATGCATGAGATGGGAGCCGTGGAACTTGCCCGGCAGTACGAATGGGCCACCTGCAAAAGCCAGCCCAACTCCCTCAAACGGCTGGAGAGCGAGTTCTCTCCCAATGAAGGACATGTGGCTGTAGATTTCCGGGCAGGCTTGGCACTGCTTCCTTTTCTCCCCATGTGTCCGGCAGATTTCAAGCTGATCCTCAAGGGGATAGCCCGCGGCAGTTGGGTGCAGTTCGACCGCGGGAGCCTGGCCAAACTCGAGAGTTTTGTAAATCGTAATCCTGAGACTTTTGAAGACATGGACGATGCCTTGGAAGAGCTCAAAGAAAATGAAAGAGATTACCGGGACTTTCTGCCGGATATCACTCATCATCACTTCCGCCTGCTCTTCAGTCTAAAACTCTGGTCTTCCATACTGAAGGGGAGCATAACGAGCTGGAGAGTTCGCAATCACATCGATAACGAGCATTTTAATCGCCTAACAAAAAACAGACTTCTTGCACTTATTTTTTACTTGCTCGGACTCATCCCTTTTCTGGGGAAATTCATAAGAAAGATCTGGGGGCAAAAGGATTACAGAAAACATTATGGCCGGCTAATCAGCAGCTTTTCTTATTTCCTCCGGGTGGGGCGAGCCCGGATCGCGGAAACCCTCATCCGGTGGCATAGGGCGGGCCGGGTCGATGCCAAACGCGCCCAAAAATTGAGCCGATCACCCATAAGATTCTATACCCATCTGCCGCTCAGTATTCTGCCAGCAAAGGTCCATCGATTCTTTTCTGACAGACGATTTTTTCTCCAGTCCCTGGACAACATCTTCGCAAGGCCCCTGCGGCTCTATTTTAAGGCAGAAGTCAGGGAAAAATGGCTCCGAGACACTGTTGTTCAAGGAAAAGAAACGGGGATGCTAACCGAAGAAGAGGCCTCCCACATCACCTCTCAGCTCAAAGAGCCCTTTATCCAGAAATACTTAAAAAGCCTGGCTGTCCATGTGTGTACGGCCCCAGTGACGCAGATCGTGTCCGTTTTAGTGGCCATCATCTACGTCAGGATGCATCCGGAGCTATCCTGGCAGGAAGCCATGGTCCATGCGGGCCTCATCCTGGGGCTTTTCCAGGTGATCCCCATCTCTCCGGGTTCTCTGGCCAGAGGTTTCTATGTGACATTCCTCGTTCTCCGGGAGCGGAATTTTAAAGACTACAACATCGCATTCCCTCTGAGTTTTTTTAAATACATCGGCTATCTGGCTTTCCCCATCCAGATGGCCTACCGCTACCCGGATCTCGCTCGATTCATGGCAGGTCACTGGGCGACAAGCGCAGTACACATCGTGCCTGTATTCGGGGAGAGAGGGGCGTTACTGGAGCATGCGGTATTCGATCTCTTTTACAACTACCCCTTAACCATCCAACGCCGCATCCAAAAACGGAGGGAGATCCGCGTCCGATTAAAACCGAGATATTGGCATGTGCTGCTGTGCGCCCTAACGGGCTCTGCACTGCTCGCGCTCACAGATTGGGGTTATTTCCAATGGAAAGGACACATCCCCACGTTCGGGGAGATCTGGTGGCTTGTGATCTCGGTGCCAGTGCTCACAGTCATTCTGGTCTCCGCATGGGCTGGTGGGGCATTGCTTTCCCGGCGCATCCTGATGGGAGGCCTGGGTGGAGCGTTGACTGGCCTTTTCTACGCCATCTTCAATTCTGCCTTCAGCGTTATTTTAAGCGCCGAAGCTGAACGGCTCGCATTCCCACAAATTCTTGGCCAGACTGCGACCTCTGCCCTTTGGAAGATGTTTTTATTCACTCTACTGGCAATTATAGCTGTCTTCATCTTCGAAGCGAGGCCTTTGAGAAAAACTTCATAAGCTCATTAGTCATTTCATTAGCAATGATGCCTCGAACAAACATTTGAAACAGATTACATCTTTTTGAGGTAATCTTGGGCCTGAGCGTTTCCTCCTTGAATAGTGGCGACAGAGTATTTCTCCTCGACTTCAACGACCACAATTTTCCCAACTGATTCTTCCGTTGAACCCAGGGCGAGGCCCGTGTCCGGATCGATCAATTTTTCTCCTTTACGAATGACCTCAAACTCATCGCCGATCTTAATCCCTGCATTGGCTCCGATATTGACCCACACTTTGTTCCCTTCGACCTTGATGACTCTTCCGGAGTGAGACGAAGTGGCCATTCCTGCCGATTTCTCGACAATCTTCACCACCATTTTCTTTACAGCCGGATGCATCACTTCATTGGCAAGTCCGTAATCATAGTTCTGATGAAAGTTTGCGCTTTTATATCGAGCACCCACTAGGTTTTTCTCATTCTTCTCCTCTGCCGCAACGACAATCTCGCCAGTCGTTGTGTTGATCAATCTGGCCTGAAGAACAACCTTCCCTTTTGTCACTCCAACACTCAAGCTCTTAAATCCACCTCCTGTACGGCTGACGCTGAATTGGCTGACCGATCCAGTTAAGAGGAGGTCAACACCGAGCATCTTACCGATTTTAGCGGCTGTCTGGGGTGTTACTCGGCCCGACGCACCGAAGTCCTGTTCTATGAGGACCGCATCCACTTTTTCCCTTTCGATCAGGCTGAACTTACCACTATCCATAAGAGCTGTAACAAAGACATCTGCAGCTGCCTCTCCCAACCTGTCACCCCACCAATGCCATGTACTATTGTTGTCGAACCTTACGACTGCCACTCTCAGTTTACCCTGTGCATTTGCGAGGGATACAAAAGCCATGAGTAACAAAAGAGACAACACCAAAGCGAAGAGTCCATACTTTCTTGTCATTAGGATATCCTCCTTTCTATAAATGTTCATTAGAAGTGTACCTTATTTCTCTCATCCAATGTCAAGTCTTATTTTATAAAATTGAGGACGCCCAAATCCCATATAGCCCATATTCATATCTAACATATCTCCCCAATGTGTCATATTTCACCTTGAATTTCCTCAAGATGCTGTTAAAATAATTACACATCCTTATATAGAATATTTTCTGAAAATCAAAATAAGGAGGTTTCTATGTCAATTTTTTTCAAAAAAATGATCCTTCCCTTCTTGCTCATCTTTTTTGTCTTTGCGGCCATTTCTTTTGCTCAAGAAACCATACAAACTCAGGAAAGCGACACATGGGATGGAATCGAAGTTGATTTGATAAGCTGTACAGTCAAAAACAATATTGTTACAGTAAAATGCAAACTCAGAAATGTCGGATCAGAAAAACATAGCGTGAAAATCGATTACAGATCTAGTTACCTCATGGATGAGGTGAACCAGAAAAAATACTTTGCCCTGAAAGATTCAGATGGGATTTATATTGCTGGCCCCATGGCCGACAAGGGAGATGGAGGAAGATTTTGGTTTGACATCTTCCCAGAAAAATACAGGAGCCTTTGGATAAAGTTCCCCAAGCCGGCGGATTCTCCTGAAACAATCACGGTTTCCATTCCAGGAGTCTTTCCTTTTGAAGAAGTAGAATTGAAATAATCATGCTCATGAGAAATTTAAAGTATTCATTCATTCTCGCTCTGGCAATTTTTTGTATTTTCTCTTTATTTGGGCTAACAAAATGGAGCTGGAGCCTCATAGGACAGGAGGAAAAAGAGATTACTATCCCGCCTGATGCTCATAAAAAGGCCATCCAAGCTTTAAAAGCACTCGGTCCAACCAGAGGAGCAAAAACAATTGATTACCGAGTGGTGAGTATTTTGGGCATTACTCGTGGCATCGAGGCAAAAAGCGAAAAAATCAAAGCCACCTTGGATGATCTGAGAGCCAAAGAAACAGAAACAGAGTATCAAATCGAGCTTTCTGGAGATGTCCTTTTCGATTTTGATAAATGGGATATTAGACCCGAGGCAGAAGAGATGTTAAAAAAGGTTGGAGAAGTCATAACAATCGCCGAAAGCTCGAAGGTCATTATTTCCGGCCATACAGACTCCAAAGGATCAGATGAATATAACCAGGGACTTTCAGAAAAAAGAGCTGAATCCGTAAAGAACTGGCTTGTTAAAAACTCAGGAGTGGACTCTAAACTCATAGAAACCATCGGCTATGGAGAATCCAAACCTGTGGCTCCCAACACCAATCCCGATGGCCTGGACAATCCTGAAGGAAGACAGAAGAACCGAAGAGTCGAGATCGTTATAAAAAAGAAGTAACACATATTTTCATAATCTTTCTTATTGACATCAATAGCTGCTCTTCATAAAATAAATTTTCCCAAAGTATGAGGAGGGGCTTTGGGGGTTGGCCAAAATAAGAGATGTGCTATAGAAAAAATGCAGCTACTCGCCTGCACATCTTGAACACAGTTCCCGATCATGCACTTTCTTCATCTTTTTCATTCTTTATTCCGTTCAGATGTTGTATTAGAATTCCAATAACAGAAGATCCCCGTATATCC
>CAZIMJ010000095.1:0-5259 GCA_964540205.1 uncultured Eubacteriales bacterium | reverse complement strand
AACGGACCGTTTGGGAAACGGTCCCTACATCGGTCAGCTTGGGGAGCTGACCCTACATCTTTCTCGCGCATAACAATTTTCCTCATTGACTCAGGTGTTGTGTTTTCATGTGAAAGAAAATATAATCCCCCATAATGAAGGACCAACCCTGGCAACTCCAAATCTTCAACAAATCCATAAAAAAGAAGGAAAAACTAAAGCTCATCGATAAAAATCTCGAAATCGATCCCTCGTATGTCATCCTGGATCTGGGTTGCGCTCAGGGGATCCTGAGCTATTTCCTCCGCCAAAAAGGAGGACATTGGGTGAGCGCTGACCTCGACTTCGAAAACCTGAAGACATCCCAAGCGCTGCTGAAGACAAGTCTGATCCAGCTGGAACCGGGAATCCTCCCGTTTAGAGCGGGATCATTCGACATGGTGGTCAGCCTGGACTATCTGGAACATCTGGAGGATGACGATCTTTGCTTGACAGAGATCTACCGCGTGCTTAAAAAAGATGGACAACTCGTTCTGGCGACACCTCATACAGGACGGATCTTTCTTCTGCACAAACTGCGCCCTCTTCTGGGGCTAAAATTGGAATTCTACGGACACAAAAGAGAAGGCTACAGTACCAAAGAACTGAAGGAAAAACTCGAGAAATACCGATTTCGTGTGGAGAAAAAGCAGACCTTTTCCCGGTTTTTTTCTGAATTCTTAGAGCTTCTCATCAACGTTCTCTACAGAAAGTTTTCCGCAATAAAACACACCAAGTCACTCAGAGATGGACAGATCCGGCCGACCACAGAAGCAGAGTTCAATGCCAAAAGAAAAACATTCAAGCTGTACGGATTCATATACCCGGCTGTCTGGCTTTGCTCAAAATTGGACAAACTGTTGTTTTTCCAAAAAGGATACAGCCTGTTGGTCTGGGCAAGAAAATTTAGAGAGCAAGATTAAAGTAGACCTTAAATGGAGCCACGAAAAAAGATAGGTTTTTTTCTCGGCCCCCTGTTCTTTTTGACAGCCTATTTCTCCCCGGTCCTCTCTGATAATCCACGAGCTCACAACCTCTTGGCGGTATTCCTCCTCGTAGTGGTATGGTGGGTCACAGAGTGTATCCCCATCCCCATCACAGCTCTTCTCATTCCTGTCTTCATCACCATCTTCTCCATTTCTTCAGTTAAAGAGGCTTTTGCTCCTTTTGCCAACCCGATCATCATGCTCTTTCTCGGCAGCTTCATCCTGGCTCGGGCCATGTGTGTGCATGCGCTTGATCAAAAACTGGCATTTTCGGTGCTGTCTATGAAATCTATCGCACACAAAAAAACACGCATCCTTTTTGCGCTGGGATTGACCTCTCTTTTCCTTTCAATGTGGATAAGCAACACAGCCACAACCGCCATGATGTATCCGATCGCACTAGGAGTTATGGATGCGATCCATTCGAATGGAAAAGACAAGAAAAACACGTCTTTTGGAGTCATTCTCCTTCTAACACTCGCCTATGCCGCTTCCATAGGAGGAGTAGGGACTCCGATCGGGAGCCCCCCTAACCTTATCGCCATCGGCATGCTGGAGAGGCTTGCGGATTATCGGATCACTTTTTTCCAATGGATGATTTTTGGATTTCTCGTTCTCATCCCCATGTATCTCTTTCTGTTTTTCTACATGAAATTCAGGATCAAGGGTGAAGCCCCATCCGATGGACCTGTCGATCTTTCTGTATTGAAGAACAAAGGTCAAACAGGCAAGTTCACCCGGGCGCAAAAGAATGTCCTCTTTGCATTCTCTGTGACTGTTCTCTTGTGGATCCTCCCGGGAATCGTTTCTCTGATCGGGGGAAGAAACGCACCTCTCTTCCTTTGGCTCCAGGGGTACTTTCCAGAAGCGGTTGCTGCGATCATTGGTGCAGGTCTTTTGTTCTTTCTACCGGTCAATTTTTCTAGAGGTGAATTTACACTTTCTTTAAGTGATGCCACGAAAATCGACTGGGGGACCCTCCTGCTCTTTGGAGGAGGGCTGTCTTTGGGATTCCAGATGTTCGAATCAGGCCTGGCCGAGGCCATAGGCAACGCCTTCATCTCATTGGGGGGAAGCTCAGCGAGCCTGACCCTGGTCACTCTGCTTGCCGTAGCCTTTAGCGTGTTCTTGACAGAGCTCACTTCGAACACGGCCTCTGCAAACATGATTATTCCTATCATCATTGCCGTGTCTAACGCTGCCGGTATTAGCCCGCTCCCGCCTGTTCTCGGCAGTGCTATCGGGTGCAGTTTTGCCTTTATGCTCCCCGTGGCCACGCCGCCGAATGCCATCATTTATGGCTCGGGAATGATCCCCCTCCCGCAGATGATAAAGCATGGGTTCATACTGGAAATCGCGGGAATCCTGTTGATCTGGTTCGGAGTGGGTATTGCCGCCCCCCTCCTTAACCTATTCTAATCTGAACTATTCATAAAAAATGTCGATACATTGTTCAACCAAACTATATCCATCATTTACATTATGCATCCAATAAATCACTCTTACATTTTCGTTTTCAACATGCTTTCTATTCATAATCGACATTTTTTACATTCCAGATTTATTCGTTATGTTATAATTAAAGCCGATGGATGCGTATTTGTCTGATGAAGCTTACAGCTCTTTAGAAGCCCTGAACATGGTGAGGGGAGATCAGGATGGTCTGCTCTTGGGTCACATGAGGGGACACCGCTTTTTTGTCGAAAAAATCTTTCCCACACAAAAGGGATTTTTCTCGTCTCACGAACAGTATATCTCCTTGAATCAACACTTCAGTGACAGAGTGATCGGGTTTTTTTCCTTCAACCCTGATGAGCGGAAGGCCAAAAAAATCCTTGCACCACTCAGCCAGGGAAAGCTCTACTTGAGTATTCATTCCCAAGGTGATAACGCGCTGGATATTCGATCCTACCGGATAGACTATAAGGACCGATTCTATCTTTCCCCTATCCGTCTCAAGTCCTAACATGGATAGCTCATGCTAAATAAGGAGATAGGATGGAAGAGGCACTAAGCAGAGACCAAAAAACGTTTCTTCTGGACCTAGCGCGACGAACGATCAGACATTACTTAGAAAATGGCGGATCTCTAAAAGAAAAATCCGATGATCCCCTTCTCCTGGAGAAAAGAGGAGCTTTTGTCACGTTGAAAGTGGATAATGAGCTCCGGGGATGCATCGGTTACACCCTACCCCATAAATCCCTCCTCGAAACTATCATCGACTGTGCCATTGCCGCTTCCACACAAGATTTCCGGTTTGCCTCTATAAAAAAAGAAGAGCTGACTCGATTAAACATCGAGATCTCGGCCCTGACGCTTCCATGGAAAATCAAGGATGCTTCGGAAATAAAGATCGGCGAACACGGGGTCATTATATCCAAAGGACCCCACAAGGGCCTCCTTTTACCTCAGGTTCCTGTGGAGTGGGATTGGGACCTCGAAACATACCTCAACCATGGATGCCTCAAAGCCGGACTAGCTGAGGACGAATGGAAAAAGGGAGCCACGATCGAGATATTCTCTGCTCAAGTGTTTTCAGAGTAACCGATAATTATTTCTTGAATTCTTTTTTCTTCAGGAGCTCTTGAGCATCCCTTTTAGCTTCCGACACTCCTGAAAACCATCGCGGATCATCCGGCATGTTCAAAATATACTCCAATTCCGCCCGAGCATCACCCACTCTATCCTTGGCAAGGTATGTTTCTGCCAAATACAATCGTGTGACCGGATCTTCGGGCCCGAGTTCTTTGGATTTTTCCAGATGTTCGAGCGATTTGTCTTTGCTGCCCCCCGCTATACCCGGGACTTTGAAGAACACACGGCCTAAAACTCGATCTGCGCCTCCATCTTCATAACCGCGGTCTATCTCAATAATTTTGAACATGGATTGCTTGATCGGTTTGACCAGTGATAGGCTTTTCATCACACCTTTGACTTCACCATATTTTCCGTTATTCACACCAAGCCAGTAATGGCCATCCGGCTTTTCAGGCTGAAGTGCCACGGCCTTGTTGGCATGGTACACTCCTTGGGAAAAAATGATCTTTTTATCCTTTTTTTCCGCAGTGTGAGTGCCAATATAATACTGAACTCTCGATATTTTCCAGTAGGGCTCGTATTTGTCCTCAGCAACACCCAATGCTTGTCGATATAATCCAAGAGCTTTCTCTGCGGTCTCCGAATCCTTCATGTCATTGAACAGTTCATCGGCTTGGGCGATCAGTTCCTCCGCACTCTGTGAAAAAAGAATACTCGAAAAACAGACAAAAACAAAAATCAGTAAAAGTGTTTTTCCCTTCATAGATATCTCCTTTTGCGAGTATTTATACCATAAATCCAGGCAAATCCAAAATCAAAAAAAACTCATAGGTTAAGATAATTGGCTGCTTCGTCATCAAGCTGCAAAAGAATTTGTTCGATGCGTTGCCGTTCTTTTTCCAGGTCATCCCCACGCAGTTTCGGGTTCACGACGATGGGATCACCAAAAAGGGCGACAACTCTTGTGAATGGATAGAAGATCAAGAAACTGTCCCAGCTGTTGAGCGTTTTCTTTCGTGATGCGGCAAAAGTGAAAGGCACGAGATACGCACCTGACTGCTGCGAAAGCTTAAGGGCTCCGAGCTTCATATTGCGGTTCGGACCCTTGGGACCATCGGGCACGATAATCACTTCGCCCCCCTCGTCCAGTTCTTTTCTCATCACACTCCAAGCCTTAACAATGGAGTGAGAACTTGAGCCTCTGAGCACTTTACCCCATCCTGATACGATACGCGCAAGGATCTCCCCGTCTTCGCTTGGACTTATCAGAGCCAATATCCCGCGCTTCTTGAAGAGGTAAGGGACCACGAGCAATCGTCCATGCCAAATGAGCAGAACGACGGGCTTGTTTTGGTTCCTCAACTCCTGATAACGATCCTCCCCGATCACTATCAAACGAGCCGACTTAGTCCATACACCCAAAATCATCTTTCCCAAAAATCCAACAAATCTCCACTTAAATTCGCTGAATACTGACATCGTTTACACTACCCTGAATTATTCATAAAAGATGCTGCCAAATTTTCACTTCAAAAGCACTCAATATCTTATTGGCAGCATCTTTTACCCTCTGGGCGAGCTGATCTTACTACAAAGCCTTCGTTGTAGCCCGGGTTATGTTGGGACGGCTCGCGGTAGTTCACTACAGCTTCGTGGGCCACTGCCTCGCCGCCACCTTAATGTTAGGGTGGGGTGGGTTGGCTCGTAAATAATTCAT
>CAZIMJ010000094.1:0-6055 GCA_964540205.1 uncultured Eubacteriales bacterium | reverse complement strand
AACATCCGAGAGCTGGAGAATGTCATCGAGCGCGCTATTGTTTTTTGCGATGGGAGTTTTATCACACTGGGTGATCTCCCTGTTTTTTTGAAAGAAACACTCGAGGATGATCTGGTGTTTGACGGGCTTACACTCCCTGAGAAAGTAAAAAAACTCGAGATAAAAGAGATCAAAAGAGCGCTCCGGGATAACGGAGGGATAAAAAGCAAAGCGGCCCGAGTCCTTGGAGTCACAGAACGGATTTTGAGCTATAAGCTAAAGACCTACGGCATCAAATAACCTAAATGATTCAGGGTTATGATTTAGTTGTTCTTGACAATTGGGAAGGACTTTAATTTAATATATCCTCCTCAAAAAAAGGAGCAGTAAATATGTTTGTTTGGGTTTTTCATCGAGTTTCAGGTCTTCTGTTGATTGTCCTTCTTGGCATCAAGTTTTTGACATCCTTTTTTTTGATGACAAAGGAGCAAAAACCGGATTGGGCGCTGGTGCTCCATACGAATCCCCTGACAGACACGATCTTGATCATTTCGATCGTTTTCCATGCCCTTTACGGACTGAGGACTGTAATCATCGACCTGGGTGTGAACAAGGAAAAGTTGCTCTTCTGGGTCTTTACGATTTTGGGAGTTGTATTGAGTGCTCTACTCCTTATTATCTATTTCACCAGGAATTACTGAATGCTAAGTCATGACATCCTGATTGTCGGGGGTGGGTTGGCCGGGCTTTCCGCAGCCTTGTCCAGCGACCCCAACCTCTCCGTGGCTGTGATCTCCAAGGTTCACCCTCTGCGCTCTCATTCTGTGGCTGCCCAGGGTGGAATCAACGCGGCCTTGGGAAACAATCCCGATGGAAAAGATGATAGCTGGGAGAGACATGCGTTCGACACGATCAAAGGAAGCGATTATCTCGCAGACCAGGACACTGCGGAGCTCATGTGCCAGGAGGCGGTACCCACCATTTACGAATTGGAACACCTGGGTGTGCCATTTAGCCGTTTTCCTGGTGGCGTCATCGCCCAGAGACCCTTTGGTGGGGCGGGATTCCCCAGGACGTGTTATGCTGCAGACAGGACCGGCCTAGTGATCCTGCACACGCTCTATGAACAATCTGTGCGTCAAAATATCCGGTTTTGCAATGAATGGCTTGTGACGCAGCTCGTTGTCAAGGATGGGCGTTGTCTGGGTGTGGTGGTCTATGATTTGGAGAACGCAGAGTTTATACCGGTCCAGGCTAAAGCCGTTGTTTTTGCCACAGGAGGTTATGGCCGGGTCTATTTGAAGACCACCAATGCTTTCATCAATCACGGGAGTGGGATAGGTGCGGCCTATCGCGCGGGAGTTCCTTTAAAAGACTTGGAGTTTGTCCAGTTCCACCCCACGTCTCTGCTTGGAAAAAACATTCTCATAACAGAAGGTGCCAGAGGAGAGGGCGGGTACCTGGTCAACAACAAGGGCCGTAGGTTCATGGAAGACTATGCCCCTCAATCCATGGAGCTCTCTCCCCGGGATATCGTAGCGCGTGCCATCCAGACAGAGATCGATAAAGGCAACGGATTCGAGTCTCAGTATGTGCACCTGGATCTCAGGCATCTAGGAGCAGAGAAGATCAAGAAGAGGCTTCCCGGGATCCGGGAGATCTGCATGAATTTTGCAAGGATCGACCCCATAGATACGCCCATCCCCATCCAGCCCGCCCAACACTATTCCATGGGTGGGATAGATGTGGATGAGGGCTGCGCTTCTTCGGTGGAAGGATTTTACGCTGCCGGGGAGTGTGCCTGCGTGAGTGTTCACGGAGCCAACCGGTTAGGGGGAAATTCCCTACTGGATACAGTCGTTTTTGGGAAGATCGCCGGGAAAAATGTATCGGAATATGTGAAAGGGGCCGACAGCCACTCAGATTCAGGAACGGCCCTTCTCGATGCAGCTCTCAAGTTCAAGAATAGAGTAGAAGCATGGAGAAAACGGGATTCAGGTGAAAAATTCCACATCTTAATGAGCCGGCTGAAAGCCGTCATGAACGAGAAGGTCGGTTTATTCAGGAATAAAGACGAGCTAACGTACTGTCTTGAAGCCATTCAGGTGCTGCGGGAGGCCTATGAGCATGTGTACATATCCGGACCCTGCCTTAGGTTCAGTCAGGAGCTCGTGAATATCATCGAATATGAATCTATGCTCGATCTGGCCGAAGTGATCACTCTCGGAGCCCTGAACAGGGAAGAGACTCGAGGGTCTCATTACAGGCTGGATTTTGAAACACGTAACGATGACGAGTGGCTCAAACACACTTTGATCACATGGAAAGAGGGGAAGCCACATATCAGTTACAAGGATGTGAACATCGGCAAGTATCAACCCGTCGAGAGAAAATATTGAGATGAAATATCTATTCAAAATACTCAGGTTCGACCCTCGTCAGGATGAATATCCATATTTTCAAGAGTATAGTTATGAGACTGCGGAGACCAAATCAGTGCTCGAAGCTCTGATGGAGATCAGGAACGTCCAGGATTGCAGCCTATCATTTCGGTACAGCTGTCGTGAGGCCATATGCGGATCTTGCGCTATGGTGATCAACGGCAGGTTCGACCTCGCCTGCCGGACAGAGCTGGAATCTCTCGATTCCAATAAGGTTGTCATCGAACCCCTGCCTAACCTGGAGATCCAAAAAGATCTGGTAGTAGACTTGGATCCGTTCTGGGAGGCGCTTCTCAAGATCGAGCCATTCCTCCATTCTGAGGGTGATATTCCCGAGAAAGGATACCGGATCGAAGACGAAAAAATCGATAAGATATTCCAGTACGTCAATTGCATTCTCTGTGGATGCTGTTACAGTGCTTGTCCGGTTGTTTCCCAGAGAGAAAATTACCTGGGGCCGGCCGCCCTGGCGAAGCTTTACAGGTTTGTCAAAGATCCCAGGGATAAGAGGCCCTATAAGAACTGGGCGCGGGTGAATACAGAAGGTGGTGCATGGGGTTGTCACACGATCTTCAAATGCAATGAGGTCTGCCCTAAAGATGTGCGCCCCGCCGATGGAATCGGAGCGTTAAGACGAACACTTATCGTCGAAAAAATAAAAAGCCTTTTTCCATTTAAACGATGAAACTCAAACATTCGCTTTTTTCGAGACGCCAATTTTTAAACGGTCTTTTTGGAGGCTGGATCACAGCTCTGCTGGCCACACTTGTCTATCCAATCGTCAAATTCATCTTCCCGCCATACAGGGAACCGGAGGAGGTCATCCTTCTGTTTTCAGACTTTGAAGGGATGGCTCCCGGATCCGTCAAGAGTTTTCCTTGGGGGAGCAAACCGGGCATTCTCAAAAAGAACGATGATGGCACTTACCTCGCATTTGTGGGCGTGTGCACGCATCTGGATTGCAATGTGGCCTATCTCCCCGAGCAGAAGAAGTTTTTCTGTGCCTGCCATGATGGTTGGTATGATGAGTACGGGACGAACATCGGGGGCCCCCCTGCCCATCCTTTGCGCCGCCTCGTTATAGAGATCGCGGAACCAGATCTGATCATAAAGAGAGAAGACGTGGAGTAAATATGAAGAATTGGGGCAAAGAACTTGCAACCTGGCTCGATGATCGTTTCGGTCTCTCAGCGATCACACAATTCCTCAAAGAGAAGCCAGTCCCTCAGCATCAACACTCCATCTGGACTTATACAGGAAGTGCGATCCTTCTCTTTTTCGCTATCCAAGTTGTCACGGGATTTATGCTCATCCTGTACTACAAACCCACACTGGAGGCGGCCAATGCCAGTGTGGCCAGGATCATGACAGAGATTCCGCTGGGATGGATCATCCGGTCTGTTCATAGTTGGTCGGCAACATTCATGATCGCTTTTGTTTTTATCCATCTCATCAGCATCTGGCTCACAAAGTCCTACCGTAAGCCGAGGGAGATCACTTGGATGAGTGGTGTATTTCTCCTTGCCTGCTCCCTGGTTTTCGGCTTCACGGGTTATCTTTTGCCCTGGGATGATCTCTCACTCTCAGCGACAAAGGTGGGGACGGATATTCCCCGTTCCATCCCTGTTGTGGGGGTCTGGGTGACCAAGCTTCTTCGGGGTGGCGAGGATGTGACCGGTGATACCCTGACGCGATTTTTCGGGATACACGTATGCATCCTGCCCATCTTTATCTTTCTCTTGCTTGCCATCCATGTGTATCTCATCCAAAGGAAAGGGATGAGCATTCCCCTGGCGGCCGAAACGCGAGGTGAAAACGTGCCTATAATTCCCTTTTGGCCGAATTTTGTTTACCGGGAGATGGTCGTCTGGCTTATTTTGGTGGGCATCCTTTTTTCAGTTGCGATTTTGTTCCCACCTTCGCTAGAGAAACAGGCCGATCTGATGGCCGCAGCGCCTGAAGGTGTTAAGCCTGAATGGTATTTTCTCTTTTTGTTCCAGACTCTGAAGATCGTGCCTGCAAAGATCCTCTTTGTGGACGGAGACACTATGGCTGTGCTGCTCATGCTGATTGCCGGCCTTTTCATTTTCTTTTTACCCGTTATCGACAATAAGCCCACAGAGCGGAAAGGGAAGATCATAACAGTTTTGGGATATGTGTTGGTGGTTTATGCTTTGATCTTTTCGGTATGGAGTCTGCTGTGAAGATGCCACGTCAAAAAACCTTCCTGTTTATCCTAGCGGGCATGATTTGCTTGAGTGTGTTCCTCTGCGCATCCGTGTGGGCCCAACAGCCTGAACCGAGTGCGGGATCCCAAACTGTAACGGAAGAAACGCAGGAAGAAATCAAACCCACTCCTAAAGATATCAAAGAAGCCATTGGGATCTATGTCTTCCTGGGATGGATATGGATCTCCATTTTTGTGCTGGTATTCATCCTCCGCCAGAAGATCAAAGAGACTGACCGTATCTACCGCCTCAAATTCTTTTCCTCCGGTAAGGACTGACCTCCCTTTACATCTAATCTGAATTATTTTTTATGATGTGTGAATTTTGAGGAGTCTGGTTCGTTATTGTCTTTGAGGGCCATGGCTACCGCAAAAAAACAAAACAGCGAAAAAAAGAGACAGCACACTCTCACTCAAAGGCCAAATACCATATCTCACAGACCTGAGACAGGACACCGCTGGAGGCTCAGGGAGAAATTTCTTATTGGGGGACTGCAAGGATTTCTGGACTATGAGATCGTCGAGCTCTTGCTCACCCTGGGGACCCCGAGGCGGGATTGTAAGAAGCAGGCTAAAGAAGCTATGGAGAAGTTCAAAGTCTTAAGACAGGTTTTGGAAGCAGATGAGGTGGAGCTGCGGGAGATCAAAGGAATAGGTCCGCACAATGTTTTCGGAATTCGGCTTGTCCAAGAAGTCTCCCGCCGGTTTCTCAAAGAAAAAATGCTGAGTCGGCCGGCGTGTCATTCTTCGAAGGAGGTCTTTGATTATCTCTATCACTCTCTGAGGGATGCAAAGACAGAACAGTTCAAAGTCCTTTTTCTCGATGCCAAAAACTATATCCTCGAAGAGAGGACCTTTTTTGAGGGCACAGTAGATTCCAGTGCCGTTTACCCCAGGGAAGTGATCAAAGCCGCCGTCCGGTTCGGTGCATCTTCGCTCATATTTGTGCACAATCACCCTTCTGGCGATCCAGAGCCATCGGAAAGCGATAGGGAGATCACAAAGGAACTGATATTTGCCACAAACATTATGCAGATCAAGGTCCTGGATCACATTATCGTCGGGAACAACCGCTATTTCAGCTTTGCTGATCAGGGACTTATCGAGGAGTATGAACTCTGTCTCAAGAATGTTCGAAGCAAGATATAATGGATGCCTCCCAAAACCGTGATGAATGACTTTTCGAAAGTTCCAATTGGTGATTTCGAAAACACGCTCAGTTTCCCCAGCGAGGAAACTTCGCTCGGATCCGGGCTTCCCTCACATCTCCCCATGGGAGATGTGCCATGCCCGTCCATCCCTTCATACGGTTTTCTCCACCACACAATTGGAACTCCCAAAAACGCAACATGATTCCAGCCATCACGGTTTTGGAGATGCGTACTTAGGATATGAAAAATTTGTAAAT
>CAZIMJ010000093.1:0-2583 GCA_964540205.1 uncultured Eubacteriales bacterium | reverse complement strand
CTTGCGCAGCTCTCTGTAGCTGAAGACAGCCCCTCTCTTGAGCGACCGGGACATGCGGCTTAGGTCACTTTGTGGGAAAATGGGATCTCCTTCGAATTGTATGTCTTTTATGATGAACTGTTTATATCGGAGAGACGAGAGAGCTTTTTCTCCGCCACTCGAGCTTCCAAAGAAGAAACGGTGGCTGAAGCTCGCACCGTAGCTTCCGTCGTCCTTTGCAAAAGATTGGAGGGCAAAGTGTCTATTGAAGTTGTAGTCCAGGATCCACGTTTGTTTCTGGGTGTCGCTGATATCTATCGAATATATAAGGTCCAATGCGCGGATCAATCCCTTCCGGAATGTGAATCTGGCTCCAGGATCCTCTTCGGAAGCAATGTTGATGGGCTCGATAGAGACCTCTTCGGCCCTGAGGATATTTTTGATTCTGTTTGTAAAGGGAGAAGCAAACGGGCTCCAGAAGAACAGCATCAACTGGTCGCCGATGACGCTTGCGGCATCGGCCCTCAGTTTCTCTGTGCCATATCCTGTGATCAGGAGAGAAGCCAGTTCGATTTCCGATAAGGCCGGCGAAGAGCTGAGTCCGAATTCCACGTTTGTGATCGTGCCTGAGATGGTCAGGGTGACCTTCAGATTATCGTAGTCATGACGTATCTGGGTGTGTGCAGTGATCGATAATTGCCCTTCAAGCGGGTCGACGTCTTGAAAATCCAGCCTGGCCTGTTCAACCTCATATTCGTGATTTCCAAAGACGATATGTCCGGTCTCCCTGTTTCTGACAAAGCCTGAGAGCCGAGGATCGAAAAGGGTTCCGCTGATTCGGATATTTGTATCAAGTTCCAGATCGGCCAGATTATTTTCGATGATGAATGCATCAACGGTGGATAATTCTATGTTCAGATTCAGAGATCGAATTCTTGGCGGGATGTCGCTGCGTAACGCTCTGCGTCGTGTCCGGAGAGTGTTGATGAGTTCGCCTCCTGGATAGATGTCTGCATTGTAATAGGATTGGGTGATTTTAACGTCTCCCCCCAGAAACCACTCCTTCTCTCTTTTTTCCAGGGTAAGAGTCCCATCAGAAAGCGCTTGGAATCCCTCGGGGTAGTTCATCTGGACCCTGTCGGCCTTCATTTCGAATCTGGTGGATACGATTGCGAATGAACGGTAAACAATCTTGCCTTGAACATTCGTGGAACCCCCGTTGACGATTCCTTCAAGGGAAAGCAAGACCGTTTCTGTGTCAGGAAAGTCAAGCGTCCCGTTGACATTTGTAGCAAGAAGCGGTGGGTCTTCCAGCTGAAAAAAACCGTTCGATATCTTCCCGAGCCCGCTGACTACCGGGCTCATAAGGGCTCCCTGCAAATTGAGATCGAATGACAGATTTCCACCCAGGACGGCATCTTCTAAGAGAGAGGACAGAACCGCACTGTCCAAGGATGCGGAAAGTCGAGCATCTATCTGTGCTTCCGGCTGTAGGCTCAGTTTACAGTCAGCTTGAAGGAATGATTGCCCTCCTGAAAGTCGAAATTTAGTGAGATGTAACAGGCCTTCCCTCATACCGAAAAGGATCTTTTCCTCATTGGACATCTTGAATTCATCGAGAGAAAATTCCAGTCTTGTCAGCTCCCCGTCCATTTCTAGGTGCAAGAGTGATGTGAAATCACCTTTAAACTTTACGGTGCCATCAACCCTCCCTCCCAATTGTATGTCCAGTTCGTTCGAAAGAATTTCGGCAAAATTATCGAGGTTCAGCTCGGAAAGGGAGAGAATGATCTCGTTCTGAGCTTGGATCCGCGTCATGTCCTCGTCGGGCAGATCCCTTGGGAATAGCGAAGACAAAGAAATCTGTCCTGTTGCTGAGATGTTTCCCCCTCCAACTCCGATTGAGAGTTGATCCAAAAACAATATGTTTTCCTTGATTTTGGATTTCAGTGAAATATCGTGGAAATTCAGAGGGATGAACGAGGAAGCCAATTGCCCATTTTCCATTTCCACTGAGGCGTTTAAGACCGGCTCTAATAGAGAACCAGAAAGGCTCCCTTCGATGTTGATCAAGCCTGAGGCTTCAGTTCCGGGTAATAGAGCCTCCAAAATGCGAAGATTGATGGATCCATTCAGATTGATATTGCCTTGGTGCTCTTTTGTTAGAGGAAGACTCCCTGACACGGAAAACTCTGTTTGGGAACCCTTGAGCGAGAATTCCTCAAAAATCAATTCGTGGTTTTGAATTTTTACAACAATCGGGAGCTGGCTGAGAATTGTAAGGTCTTTGTACTGGAACGAACTTCGTTCCAGGTTTAAAGAAAGCGTGGAATTTTTCCAATCTCTTAGAGGGATAACAAAATTTGCATCTGCTGAGACTTGAGATGAAACAGGGGAGGGCAGCGGTTCCAAGCCTGACCGGATAGTGTGCCAAATGTCGATCGATTCTGTTTTGAGATGTCCTTGGATGAGATAAGGTTCTTCCAAGATGAGTTTTGCCACCACAGAAGTCTGTCCGATCGGCGTCTCCATCCCGATATCCACCACCCGGCCATCAGACACAGCTTTCAGGATCAGGGCTCCCACCCAAACATTCTGTACTCC
>CAZIMJ010000092.1:0-2861 GCA_964540205.1 uncultured Eubacteriales bacterium | reverse complement strand
CCTGTATTCTGAGGTCTTCTGGATATCGGCAGTCTTGAGAAGCTTTATGAGATTGGTGATCCTCTCAAAGCAGACTTTATATCCTTTCTCCACAGCAACTGCACCTAAGGCAATCGATAAGTGCGTTTTCCCGATTCCGGGGGAAACAGCGACATACTACTCATTTACCGGTCATTGAGATTTATTACCGTTTCCATCCTTTGCATGGGAGTAAAATTCAGGTCTTGGGAACAACTCACAACCATGAAGAATTACACTATATCATTGTCCTCCCAGATAGGACACATACACATTTGCCTTCTTGGATGACTCAGTCACAGGCAGGCTTCTACGCAATTGGGGAAACCCCGGTTGTCTCTCACGATGCGCTCCAGAGATTAAAGATGATTGTAGACACCTCACTTCAGTTCCTCCATCATGAGCAACAGAAACCCCATGATGGAGGTAATAATGCTCATAACAAAATCCGGACGGCAGTTGGGCCTGTTCTCTCGTGCCGCTCAGATCAAGATTCCGAAAAAAACAAGGCAAAAGATCCAGAACCTCCTTGCCGATTTGATGGCAGGAGTATGGACGTCAACCTCGGAAAGCCTGCCAAAAAAACCCGTGTCTCGAGGAGGCTGGAGTGAATAAAATCACAGAGTCACACCTCAATCGGGACGCGTATGTGTATATCCGTCAATCTACTCAGGATCAAGTGAATCACAACCTGGAAAGCAAGCGGCGGCAATACAGTTTACAGAACAAAGCGCGTGAGTTAGGATGGAGCCACGTTGTTGTTATTGATGAGGATTTGGGGAAATCCGCCTCTGGAAGCGCAGCGAGGGCAGGGTTTGAGCGTTTGTTGGTAAAAGTCTGCCAGGGAATTGCGGGCGCGATTTTTGCGGTGGAAGCCTCTCGTTTGGCCCGTAACGGACGGGAATGGCATACGCTTCTTGAGTTTTGTGGATTCATGGAGACACTTATTATCGACCACGATGGTGTATATGACCCGAGACACCCGAATGATAGGCTTTTGCTGGGGATGAAAGGGACCATCAGTGAGATGGAGTTGACGATATTGCGGCAGCGCTCCCAGGAAGCGCTCAAGCAAAAGGCGGCGCGGGGGGAGTTGTACATGACGGTGGCTGTTGGATACATCCGTAGCCCTGGGGATTTGTTGGAAAAAGATCCGGATCTTCGGGTGCAAAACGCCATCGCCCTTGCATTCAGGAAATTCCAGGAGATGGCCAGTGTACGACAGGTCCTTCTTTGGTTTCGGCAGAACGAGCTCCGACTTCCTGTGGTCAACTATCGAAACGGGGAAAAACAGGCATTGTGGAAACTGCCTGTATACAATACCTTGATGCATATCCTCACCAATCCTATCTATGCCGGGGCCTACGCGTTTGGACGCACTTACACCCGGACCAAGATGGAAAATGGCCAGAAACGGATAGTTCGGGGATATCGCCGCAAACAGCCGGATTGGCCGGTCTTGATAAAAGATCACCATGAAGGGTATATTAAGTGGGAAGAGTATATGTACAATCAGAATGTGATTTCCGAAAACGCGAATATGAAAGGTGCCATGGTGAGAGGATCGATCAAACGAGGTCCAAGCCTGTTGGCAGGGCTTTTGCGCTGTGGCCACTGTGGAAGGAAAATGCATGTGACGTACTCAGGGACCAAAGGTCGGGTGGTCCGTTATTCGTGTCGGGGGGCACAGATCAATCACGGGGCCGGCACCTGCATCAGCCTTGGGGCGATTCGGCTTGAGCAGGCGATCACAGAGGCGTTGTTGAATGTGCTTTCGCCCTTGGGAATTGAGGCCGCTGTTGAAGCGATCCATCGTATAGAAGAAACAGGGTCTCAAGAAAAACATCATAAAGAACTGGCCTTAGAACAGGCCCGTTATGAATCGGATCGGGCTCAGAAGCAGTATGATCTCTCGGATCCGGAAAATCGGCTGGTCACCACAGAACTGGAGCGCCGGTGGAACGAAAAGCTTCTTATTGTCCAAACTTTGGAGGATGAACTTCAACAAATGCCTCCGCTGAAGAAGCTGCGCCTGGAAGAGGAAAAAGATCTCATGGCTCTTGGCGAAGATCTGCGTTTAGTTTGGGAACACCCAGAGAGCAACATCAAACTCAAAAAAAGGATTTTGCGGGCTGCTATTAAAGAAATAGTGATTTCGATTTCCAAGGGTATGGTGAAAGCCGTTCTTCACTGGGCGGGCGGCGACCACAGCGAAGTCCAGTTTCCTAAAAACAAAACAGGAATGCATCGGTGGAGAACCGACATTGAGACGGAACGCATTATTCGGAACATGGCCCGTATGGCTCCAGATCATCAGATTGCTTCTTTACTGAATCGTCTTGGAAAGAAAACCGGGAAAGGGAATTCCTGGACCAAGATGCGTGTGACAACGTTTCGGAATGATCATAATATTGCAGTGTATCAAGAAGGGGAAGTGGAGGCACGTGGTGAACTTTTTCTTGACCAAGCAGCGGAAAAACTCGATGTTCACAAATCAAAAATCTACAAGCTCATACGCAAAGGCTTTTTACCTGCAACCCAGGTATGCAAAGGTGCGCCTTGGATCATCCGAAAGGAGGATCTTAGTACTTGGGCCAATTTTTTGCGAAGTGGCGAATCAACATCTCCGCTTACCACTTTGCAGCCAAATCTATTTCTTGAAAAAACAACAACATAGGGAGGTGGGCATTATGTATCAGGATCGGGAGGCCCGAAAAAAAGAATGTTTTCGTGGCGGCGGATGAACTCACAGGTGGCAAGATGATCTATCTTGGACTTGTCTGCCGAGGGCTGAAAGAGAAAATCAAAATTATCCAGATGCATCCCTTTGGGCAGTCCCGAGA
>CAZIMJ010000091.1:0-3349 GCA_964540205.1 uncultured Eubacteriales bacterium | reverse complement strand
GATCTCACAGTATCGGCTTCGTTGTAGCTCATTCGAGGTAGTTTACTACATCTTCATGAGCCACTTCCTCGCCGCTACTGCAACCTCGGTCCGTGAATAATCCATCTCTTATATGGATTATTCATAAAATCTGTCGATACTTATTGCATCTACAGCCAGTTATGGGCCTTGCACCACTTAACGGTTTGCGAAGTCCCCTCCGAAAAGCTGATTTTTGGAGCGTATTCCAGTTCTTTCTTGGCCTTTAGGATGGCAAGCGGTTTGGGATGGATGAAAAAGCTCAGCTTGCCCCGGGTCAAGGGAGCCTCCTTTTTAAAAAGGGCAAAGAATTTTTCCAAGGTTAATGCAGCCAGTTTGACAGGAAAAAGGGGAAGAGAGATCGGCGGGATCTTGTTCCCTGTTGCCGATGCGATCGTAGTAACAATGTTCTTCACTGGTAAGACTTCACTCCCGGCAATGTGGTAGATATGACCTCTTTGTCCCTTCTCTGCACACAGAAACACGCCGTTCACCAAGTCGTCGATGTGGACCGGTGTCTGCAATGTTTCGCCCTTGGTGACAAGGATGAATCTTTTTTTGGCGATGGCTTTAAGGAGTTTGAATGTTCGCCGATCCCCCGGCCCATAGACCCATCCCGGCCTGACGATGACGATATCCATTCCCTCTTCGGCAAAGCGACGGGCGATGTTTTCTCCTTCAAGTTTGCTGCGGTCATAACTGTTTTGGGGATTTAAAGGATAGTCTTCGTTGGCCACCTCACCCTTTTCAACCAAACCCAAAACACCCGCAGAGCTGAAGTGAACGATTTTTGGGACACCGGTATCTTTTGCAGCCCGGAGGACATTTTTTGTCCCCTCGCCGTTAATACGGAAAAAATCACTTGCGGTCAAAATCGAGGCACCCAAGGCTGCTGCGCAGTGGAAAAGAATATCTGTTCCTTCAAAGAGTCCTTCCAATGAACCGGGATTTGTGATATCCCCCTCAACAATGTCACACTCATGTTCGGATGTTGTTTCTCCTGCCGGGCGGCGGTTGTGCTGGAGGACACGGACGTCCCATTGTCTTTGAAAACATTCCAGCATCAACGCACGGCCGATGAATCCGGATGCTCCTGTGATAAACACTCTCATCGTGAGAAATCCTTAGACCGGTGAACCCGTGACCTTATCGAGAACCTGATTAATTTTTTCCTTGTATCGGGGATATGTGTAGTCGCGATCGGCTTTTTCCTTCGCAAAATTTGCTCTCTCCCGAGCCCTGTCATCGAAAAGGGCGAAGGCGATTCCCTCGGCCATACACTCAGCATCGGGCTCAACAAGGACGGATATCTGGTCAGAAAGGACTTGGGTGTGTGTCCAAAGGTTTGTGGCAACCAGCGGCTTCGCTGATTTGAGAAAGGAGTAGATCTTGAGCGGGGTGTTTGTTCCTGAAAGACGGGGCGAGACCAGTACATCAGCCAGGCTGATGAAGAGTGGCATTTGCGAGGGCGGAACCTGTCCCGTAAAAAAGACTTTTTCAGCGATCCCCAATTCTCGAGCCCTGTCTTTTTCCCTCTCCACAGCAGCTGGGCTCTCTCCCACGAGCACGAAAACGATCCGGTCGTTCTGGATCTGGGATGCGGCCTCCAGGAGGAGTGGAATCCCTTGGTAGGGTTGAAAGTTGCCCGCATAGAGCACAATCTTCTTGTCCTCGGAGGCGAATTCTTCGCGTTTTTGCCTGATATCCTCTGCGGTGAATTCCTTGGTGTCGAAATCGATGAAATTTTCAAGGAGGATGGCCTTCTCAGCATAACCCTCTTTTTCGACCTGTTTGAGAAGGTCAAGACAGATTACGATGATCACGATCGAATTCTTCAAGATGAACCGCTCCATTCCTAAAAACACTCTTTTCAGTAGTTTGGACCGGGAAAAATCGAAGTTTTCCAGCTGTTGGGGAAGGCTGGAATGCATATCGTATATGTGAGGGATCCCCGATATCTTGCTCAGGATCACCCCAAAAAGAGCCCCCTCTTCATGAGAAAAGATCAGGTCGTACTTGTTTCGCACAAGTAAACCACTTGCCTTGAGAAACAGGAGAAAGTCGAGAGGGATTTTTTTGAGAGAAGGGCCGATCTTGATCTTTTTTATGAAAAACACATTGGGGATCCTCGATATCTTGAGGTTTTTGATCTCCTTATCTTCTCCCAGGTGGTAGGTCACAAGGTTGACTTCGTGGCCGAGGTCGGACAGTGCTTTTATCCTTTGGTAGACACTGATGGGTGTCCCCCGCGGCTGGAAGAAGGGTTCTGGGGCGAGCATTAGAATTTTCATCAAGCTTTAATTTATTCTGATGACTGCTCTGATTCAGAATCAAAGATCTCCCGAACGAAATAGATCCTTTTGTCCACAGACTCATGGTACGCTCGGACCATGATCTCTGCTAAAAGCCCCAGAGTGATGAACTGGATCCCGATGACTATGAGCAATATGGCTAACAGCAACAATGGGCGTCCTGAGATGCCCACTTTTAGGATGAGGCGCTGATAGGAGAGGTATAAACCAATGAGGCCTCCAACGACGCCGCTGGCCAGTCCGAATACGCCGAATATCTGAAGAGGCCGTGTGGAATAACTCAGGAAAAACTTGACCGTGAGAAGGTCAAGCATAACTTTTACGAATCGAAAAACACTGTATTTAGACTTTCCGTGTTTCCTCGGCCTGTGGTTCACCTCGACTTCAGCGATGGAGACCCCGATGTTGCTGGCGATGGCTGGGATGAACCTGTGCAGTTCTCCGTAGAGATTGATGTTTTTGACGACCTCTTTACGGAATGCCTTCAGAGTACACCCGAAATCATGGATTTTGATGTGGGTGATCAGGGCGATAAGCCAGTTGGCCATGGCTGAGGGGATGCGCCGCGTTAAAAGGCGGTCCTTCCTCTTTTTCCTCCATCCGCTGACGATATCGTACCCTTCCCGGATTTTCTCGAGAAGAAGAGCGAAGTCCTGAGGGTCATTCTGCAGGTCTGCATCCAGCGTGATGATCGCCTCTCCCCTGGCATAATCAAAGCCAGCGGAAAGGGCTGCCGTCTGGCCGAAGTTTTTTCTCAGCCGGATGACTTTCACCTTGAGATCTTTTTTTTGGATGGCGCGCAATACAGGAAAAGACGCATCCCAACTCCCGTCATCGACAAAAATGATCTCGTATGAGAGGTCCAGTCCGTTACAGGACTTGGTGATCTCTTCATAGAGTTCGGGAAGATTTTTCTCCTCGTTTAAAACAGGCACCACGATGGAAAGTGAAAGAGACTCTTTTGGATCCATTTTGGTCAATATATCACATTCACTGCTTTAACGTAAATAGGCTGAATT
>CAZIMJ010000090.1:0-9182 GCA_964540205.1 uncultured Eubacteriales bacterium | reverse complement strand
TCTGGCCATCCTGAAGAGCCTGGCTCTCTAGCCCGGTCAACAGGTGCTCCTCCGGGGAGGGAGAACCGAAGGGGACGATAGAGACCTTCCCGTTCTGTTCTCTAACAGCGGCTATCATCGTCTCTTGGGCCCGCTCCAGGATCCTGACAACCCGCCCTTCGTTTTTCCCTCTGGCCCCTCTTTCCTTATAGAAGACCTCCACAAGGTCTCCTTGGAGCGCCCCTCCAGAGAAGCGGGCAGGGATAAAGATATCCTCGAGCAAGTCATCCTCGGGCCTGGCAAACCCATAGCCCAAGTGGACAGAAATGAGCTTCGCCCTGACGAGGCTCGAGCGCTGACGAACAAAATACCTGTTTTTTGCCCTGAGGATGGCACCATAATCCTCGAGCTCCTTCAGATTCTTTTCGAGGAGAGGTTTTTCGTCAGGCCCGAGGTGAAGGGCTCGCATAATCTTTGGGAGCGTCATCCCCTGTTTGTTCTTTTCGAGAAGAGAGAAGGCTTGCCTGCGCATAAAAAGGTATTCCCTCAGTAGTAGAATGGAGAAACATGTGGGATCTTGTGTTTTTCCCTCTCTGCCTTTAACGCCTTGATCCTGAAGATCTGATCGAACTTAGCACTGCCAATCTTCCCGAATTCGGACCGGATCTCTGCGGTGATCGCTTCTATCTGTGCTGCGGAGAGACTCTCTTCTATCAGTCGTTCAATGGTCTCTTGGGCCTTTTCAAGCTCCTCTTCGGTTGCCTTCCCACCAGACAGCTTCTTGTAGAGTCTTGAGTAGATGGGCCTTAGAGTATGAAGTTCCTCCGGAATATCTGCAAGAAACCTCTCGACTTCACGAAGGATCTCTGTTTCCCTCCCTTTTTCTCCTCCAAAGGCTTTCGCTTTTTTTTGTCCGACCCGCCTGTCTTCGTACTGTTCGAACGCCCGCGAAACAAAAGAGTGACAATAATCGAGCGTGTACGGTCTGCGCCGCTTCCCCTGTCTGTATCCGGGTTGTTCAAAACTCCCCTTGATCCCCTCCAAGACAACGCGCAGCGGGATACCTATCTCCTCCCACTGCCTGACGATGTCGAGCTCTTTGGAGGACAGGAAAAACGGGGCCCCGCGCAAATCGATAAAAAACTTCGCTATCGTCTGGTAGTACCCGCTGCGTCTGTCCAATCCGTCCTTTTTCGTCATGGATTTTTTAACCCTGCTGCCAGACAACCTGGATCAGCTGACATTCCTCTCGTAGATGATCCTGAGTCCATCTAAGACAAGGAAGGGAGCTTGATGGGAAATGACATCGATCTCGCTGCAAATGAGCGAAGAAAGCCCCCCTGTCGCCACTACTGCACATTCTCCGCCAAGTTCCTCCTGGATGGCTTTAATTATGCTTGCAACAAGGCCGATGTAACCAAAATACAATCCCGATTGCATGCTTGCCACAGTGGTCCGTCCGATGGCTCTCTTGGATTTTGCGATCTCGATCCTTGGCAGTTTTGCTGTTTTCAGGTAAAGAGATTCCGCAGCGATCTGAATGCCGGGAGCGATGGCTCCACCTAAATATTCTCCCTTGGCAGAAACGGCATCGAACGTCGTCGCCGTTCCAAAATCCACGACGATCGTGGGGCCGCCGTATCTCTCATGAGCCGCGATCGAAGCCGCAATCCTGTCCGCACCCACCTCCTGGGGATTTTCATACAGGATCGGCATCCCGGTCTTTAAGCCCGGCCCGATAACCAATGGATTGGAATGAAAAACAGCCCGGCTTAAATCCTTGAAGACAGGAGTCAGCGGGGGAACAACGCTGGAGATGATGACAGACTTCACCGTTGAAACTTCGAGCTCGGAGAAGGAAAAAAGATTCAGAAGAGTGATCTTGTATTCATCACAGGTCTTTCCCCTCTCAGATTTGATCTTCCAGTGTTTGTACAACTCCTTACCCCGGAAGACACCCACTTCAATGTTGGTATTCCCTATATCAATGGCTAAAAGCATCTTCTTTCTCCTCTGTGGATACATCCCCTTTGTCTTTTATTTCTTGCTTAGAAAATTCTTCAGCTCAGCGAGGACTCGGGCGTGAATCCTCTTCTCTAATTCCCTTTCGGCATCGTATATCTCTTTCCGCACGAATTTCTTGATGTCTTCATCCAGCACGATCAGCTCTCCCCTAAGAGGATCGCTATCCAAATCCGGCTCCTCGGGTAATGTCTGTGGGCCCTTTCTCCTCTCTATGAGCTCGAGAGTCGTCTGAACAAGTTTTCCCGAATCGAAGGGCTCCTGAACCAGCTCGTCATAGATAAATCCTGCTGTATTCTCCTCATGTACTGTCTCGAATGCTCCATAAAACAGGATAAGCGGGATCTGCTTAAACTTTTCCTGTTCCTTCAGATGCCGGCCGATCTCAAAACCATTTTCCTGATGGAGGGACAGGCTTAGAAGAATGGCATCCGGAGCGATCTGGTTGAGTTCTTGCATGACTTCGACACCGCTTTTGAAAGGGTAGACCTCATACTCAGGCTCAGGGAAAGCCAGCAGAATGGCCTTCAGGACAGAAGGGCTGCTGTGTGCGATAAGAAGCTTATACGGCATCGAAGTTTGGCCTTGAAAATTGTTTAACTCTCAGGTTTTCCACGTGTATAAAATAGCAAAAAGACACGCCCGAAGAAAGTAAAAATTGCTTGACGCCCCGCTGGCCGACAGAAAAAACCGTTCGGACGGTATACACGGGTTAGTATTCTATGCAGACGGATTGTTCGCCGAGCAATTCTTCGATATTCCTGCTGAGCTCTTCCGAGGGAGATACCCCATCGATATCCACAGACTTGACGACCATACGGTAGGATTGCGGCGTTTCCAGCTCGAAAAACACAGGACAATGGCCAGGGTGTTTTTCCAGTATGGACTTTAACTCCTCGAAGATCGATTCTTCGATCCCCGGAAGGAAGATCCTCAGATACATCCTCTTCGCTTGCTTTTCAAGGGCATCGGAGAGAGTCATGATCTGGAGAAGATGGATCCTTCGGTTTTCCCCTTCACCAAGAAACTTCCCCTTCACCCATACGAGCTGATCCTCGCTCAAACGATCAAAATACTTGGTGTAGTTGTCAGGGAAAACCACAACATCGATACGACCGCTCAGATCCTCCAGGATAAAGGTGGCCATCCTTTCATCTCTCCTGGTTTTTATGGATTTCAAAGACGTTATGATCCCGGCAACAGACACCTCTGTGTTGAACGCCTTTTCCTCATCAAACTTACTGATGGGGCAGGACACGAGCCGACTCAGGCTCTTGCTGTATTGAGCCAGAGGATGCCCCGTGATGTAAAACCCGAGAGCGTCCTTTTCATAGGAGAGGAGAAGGGATTCATCCCATTCTCCCATCTCTCGGATCTCTTGTGGGATGGGTGGCGGCTCAACCTGTCTCGCACCGAAAAGAAGATTTTGCTTGGAGACCCTGGCCTTCTGGAGTTCATGGCTATATCCGATCATCTCATCGATGAGGTGGAAGAGCTGGGATCTTTTCCATCCCAAGGAATCGAATGCGCCTGCTTTGATCAGGCTTTCGATAACTTTTTTATTGACAAATTTGGGGCTGTCACTACGGAAGATGTCAAAAGGCGATTGAAACTCCCCGTTCTGATCTCTGACCCGGATCAAGTCCTGAATTGCGCCTTCCCCCACGTTTTTGATGGCCGCAAGCCCAAAACGGATCCCCTCCCCCTCGACGGAAAAATTCACACTGCTTTTATTGATGTCTGGAGGGAGAACTTGGATACCCATCTCCTTGCATTCGTTGATATATTTAACGACCTGTGTGGTCGCACCTCTTTCTGCCTCGGAAGTCAAGAGCGCGGCCAGGAAATAGACAGGGTAATGCGATTTCAAGTATGCGGTACGATAAGCCAGGTACGCATAGGCTGCGCTGTGTGATTTGTTGAACCCATAGCCTGCAAAGTACTTGATCTGCTCGAATATCTTGACGGCCTGTGCATGGCTGATCCCCTTCTCCTTTGCCCCCCGGACAAAGCGTTGTTTTTGGGCTTTCATTACAGCGGTTTTCTTCTTTCCCATGGCCTTGCGCAGAATGTCGGCCTCAGCCATCGAAAAACCCGCAACCTCCGTGGCGATCCGCATGACCTGTTCCTGATAGACAATCAGTCCTTTGGTTTCCTCCAAGATGGGTTCGAGTTCTGGGAACTCATACTTTATGCGCTCGGGATGATTCTTGCATTTTATGAACTCATCCGTCATGCCGCTTTTAAGCGGACCCGGTCTGTACAGGGCATTCAACGCGATAAGATCGCGGTAGTTTTCCGGCTTGAAATTCCTGAGCAGATCTTTCATCCCCTGACTTTCAAACTGAAAAACGCCGTCCGTATTCCCCGCCTGAAACAATTGAAAGGTCTTTTCATCATCCAGGGGAATATTCTTGACATCAATCTGCTCTCCCATGTCCTCTACCACCAGTTCTATTGTATCCTGGATGATGGTCAGGTTCCGCAATCCTAATAAATCCATCTTGAGGAGCCCGATGGCCTCGATATCTTGCATGGGGAACTGTGTGGTTATCTCACCTTTGACCGATTGATAGAGGGGCATGAATTCGACTAGTGGCCTCGGTGCGATGACGATCCCGGCTGCATGGATCGACGGGTGCCGGACCTGTCCCTCTAACCTCTGAGCGACGGCAAGAAGATGCGCGATCTGGGGCTTCTGTTCTCTCAGCTCCTTCAGCTGGGGGATATTCTTCAAAGCTCCCTCGATCGTGGCGTCCGGCCCAAAAGGAGGGATCATCTTAGCGATCCGGTCAACCTCGGGAAGAGGCACTTCAAGGGCCCGCCCCACGTCCCTGACCACTTGACGTGCTGCCATGGTCCCAAAGGTAATGATTTGGCAGACGCTATCCCGCCCGTATTTGTTTGTCACATAGGAGATGACCTCATTCCGCCTTCTCCCGCAAAAATCAATGTCGATATCCGGGAGACTGATCCTCTCCGGGTTTAAAAACCTCTCAAAAAGAAGGTCGTATTCGAGCGGATCGATATCCGTGATGCCCAAACTGAAGGCCAAAAGACTCCCGGCGGCTGAACCTCTACCTGGGCCTACGGGAATATTTTTCGACTTCGCCTCCCGGATGAGGTCCCAGACGATGAGAAAGTACCCTTCAAACCCCATCTCCCGGACCAATCTGATCTCCTTCTCGAGTCGGGTTTCATATTCTTTAAGGCTCGGAAGCTCTTCGTTTTCGATCCTCTGGTGGATTCTTTCCAACTGAGCCTGGAATCCTTCCCGGGCGACCGATTCAAAATACTCGCTCAATAAGGTTCCCTCGGGGGGCTCGAATTGAGGCAGGAAATATCCTGAGGACGGAAAATCAAAATTGCACCGAGCTGCGATCTTTGTCGTGTTGTGAATCGCCTCAGGGACATCTTTGAACAACGCCATCATTTCTTCGCTCGACTTGAAGTAGAACTCGTCGCACGCAAAACGTATCCGATCCAGGTCCGTCACTTTCTTATTGGTCTGGACACAGAGGAGGATGTCTTGGCTTTCTGCATCCTCCCGTCTTGCGTAATGGACATCATTGGTAGCGATCAGCGGGAGATTCAATTTGTTGGCCAGCTGGATGAGATGGGGATTTATCTCCTTTTGAGGGAGGAGACCATGATCTTGGAGCTCGATATAAAAATCTCCCTCCGCAAAGAGGGCGGAATACTCGAGGGCAGCCTCTTCAGCTTTGTCTTCTAGCCCCACAGTGAGATAGGAGCTCACCTCTCCCTTCAGGCATCCGGAGAGGCCGATGAGTCCTTCGCTGTGTTTGGCCAAAAGCTCCTTATCGATTCGAGGCCTGTAGTAGAATCCCTCGAGATAAGCTTTGGTGATGAGTTCGCAGAGGTTTTTGTATCCCTTCTCATCCTTCACAAGGAGAACCAAATGATGGTGGATGGGACCCGCCTTTTCAGCTTTTTTCTCGAACCGGCTGCGGGGGGCAACATAAACCTCACATCCCAAGATGGGCTTAATCTGTCTGGCATTGGCTTGCCTGAAGAAATTGACAGCCCCAAATATATTCCCATGATCCGTCAGCGCAACCGCGGGCATCTTGTTGTTATAGGCCGACTCTACTAGATCTTCCGTTTTCAGCGCTCCGTCTAGGATGCTATATTCGGAGTGAGTGTGCAGGTGAATGAACGTCGCTTCCATTATTGTCTTCTAAACATTATTAATCTAAAACCTCGTTTGGAAAAGTCAATCATAATAACAAAAAACAAGCGGTGAGAAAAACTATTCCCACTCGATCGTGCCTGGAGGCTTCGAAGTTATGTCATAGAGAACCCGATTGATCCCGTCGATCTCATTGACAATGCGGTTTGAAATGCGCGAGAGAAGACGTGATTCTGCGGGAAACCAGTCGGCTGTCATCCCATCCACGCTCTGCACAAGACGGATGACTACCACCCTCTGGTAGGTCCGGCGGTCCCCCATGACACCCACCGCCCTGACGGGCAGAAGAATGGCAAACGCTTGCCACAATTGGTTGTACAGACGCTCCTTCCGGATCTCTTCGAGGAGAATCGCATCCGCCTCCCTTACTATTCTCAACCTCTCATCAGTGACCTCCCCAACAACCCTGACAGCAAGTCCAGGGCCCGGGAAGGGATGCTGACGGATAAAATCTGGGTCGACACCCAACTCTTTACCGAGAGCACGCACCTCATCCTTAAAAAGCTCTCTGAGAGGCTCCACAAGCTTGAATTTTAATCCTTTAGGGAGGCCCCCGACATTGTGATGAGATTTGATTCTCGAAGAAGGGCCTTTTACAGGATTGCTCTCGATCACATCCGGGTATATGGTTCCCTGTGCAAGAAACTTGACATCTCCCAGTTTTTCCGCCTCTCTCTCAAATATCTCGATGAAGACGGCACCGATGATCTTGCGTTTCCGTTCAGGGGAAGTGACCCTTTGTAGTCTTTTTAAAAAAACCTCTGACGCATCGACTCCGATGACATTCAGGGAAAATTTTTTGCGGAAACCGGCCATTAACTCATGATACTGCCCCTTCCGCAAGAGGCCGTTGTTTACAAAAATGCAGTGAAGATCGTCCTTGACCGCACGGTGAACGAGCAGAGATGTCACTAGAGAATCCACTCCACCACTCAGTCCGCATATCACCTTTCCTTCTCCCACTTGACGGCGGATCTCTTTGACTTTATTCTCGATAAAGGATTCCATAGTCCAATCCCGTTGAAGACCCGATAGATCAAAGAGAAAATTGGATAGGATCCTTTTTCCCTGTTTTGTGTGGATGACTTCGGGATGAAACTGAACGCCATAGAGGGCCTCTGCCCTGTTCTCGACAACAGCAGTCTCACAATTGGCCGTCACACCCGAGGCAATGAATCCTGGAGGAAGAGATCCCACTTTATCACCATGGCTCATCCAAACCTGGCTACAATTCCTGACTCCTCGAAGGAGCCCGCCTCTCCGTGCCACTTCCAGCAAGGCGAAACCATATTCCCTGCGTGGGGATGGTGCCACTTTTCCCCCCAGGAGATGTGCCATGAGCTGGAGACCATAGCAGATGCCCAGGACAGGAATGCCCAGCCGGAAAATGTCTGCAGAGATGTGGGGAGAGCCCTCCTCATACACACTCTGGGGGCCTCCAGACAGGACGATCGCACCCGGAGTCTCTTTCTTTACCCTTGTGATAGAAATATCATGAGGAACAATCTCTGAAAAAACTCCTAATTCCCTTATTTTTCTTGCAATTAGCTGCGTGTACTGTGAGCCAAAATCGAGCACCAGGACCATGTTCATAGGCGAATTCTATCAGAGGGTTTTGAAAAAAGAAAGAGGTTGGGCGGACATTGACTAAAAAAAGGGAATTCTTTATAGTTATCACTGCGATATTTTTAAACAAAGCCAGATGGAGAGGCTTCGTTGACAGAAGTACAGAGATTATATAGAATTTATAGGATATAGGCACAATACAGATGAAGCAACACACTCCGCTGTTGAGCAAAATCTTTCTTATCTTACTCCTCACGTTATCTCTTTTCGGACAATCTGACTCCCGGATCGAGGTTTATAACCTTCGCTATCACACCCATCCTTCCTTCACTCGTATCGTCGTGGATATCGGCAAGCTCAGGGAATATTACTCTAGTCAGCTTGCATCACCTGACAGGATCTATGTGGATATCTACCAAGCCAAATTGAATCCCCTGTTGCAAGGGAAGAGCATCTTTCTCGACGGAGGCTATTTGGACCGCATCCGCATCGCCCAGAAGAATCACTCCACAGTCAGACTAGCTGTCGACCTTGACTTTAAAAAGATCAAACGGCATCACGTCTGGCATCTTCTTGACCCGTTTCGGATCGTGATCGACATCTACCCAGAGGAAGTCGCTTCCTCGTCCTCGCCATCCACGCCCCCACAGCCTGCAAAGCCGGCCAAAGAAGGCTACAGCATGGTCCGTCAACTGGGATTGGGGGTCCAGAGGATCGTCATAGACCCCGGACATGGAGGCAAAGACCCCGGATGTATAGGTCGAAACGGCTTGCAGGAAAAGGCCATCGTCCTCGACGTCTGCATGGAGCTTAAAAAGCTTCTTGAGTCACAGAAGAGCCTCGAAGTGATCCTGACCAGAGAGACAGACATCTTCCTTCCCGTCGAGAGCCGTCCTGTCATCGCTAATCAGAAGCGTTCGGATATCTACATCTCTGTCCATGCCAATTCCTTCCCGAACAAGAAGCGCTCGGGAGTGCAGACATTCTACCTTAATTTCAGTCATGATCCATCTGTCAACGCCATAGCCGCCCAGGAGAATGCCACCTCGACGAAGAGTATCAGTGAAATGAAAGATATCATCACGAAAATCGCCCAGAACAGCAAGATCGTCGAGTCCAAAGAACTCGCCGAGATCATCCAGGACAGTCTTGTGTCTACCCTATCGAACAACTATAAGGATGTCAAAGACTTGGGAGTGAAAGGCGGGCCCTTTTGGGTCCTCATCGGGGGAGAGATGCCCTCCATCCTTGTTGAGATCTCCCATCTCTCCAATAGCAAAGAAGCGGAAAGGCTCAAGAGCCCCCAGTATCGCCGGCATGTCGCTCAAGGCATCTACGGCGGGATCAAAAATTATATGGAATCCCTAGGAAAAGGATAGAACAATGAAAAGACGTGATTTTTTAA
>CAZIMJ010000089.1:0-20045 GCA_964540205.1 uncultured Eubacteriales bacterium | reverse complement strand
TTTGCTGGGACGGGGTCTGTGGGGATCGAGGCGTTGAGCAGGGGAGCACGGGTAGTGGTTTTTGTAGATGAGTTTTATCCTGCTGTGAAAATTATCAAAACAAACCTGGCTAAATGTGGAGCAGAAGAGAAGGGGAGGGTCATTCACAAGGAATTCAACAGGGCTGTGATCAAATTGGCCAAGGAAGATGTGAAGTTCGACCTGATTTTTCTGGACCCGCCTTATAAACTCCTTGACGAGCGGAATCCTTTAAGAGTGATAAAAAAGAGGGAGATCCTAAAGGATGGGGGGATGGTGGTCTTGAGGCATCATTTTAAGACGAAGTTTGAGGGAAAGTACTATGATGTCAAACGGAGGATGACCATAGGCGATGATACGGTGGTGTTTTATAAGGTTTTCAGTTCCCATTTTTTTATTAAAAATATAGAGAAAAACCCAGGCCGCCGTTGAGGAAATAGTCGCGGTCCCAGTAATCCCATGCGGTTGTGTTGTAGGAGAGGCCTAAGTATACATTTAATGCATAAAATCCGAGTTTCCACTCGGCCCCTGCCACCAGAGAAGGACCGTACAGTGTTTTCTGGATGTTTTCGTAGGTGTATTCGTAGTACCAGATCTCATTAACGAGCTGGACAGCTTCCACACAGATCCCCCCATACATGAGATCCACATAGGTCCGAAGCTTCATGCTTCCAAACGGCAAATAATATTTGATGCCGATGCTGTAAAGCCATTCGTTCGTTGCCCAGTCATGTTCTGAGTAGTAGGCCTTTGTCGGGTATAGTCCTGCGCCTATGTGTATGGATATGTTATCTTTGACGTTTACTTGAATTGCCCCACCAAAACCTCCCCAGGAAGGGCCGTATCCGAATCCAAAAGACAGTAGTCCCATCTCGTCTGGCTGTTTGATTTGGGGCAGTTCTGTTGGTTTGACGACCTGCTCTGGTGGTTTTATAGTCTGGGGCTCCTCTTCCTTTTCCGTTATTCCTGCATCAGGGGCGACAATCTCTTTGGACTGAGGGGTTTCTTCCAGGATCTCTTTCTCCTCTTCTTTTCCCTTCTCCTCATCCGGAATCTCCTCTTCTTTTGGAGGAGGTTCCTCTGTTTTCACAGGCATGACATTAGCTAGCAATTCAGCCTGTGCTTCTTTCTCAATTTTTTCCTCAGCTTTTAATAGAGAGGGTGGCGGTTTAAACTCCTTTTTGATGATGGCGTAAGGCTTCATCTCTGCCATTTCGGCCGTCTGAGTTAGTGCGAATACTCTTCCCTGAGACGATTCGGTTATGCCATCCTTAACTGTAACTATCGGAGGCGGGGGCTCTGGCTTCTTGAATTCTTCCTCTTCCGCTATTCCTGCCTCTGGGGTGACGATCTCTTTGGCCTGAGGTGTTTCTTCCAGGATCTCTTTCTCCTCTTGTTCTGGTGGAATTTCCTCTACTTTTACATTTCCCACATCTGGAATTTCTTCTTCCGGAGGAGGTAGTGGAGGAGGGGGTGGCGGTTTAAACTCCTTTTTGATGATGGCGTAAGGCTTCATCTCCACCATTTCTCCTGTCTGAGGTAATGCGAAAGTCCTACCCTGAGGCGATTCGGTAATACCATCCGTCACTGTTACTACTGGAGGCGGGGGTTTGGGTTTTTTCTTGGCGAATGCCGCCTTAAGGTCCGGCAACTCTTCTTGAGGTTTTGTCCCTGCCTTTGCCTTCACCTCTGCTTCTGTCGCCTCCTCAGCCTCAGTCGCCACTTCTACGGGCGTTTCCTCTTCCATCCGCCTCTGTTCCTCCTTCAGCATCTCCTCTTCTGTGAATACCAATTCTGCTTTAATAAATCCTGTCACTTTCCCTTTCCACCGCCGCGATTCAAACGTCACGTAGATCCACTCTGAGCTTTCTATGCCCTTCTCAAACAGCGTTAGGACTGTGCCACTTCTTACAGTATCGATCTTGTAGCTATTCTCACTGGGTTCTGCATAGACGATCGCCCTATCTACCTTGACGAACATTTTGGTTTGTTGTGCCCAAAGGGACGAAACGATTAACAGGAGGGATATGAAGATCACGGGGAGTTTTTTCATTCTCACTTCACATGTTCCATCGCTCATAATTTACGCTAGATGCCATGAAAGGTCAAGACGACTCGACCAGCCTCTTTATAGACCTTTTGGCGTCGTTTAAAATCGTATGGACTCTTCTCGAAGAAATCCCATAGATCTTGGCGATCTGGATCTGCGAGAGGTCAATGTAGTAGTGAAGATACAGCATATCCGCATGTCTGGGCTTTAAGGTTTTTATCAGTTCCGCTACATAGATGGAGCATTCGTTCCGTTCGATGTGATTATATGGATCGAGAAATTTCTCCGGTTCTTCTACCGTGGGAAAGGCCTTTCCTTTTCTTCTTATGGCATCGACGATCTTGTTGCTGGTAATGGAATAGATGAATGTCCCGATCGAGCTTTCCTCCCTGAATCTCCCAAATTTTATGGCTTCGACGACACTCAGGAGGATTTCGCTTGCTGTGTCCTCCCATTCGGGATTGTAGTATCCCAGGGATTTTATGACGCGGTAGCGGATCTGTGGCCAGAATTTGATGATGATTTCCTCGATATCGTGGGGATGAGGATTGTTTTCGGTCGTTTGTGTGGTCTCTTGCATTGCAGTAGCTGGGTTTTTAGTGGTTTTCGATTCCGCTGTATTTGATTGCTTTGTAGACATTTACATATAATTTAGTCGGGTGACCAGGCGGAAGTGTGTAGGGAGCGTTTCCCAGACGGTCTACAAAGTTTTGCATAAAAATAGGGGACAGGCACCTTTTTCCTCCCGGAAAAACGAGCCAGTCCCCATGAGTCCCCGTTTTTAGTTGAATTCTAGGGGAAATTGCACTAAAATGGTCTCTTCATATTGGGAACATTTACTATGAAAAAGAAGCCTGTTCAATCTAGAGAAGGAGTGCTGGACGATTCTTCTCTCCTCATGCAAGAGGAGGACATCTTTGCAGACCTTATGGAGAGAAGAGGAACGGAGCTTTTTCTCGGAAAATACACAATGGCTGCCATACAGGCAGTGCTCGAAAAGAAGAGCTTCATCAAAGATGCAAAAAAGAAGAATCTGTGGCCCATAACATTTGCCCTGGATTCCTCTGAGTTTCCCCCTCTCCAGAGGCTTCAGATATTCTATAAGGAAAAAAAACAGGAAAACGTTATCGTTGACCTAAAAATTAGGGATACTATTTTTCGCCCAAAGAATCGATTGGCCGAGGCGACATCCCATTCGGCCTTTTCGCTGCTGTTTTTGGAATGGCTGACTCTTCAGAATCCTCTCCTTGAGTTTACTCAGGAAAGGCCTGCGCTCCCAGGGCAGAATTACCCCGGATTAAAGCTTGGGAAAAAAATCCTGGATATCTTTGCCTATCTGGCCTGGATCAACAACAGCGATGGAATTCTGGCGTTCCCCTGCTATTTTCACAATGCGCTTCTTTTTATGAGAGTGTTTCGATTTCTGAGACCGGAAAAAAGAGGAGAGGTCTTGGCCATTCGGAAGGCGTTTAGTAGGGATATCCCTTTCCACAGATTGGCGTGGGTCGTGCATCTCAATTGTTTAAGGGATGGGGAGGGCCGCGTTTATGAGTGGAAGGCAGAAGAACAGATCTATCCGATGAACAAGAGCCTGAAACATTACTTTTATTCCAGAGAATATAGAGAGAAGGTCCGGGAAGTAGGGCAGAGCATGAGGTTTACGGTGGATTGGGAGCTTTTTGAGAAAAAGATGGCCGAAGGGCCGGCAGAGGAAGAGAGATCCTTTGAGGACTAAGGCTTAAAGTATAAAGCGCGAAAAGCGAGGCTTAAGTCGCGAGGCGCCAAGTAAGGAAGTTGAGGTTGGGGCATTGCCGAAAAGTATAACAAAAAATCCGTTTTTTCTTGTGTATGTTTTTGCCGTTTTTTTGTTGGTGGGGGCGATGATTCCTGGGACAGATTTCTTCAAGCTCCAGAAAGCCAACAAGATGTTTTCGGTATTGTTGTCTGACAATGCCTTTCATTTTTTTAGCTTTGGGATTTTGGCCTGGCTTTTGTGTTATGGATATCACAGAGCGAAATTGAGCCGGATGCCTTACTTGAGGGCGTGCTTTTTCACTTTGGCTTATGGACTTTTTATCGAGCTTGTTCAGATTCCGCTGCCGTATCGCTTTTTCAGTGTGAAGGATTTGGCAGTTGATGCGGTAGGGATTGGGGTAGGGCTTTTTGGGTTTTATATATTTCGGCAAAGAAGCAAAATGTAGGGTCCGTTCCCATTTTTCCAGTCCCCATTAGGTTCCATCCCCAATATTGGCTAAATGCAGTGATATTTGATATAATTGCAGCCTAAGTAAGGAGTGATCGAAATGAAGAAAGACATTCATCCTGAATATGCTGAGGCGACTGTGGTTTGTGCGTGTGGCAACACTTTCACTACCCGGTCGACCAAAAAAGAGATCCGCGTGGAAATTTGCTCATCATGCCATCCGTTCTTCACGGGCAAACAAAAGTTCATCGACAGCGCCGGACGTGTTGAAAAGTTCAGGAAAAAATATGGCGATAAAAAGAAATAAACGAAATGTTACAAAAGCTCGCAAATATCGAGGAGAAATTCCGCACACTCACAGCCTCTTTATCTGATCCCGCCTTAGTTTCCGACCCCCATAAGATCAAAACAATTTCCAAAGAACGTTCTGATTTGGAGCCTGTCGTCAAGAAGTACGAGCAGTATAAGAAGGTCCGGAAAGATATCGAGGGATCAAAAGAGATCTTGGACGATCCTGATGTAGACGCAGATCTCAAGGAAATGGCAGAGCTGGAGGTGAAGGAGCTGGAAGAGAAAGAGCAGGGGATCGAGGAGGAGCTCAAGATACTGCTTCTTCCCACTGATCCCTATGATGCCAAGGATGTGCTCCTGGAGATAAGGGCTGGGGCAGGGGGTGATGAGGCGTCGCTTTTTGCCCAGGACCTCTACCGGATGTATTCGCGGGTGGCTGAGAAGAAGGGGTGGAAGGTCGAAGTCTTAAGCACGAGCCTGTCTCCGATAAAGGGATTGAAGGAAATCATTGTCAACATCCGTGGGGAGCGCGTGTATTCGCAATTGAAGTATGAGAGTGGGGTGCATAGGGTGCAGCGTGTGCCGCAGACAGAAGCGAGCGGCAGGATCCATACGTCGACAGTGACGGTGGCTGTGCTCCCTGAGGCTGACGCGGTGGACATAGAGTTGGACCCCAATGACTTGAGGATCGAGGCGTTTGGAGCTTCGGGCCCGGGCGGACAGAACGTCAACCGCAACTATACGGCGATTCGGGTGACTCACGAGCCTTCGGGGTTGGTGGTGTCGTGTCAGGATGAGAAGTCGCAGCACCGGAACAAAGAGAAGGCACTCAAGATATTGCGTTCGCGGTTGTTGGCCATCGCACAGAGGGAACAGCATGCCCAGATATCGAAGGACAGGAAAAGTCAGGTGGGGACAGGGGAGAGGAGCGAAAAAATAAGGACGTACAACTTTCCCCAGTCGAGGGTTACGGACCATAGGCTGAACCTGACGATCCATCAGTTGGAGAGTGTGCTTGATGGTGACCTGGAAGAGTTCATCGATGCTTCGACTATGAAACATCAATCAAAGTTGATAGCGAAAGTGGCCGAATCGTCAGATTAGGTCATAGATAGATCTGCTCAGTCATAGATCAGCTTAGTCAAAGATTAGCTTAGTCAAAGATTAGCTAAGTCATAGATCAGCTGCGTAAGGATGGCTTTAGCAGCATAAAAAAAAGCCAACACATCGAGTTTCTTTTGAAAAACATCCAAGAGTTATTTGAAAGAGGGAAAGATCTTCTCAAAAGTCATGCCTATGCGGGAGTTGAGGCGAGGGTTTTACTATGTAAGAGTGCATCGATATCGGCGGAGACATTCCATGCTGATGGGAATAGGAAGCTCACGAGAGGGCAGGAGCGGAAGTTTTTAAGGTTGGTGTCGAAGAGGTTGAGTGGGATTCCGATTTCGTATCTGACGAATGAGAGGGAGTTCTGGTCTTTAAGCTTTGAGGTTTATCCGGGAGTTTTGATTCCGCGGCCTGAGAGTGAGCTTATTGTTGAGAAGGTTGTGGAGCTGTCTTCAAAAAGGAAAAAGTCATCCTCCGAATCGGATAAAACAAATGAGATCATTGCGGATATCGGGACAGGAAGCGGGAATATTGCAATCTCGCTTGCTAGAGAATTGCCGGGAGTGCAGGTGGTGGCCAGCGATATATCTAAAACAGCGCTCAATGTGGCGAGGATGAATGCACAGAACTTGGGTGTGTCCAACGTGACTTTCGCCCAAGGGAGTTTGTTTGGGCCCTTAGATCGATTTAAGCTGCGGGGGAAGTGTGATTTTATCGTTTCCAATCCTCCCTATGTGGCGCGGAAGGATTGGGAGACACTGCAGCCAGAGGTCAGGGATTTTGAGCCGAAGAGGGCGTTGGTGGCCGGAGAGACCGGCTTAGAGTTTATCCAGAAATTGGTGAAGGGAGCACCCAAGTATTTAAAGCCCGGCGGATATTTGGTGTTCGAGATCGGGTATGGTCAAAGGGAGGATGTGCTTAGTTTACTTGGCGAAAGCGATAATTGGACGAGCGTCTTGTGTTTTAATGATTTGAGTGGAATCCCGCGGATTATCGTTGCCTGTCTGTAGGGACCGTTCCCCGAACGGACCCTACATTTCTCGGTGCTTAATGAATCCTTCCATGTGCGGCATGAGTTTTGTGGTTTCGTAACGGATCTTTTCCCAGCTGTCCAACTCCACTGAAGAGAACGCCTCCACGACCTCGGGATCGAACTGACTCCCGGAATTGTTCTGGATCTCTTTCTTGGCTGTCTTGAAGCTTCTCTCTTTCCTGTAGGGCCTGTGCGACGTAATGGCATCCAGGGCATCGGCCAGTGCAAAAATCCGTGCCTCCACAGGAATTTTGTCCTTTTTCAGCCGTTTGGGATAGCCGTTGCCATCGTACCTCTCGTGGTGGTAGAGGATAATGTTGCCCACTTCGTCGACCATTTTGATCTCTTTGATCAGCCCATATCCCAGTGCAGGATGGAGTTTGATCTTTTCCCACTCTTTGGCTGTGAGTGGCTTGATCTTCTTGAGGATCGAATCTGGGATGGCGATCTTTCCCACGTCATGGAGCAGCGACCCCTTCCTGATGTTGTCCAGCTGCGCGCTGTCTTTAAATCCCATGATGTGCGCAAGGAGCTGCGTGTAGCGGGCCACTGTCTTTGAATGGCCGTAGGTCTCTACATCCCGCAGGTCCATGGCGGCCATAAGGTTCTCGAGGGTGTTGTCGTAGACCTCTTCAAGATCAGCGGCACGTTTGAAATATTTCTTCTGTTCCACTTTGAGAGTGCGATATTTCTTCAGGTGCAGCTCGCTTTTTTTTGTTAGATCTTGTTTCTGGAACTCACTCTTTATGGCTGAAAAAATGGAAGCGATATTATCGGGGCTGGCCACATAATCCACGGTTCCTTTATGTAGAAGGGTGAGGACAGAGTCTGTATCTCCAAGTTTGGCCAAGAGGATGATACTCATATCCGGGTCGAGAGATTTGATGCTGCGAAGAGCATAAAAAACATTGCCGTCTAAAGCCGTCGGACTGATGAGTGCCAGCGCATACACATGCGTATTGTTCATCTGATTGATGGCTTCGGAGAGAGAGCTGGCTTCTTCGGGATGGATATCCAATCCGGATAAAAAATGGGAGAGGAAATTCCGCCTTTTGGTGTTTTTGTCTAGGATTAGAACTTTTTTTGAATCCTGCATCGTACGTATCCTCTTTAGTTAGCCTAAATTATTCATAAAAAATGTCGATACTTATCATAACAGACCAAATATTAGAATGTTACATTGTTTTTTCGGAATACTCATTTGTGCACTGGATTTCCTATGTGATTTTCATTTATAATCGACATTTTTTACCCTTCGGGTGAGCCGATCTCACCACATCGGCTTCGTTGTAGCCCATTCGCGGTAGTTCACTACAGCTTCATGGGCCACTTCCTCGCCGCTGCAGCAATCTCAACTCGTGAATAATCTAGGCTAGACTTTATCTTATTCGTTTGAAGCGACAATTCCAAATTCCTTGGCATTTTGGACTAGATATTCTTTATACATGATTGACGCACAAAAGACAACTTTTGTCGTGAAACGTGTCGTGAAACTCATCAATATGATGTGTAGGGACCGTTTCCCGAACGGACCGTTTAAATGCACGGTCAGCTCGGGGAGCTGACCCTACATCGAATCACGAAAAGGGGACAGGCTACTTTTTTAATTACCTCTAGAAAAAGTAGCCTGTCCCCTTTTATTGAGGAGGGGAAGTCACCCCTTTGGGTGAGAGAATGCGGTGGAAAATCCCCCTCGGAATCGTCCTTAAAGGCGATTGTCCTTGAAATTCATCTCTGACAATATATTATCGCGATGAGAAAATTAAGAGGAATCCCTATATTGACAGGTTTTTTCATAAGGTGTAACATATTTTGCACCTCGAAGGAGAACCAAAAATGGTGAAAGACAACAACTTCATCAAAGAGTCATCTTCCATAATCGAGGAAATCGAAGCTCAACTCCAGGATGTCTTGGCCAAGAAGAAGGTACTGGTCGAGCAGGAGCTGGAAGAGAAGATCAGATCCGAACAGGAAGAAGCCCGGAAGAGAATCGACCAGATCGAAAGCGAGCTCCAGGGAAACAAAGAAGCTCTAGAGAATTACAAAAATGTTCTCTCGCAGTTTGAAAACGATAAGGAGGGAGTCAAAGAAAAGATTAAGGCCCATCTGGATGTCGCCATACAACTGCAGACAGACATCGAAAAGATGACCGGTCAGACTCTGCAAGAGCTGAATACCGTTAGAGAACTGACAAAGAAGCTCGAAGAGATCAACCATGAAGCTTCGACCAAGGTGAATGCTCTAAAGACCGAGCTCGAAGAGAAGTATGGAATCGTCGCCCAAGTCCCTGAGAGCAATGGTCATGACGAAGTGGACTTCGACCTTGAGAACGAACTCGCCAAGCTGCAGAAGATTAAAGAGCTTTTGGGTTCTACCGATGTTGTGATAAAAAGCGTTGATGAAGATGTGGAAGTGGAAGGGGAGGAAGAAAAGTCGGTAGAGGCAGAGGATGAAGCCGAAGCAGAAGTGAGGGAAGAGGCGGCCGAAGAAAATGAATCCACAGCTGAAGCCGAAACCCCCGAGGCCGCAAAGGAAGAAGCTCCTGAAAAAGCTGACGCCGAAGGCGAAGAGAAAACTGAAACCGAAGACGCCTATGCCGATGCCACAGCAGAGACCAAAACCGACGAATCTTTTAAAACCGCTTTTGAGGAGATCGATAAGTATCGAAAATCCGAAACGATCGAAGGCAATGGCTATATGGTCTACTACGAGAATAAGGGAAAGATCGTCCTCGACGGCGAGAGTTTCGTCGCTTACCTCAACAACAATCTCGAGGAAGTGAAGAAGCTGTACAATAAACTCCAGGAGACAGAATCTCCAAAGGATCAGTTTTTCACCAAACAGGAGATCCTCAAAAAGCAGGATGTCCTGCGGAAGTACATGCTGAGTTTCATCGGGAAGGGTGAGCTGGAGGTGAGCAATATGCCCCAGTTTACGGAAGACATCCTGAATTTGGACGTCCTTAAAAATATCCTGGAAAAAGTGAGCATGGAGAACTGGAGTAATCAGGATGACTTTACTTCGTTCGATACGCTGACGAATGACTTAAAGGAAAGTTTCTACGCAAAGATCACTCCGCCCGAAAAATACCTGGAATCGATCAGGGACGAATTAGAATCCGCTTAGTGGGAGGGGTCGGATCTTCTGCTCTCGATAGAACCAAAATACTCATCCAGGATCTGCCTGTCTGTGAGAGACAGGTCTCCGAACTTTAATCCCGAATGATAAAAAGGCAGGCTGCCCATTTCTTTCTCTGAGTAAACCACATGACCACGGCACTGGCAGGCCTTGTTTCCGAGAAGAAGGATCAGATCGTACGTCTGGAACTTGGGAAGGACATTGATCGTTCCGATCTTTACCCCGCCCAAACTCAGGTTGATCGTCTTGGTGACATTGGGGGGACCATCCTTCTGGTAGATCAAGATCGTTGAGGTGTGGTGTCTTTTGAATCGCCGCTTTTCCTCCTGGTAGATCCCTTTGTAGGGCATGATGACGTCTAGGCCATCTTTTTCGTCCATGCGCTTTTTGTAGAAAATGCAGATCCTGTTTTTGTCATTAGGGGCTTCCTGGATCTGTTCCTGTCCTTCCCCCTGTTCTAGAACATTCTTTCCCTTGGCTTCGGCCATAGCCATGTCGGCTTCGGTGGCGATTGTCTTGATGTCGTCCCTGGAGATCATTTCCGGAGATTCATATCGGTCTTTTGTGAAATTTGTGATGCCAAAGCTCATGGTGAGATTTTTCCGCGGCTGGAACTCCTGGAAATCGAAGTAATGGTCTTCCACATTCTTTCTGATTCTTTCGGTGAAGGTGAGTGCCTCTTCACGAGAGCTTATGTTTGTGAGGAAGAAAAGAAACTCCTCGCCGCCATACCGGCACAACAGGTCTTCCTCCCGGATGGACGATTTGAGAACATTTGCCAAATCGCGGAGAAGGATATTGCCGGTCTCATGGCCGTTCCGGTCGTTGTAGTTTTTGAACCAGTCCACATCGCCCATGACCAGTGCGAATGAGGCATCTTCTTTGTACCGGTTACTTTTTTCTTGGAGTTTTTGGATCACCTTATCGTAAAAGGGTTCGGGCCGAAGAAGGCCGGTGAGTGCATCGAACTGGATGAGGTTGAGTTTTGTGATCGCGATGGAGATATGTTCGGAGAGTTTGCGGAGGATATTTTCGTCTTCCTGGGTGAAAACTCTGGCGTTGGCATTTCCCTTTCCGGATTTGTTGTAGACCTCGAGGACGCCGATGACTTGGGTGTCGTGCATGATCGGCAGGCTGAGGATACTTTTGAGCGGGGTCTTAAGCCGTTCCTTGTATCTTTGGGAGAATCGTTTGTCGAAATCCAGCTCGATCGCGTTGATCTCTTTCCGTTTGAGGGCCGTGTGGGCTGCAAAATCTTGCGCATCGATGAGGACGGTGTGTTGGGATGTCTCCGGGTAGGTGAGGATATGGCTGTCCCAGACGAGAGGTTTGAGATATTCGCCGAGAGTTTCGTTGACATCGATGAGGTACATGGAGATGCTCTGGGCTTTGACAAGCTCTTTGATGTCGTCCGCTACATCGAGAACGTTTGTGATGTCGTTAGAGATGTAGAGTGTTTTGATGATCTCGTCGAATTTCTTCTTTTCCTTCTTGAACCAGTTGTATTTGGCTTCGATGACGAGGCGCTTTTCAAGTTCGGAGACGATGCTTTCGTTGACGAAGGACTTGATCTCTTTGATCTTGGTAAAGGCTTCTGTCATCTCGATCTGGTTGATCTCGGCACAGTCGCGGAGAGTTCTGACCTCGATTTTCAGGATGGAGTGTTCGATGGCGGTGTTGAGCGCGCGGAAGAAATCCGAGTAGTCTTTTTTGTGGACGGGGGAGATCACATAGTCGGTGTATCGCGTGGGGGGCCATTGTTTTGCGAGCTCTTCGAGTTGGCTCTCCGATTCGCCCGTGATGAGCACGGAGGTTGTAGCTTTAAAGAGGCCCTTGAGCAGCGAGTAGTGGGCGAGCGCTTGATCGGCGATGATGACGCTAAAGTCCATCGATTCGAGGAGGGCGATGGCTTTTACGATGTCCTGGGCGGTGTGGATACTCCCTGCGGTGCAGGCGAGGTCGCCCAATAATTCTATGTCTTTACGGTTTTTGTTCAGGATGAGGATGTTGATCTTGTGGGGTGGAGCTTGATTTTTTTTGTCTTTAGTAGGAATACTTTTGTTTTGCAAGACTTTAAACCTCGGCTTCAAACCCTCTTAGATACCAAAATAAATGGGAAACCATTTCTGGCTTAGCCCCGTTTCATTATATAATTATTTTACCCGTTAAAGTCAATTAATTTTTTAAAAAATAGGGGACTGTCACCATTTTCCAGGGGTGAAAAAAAAGGGGGACTGTCACCTATTTTTCTTCGGCGAATAATAATGACTTCTCCCACAAAACTAAAGACGGTTTTTGTTGAGATTTTTCTCATTGTATCGGTCCGTTTGGGAAACTGATCCTACATCGGTCTGCTCGGGGAGCTGACCCTACAGCTTTACGTTTTGTGTGTGGGTGTGGTATAAAAAGCAGGATGGTGAGAGTAAGGTTTGCGCCAAGTCCGACGGGTCATTTACACATTGGGGCGGCCCGGACGGCCATTTTCAACTGGCTCTATGCCCGCCACAACGAGGGGAGATTTATCCTCCGGATCGAAGACACGGACGTGGCCCGCTCGTCCGAAGAGATGAGCGAAGGCATCCTTGTTTCTTTAGCTTGGCTGGGCATGGACTGGGATGAAGGCCCCATCTATCAATCCAAGAGGTTGGACCTCTACAGGGAAAAGGCGGAGGAGCTTGTGGAGAAGGGCCATGCCTATCACTGTTTCTGCTCGCCCGAAGAAATTGAGATGCGCAAAAAAGAGGGCCTGGCCGTGGGGAAATTCTGGGAGTATGATAGGCGCTGTTTGAATCTTTCCACTGAGGAAAGATCACAATTCGTCGCTGATGGAAGGACGGGCGCCGTCCGATTTTTAGTTCCTGAAACAGAGATCCACTACAAAGACCTTCTCCATGGCCCAATATCTGTGAAGAGCTCAACCATCGAGGATTTTGTTCTTCTGAGGAGTGATGGCCTTCCCACCTATCATCTATCTGTGGTGGTTGACGACATCGACATGGGGATCACACATGTTATCCGGGGGGATGATCACATCTCCAACACGCCCAAGCAGATTCTACTCTACAGGGCTTTTGGGGAGCAGCCACCCAAGTTTGGCCATCAATCGCTCATATTGGGGCAGGACAAGAAAAAGCTGAGTAAGCGGCATGGTGTGACATCGATCCTCCAGTTTAGAGATGAGGGCTATCTGCCCCTTGCACTCTTTAATTTTTTGGCGCAGATGAGCTGGCCCCCCAAGGAAGGGGAGAGAGTCTACTCCATAGAGGAGATGATCGCAAAGTTCTCTTTGGATAAACGCAGTCGTGGGAATCCCGTGTTCGACAAGGATAAGCTCGATTGGCTTAACGGTCAGGTGATCAATCAGATGGGAGCTGAGGAGCTTGTGGCCTATGTGAGAGACGAATTGGCGAAGTTCAACCTGTGGAGAGATGACTTGGATGTGGAGCGAAAGGTCTGGTTCCACAAACTCCTCGATCTTATAAAGGAGAGGCGGCGGACGAAAAAAGAGTTTGTCTACAGCTTGAGGCCATTTCTGTCTGATAAATTCCCGTTCGAGGTGGAGGGGATCGAAAAGTATTTAATGGATGAGAGGCTTCCTGAGTTATTGGCGGAATTGGAAGAGGATTTTCAGGGATTGTCGGATTTTTCGGCAGAAAACATCGAGAGGGTCCTGCGGGAGCGAGCAGAGAAAGCAGGTGTCAAAGCCGCCTATTTTATCCATGCCTTGCGGATGCTTGTCTTGGGGATGAAGGTCAGCCCCGGGATTTTTGAGGTTTTGGAGCTTGTTGGCAAGGAAAAAACTCTCCAGCGTATGCGGTACCTGGGGATCGTTAAGAATTATGTGGGAAGCAGTGAGCCATAATTTGTAGGGTCCGTTCCCCGAACGGACTGTGCATTTTAGCGGACCGTTTGGGAAACGGTCCCTACATTGGATATAGGAGGAGGATACCATGACAGAATATAAGGAAATAAGGGCGCCGAGGGGCACTGAATTAAACTGCAAGGGATGGTCACAGGAGGGGGCCTTGCGCATGCTGATGAATAACCTGGACCCGGAAGTGGCCGAACTTCCGGAACAGCTCATCGTCTACGGCGGCACAGGTAAAGCCGCCAGAAACTGGGAGTGTTATGAGGCCATTGTGGAGAGCCTGCTTAACCTCAGGAATGACGAGACTCTCCTTGTCCAGTCGGGGAAACCTGTGGCTGTCTTCGAGACCCATCCAAATGCTCCACGGGTTTTGATAGCAAATGCACAGATCGTTCCCAAATGGGCCACTTGGAATGAGTTCCGCCGCCTCGAGGCCAAAGGCCTCACCATGTATGGTCAGATGACGGCAGGAAGCTGGATCTATATCGGCACTCAGGGAATCCTCCAGGGCACATACGAAACGTTGGCTGCAGTGGCCAACACCCATTTTGATGGATCGCTCAAGGGCAAGCTCGTGCTCACCGCCGGTCTCGGAGGCATGGGTGGTGCACAACCCCTGGCCGTCACAATGAATGATGGTGTGGCCATCATCGTCGAAGTGGACGAGGATCGCATTCAACGAAGGCTCGACACAAATTATGTCGATATGAAAACCTCTGATTTTGGTGAGGCTCTCTATCGTGCGCTGGAGGCCAAAAAGAAAGGGGAGCCGCTTTCCATCGCTCTTCTCGGGAATGCGGCAGATGTGTATCCGGAGTTTGTCAAGCGTGGGATCACACCCGATGTCCTCACCGATCAGACATCCGCTCATGATGAATTGGAAGGGTATGTCCCTCATGGCATTCCCTATGAGGAGGCTTTGAGACTGCGCAAAGAGGATCCCCATGATTATGTCAAGAGAGCCTATGTTTCCATGGCCGTTCATGTGCAGGCCATGCTCGACCTCCAAAAGAGGGGAGCCAGGGCCTTTGATTATGGAAACAACATCCGCGGCCAAGCCCTTAAGGGTGGAGTTGAGAATGCCTTTGACATCCCGGGGTTTGTGCAGGAATACATCCGGCCGCTCTTCTGTGAGGGGAAGGGACCGTTCCGATGGGCGGCTCTTTCTGGAAAACCTGAGGACATTTATGTGACCGATGAGGCTGTGCTTGAGGAATTTCCTGAGGATTCTGCTTTGTCCAGGTGGATAAAGAAGGCGCAGAAGCAGGTGGCCTTCCAGGGGTTGCCGGCGAGGATTTGTTGGCTGGGATATGGAGAGCGCGCACGTTTTGGCGCAGTGATCAATCATCTGGTGAAGACAGGAAAGATCAGTGCTCCCATTGTCATCGGAAGGGATCATTTGGATGCGGGGTCAGTGGCTTCGCCCTACAGAGAGACCGAAGGAATGAAGGACGGCTCCGATGCGATCGCCGATTGGCCCATCCTGAATGCGCTATTGAATGCGGTGTGTGGGGCGTCGTGGGTGTCTGTACATCATGGTGGGGGAGTGGGCATCGGGCTTTCCATCCATGCAGGAATGGTCATCGTGGCCGATGGAGAGGATACGACAGCCAAGAGGTTGGAGAGAGTGCTCACGGTCGATCCGGGTTTGGGGGTGGCGCGGCATGCGGATGCCGGTTATAAAGAGGCCATTCAGTGCGCTAAAGACAAAGGTATAAAAGTGCCGATGCTTTCAGAAGAATAATTGGAATGTAGGGTCTTTCCAAGTAGAGGCCGTTTCACTGTAGGGTCAGCTCCCCGAACTGATTGTTGAGAAATAAATGGGTACAGGCACCTCTTTCCTCACGGAAAATCGGAGCCAGTCCCCATTTTAGAGACGTAAATCTTAGTTTCCACAATTGATATTTCAGTTTTTTCTGCAGTCAATTGTGGTTGCCGCTAAACACCCACATCTTGCACTTTTATCCAATCCTATTCTCATAACTCAATCAATATCAACAACATATAAATCAAACCTCTCCAGTTCGTCCGCTGGCATGCAAATTGCTTTAGAGGGGCCAGGAGGTTCACAATGAAAAAGATTCACAAGAAAAAAGGAAGTCGCATTTTGATCGGGGCATTGGTTCTTTTCCTGTTTATGGGAGTGGTTATGGCCCCCTCTCTTCACGCAACTCGGGCCGTTTGTGAAAGAGCGTTGCACAAGTGTGCCGTCGATGCCACGATCGCTGGATTGACAGGAGGACCATTGGTTTTTGCCCTGTGGGGGGCGGGTTGTGTGATGGGGTATGACTTCTGTCTGAAATACTACGATGGATAAGGAGGGAACAATGGTTCAAAAGCTGCGCAAAAAAACCAACAGGACACAAAGGATATTTGTCTTGGTCATGCTTTCACTGTTGATCCTCGGTGTCGGAGCACCATCTCTCGAGGCCGGTCCCTGCGAAAGAGCAGTCGTCTATTGCATGGATGAAATTATTTCACCGGGGAACATGTTATGGCATCTCTATTGTTTGAATGGATATGCGTTTTGCAAGAAATATGTTGAGTAGATTTCGTTGACTGCAGCGTTGACAGATTTGGATCATTTAGGGAGGCGGAATTGAAGATCAAAGACCGAGTGTGGAATTGGAAAGAACACAGACGGATTTGGAAAGCCCATGGGCGGATTTGGAAAGAACTGAAGTGGAACTGTAAAGATAACGCGCGGATTTATATAAGACTTATTGTTGTGCTCCTTGTGGTTTGTGTGTTGAGCACACTTGCATCTGAGAACGCGAGCCCAAAAGTAACGCTCGAGGAGGTTCTTTCCGTGGGGAGCCTCGATGACGACATCCTTTTCCAATGGGTTGGAGTCACCGTCGACTCCTATGGCCAAATCTATGTCACAGACGCAATGGATTATTCGCTCAAAAAGTTTGACGCTGATGGAAAACTCATCCAGAAGGCAGGTCGGAAGGGCCAGGGGCCCGGAGAATTTCTTGCCCCGCGGCTCCTGGTCCGCTCTGATGACCACCTTTTCGTCACTGACCAGAGCCTACCAGGCATCCAAGTTTTTGATCACAACCTAAAGTTTGTGTACCGCATCCCCATAAAGATACCCATCGGTGATGTGCAGGTTATCTCTGACGACCGGATCGCCGCAGTGGCGTTGTTGATCAATCAATCGGGCAGTATTCATGTGTATGACCATGGAGGGCAGATCCTGAAACAGATTCATTACACTGAGGGAAAAAAATCATCGATGATGGACTGGGTTGAGATCGATTTTGACAGTGAGGACAATCTTTATGTGGTGTATAACTTCCAGGACAGGATCGAAAAATTTGATGTCGATGGAGGGAGGCTGTGGTCGCGATCGCTCCTGGGCATAAAAAAGATAAAAACCAAAAAGGTCGGCCCCTGGGAAGTTCCTGATAAGATCGTCTTCAAGGATATCGTTTTCGACAGTGAAGATTGGATGTATATCCTGGGCGGGGGTCACTCCGCAAATCCAAGCCGAGATGTGTATGTACTTAATCCTGATGGAGTACTCTTGACCACTTTCACATTGCCCGAATCCAGCCATTGCATTTATATTGATTCGAACAATTTTCTGTACTCTCGGGCAAATGATGGCATTACCCTCAAAAAATACAGGATCAAATGGCTAAACATTTAGTTTTTAGCGCTGCAATCCTATTATTTTGTGCTCAACCCTTTTTGGGATTCTCCTCAACCACTGCCTTAAACAAATGCCATTCGCTGATGTCTTCATCTGCCCACTCCTATCAGATAGAATTTCCCCAAAACAAAAAACTGCTCCTCATCATTTTTGATTTTAACGATTTTATGTGCATGAACTGCCTAGAATCTTTTTTGACATTCTGTCAGCTGCTCCCTCCGCACATACTGGAGGAAAATGCCTGGGGAATACTCACAATTGGAAGTGCAATAAAGAAGTCGGGATTGAAAAATTCGGTTAAGATCGCCAAGACAAAATTGAGAGGATTTGTGATGGCCAACCGTATCAAATTTCCGATTTTCATCGACGAGTATCAAATCTTCCAACAGTTCGAAAAGAAGGGCACAGCGGTTCTTCTGTTTGATGGAACGAACAATATTCTTAAGGAGTATATTTTTCCATTAAGCAAAGACCGGATCGGAGAGATTCAAAAAATTGTGTCCGGGTTTTAGCGTTTTTCATTGACTGCACGTGTTAAGGCTGCGGGGAGAAGCCTCTTCTATTCATCCACATCCATTTTAGATTTATTCATTCGGTCCATTCGGGAAAAGGACCCTACTTTAAAAAAGGGGACAGGCTACTTTTTATAGGGGTAATTAAAAAAGTAGCCTGTCCCCTTTTTTTTACCTTTTTTCGCAGATTGACCATATGATATGCATGTGCCATAATAATTATCTAGCCCAAAAAAGGAGAAATTAGGACCATGAAGAGATTATGCCAATTCTTCTCCATTTTTTTAATCGTGGGTTTTTTATCTGTTCTCCTTCATGCTGCAGATTCCTATAAAAGGGGACTGGAAAGCCTCGACCTTATGGCCTATACGCAGGCGCTCCAGCATTTCGAGACAGCTATTTCTGAAGATCCCAATAAAGAAGATGTCAGAGTCAGTATGGCACTGACCTATTTACGAATGAAGAGGCCGGATGATGCCCTCCGTGTCCTCCAGGAAGAACGCTTTTTGTTTCCCAACTCTCTGAATGCCCGAGTCGTGTTGGCGTATGTCTATTTTCTCCAGGACAAAAAGGACGATGCGATTGAGGCCTGCGAGGACTTCGATAATCTATTCCTCGAGGCAATACGAAAAGAGACGAAGATCGAGAAAAAAGACCCAGAGGCTTTAGCAAAGGAAACGGAAGAGAAGGAAAAGCTGACACTTTTTGTGCCGTTGGACTACATGGTCGCCAGGGCATACGGCAGGGAAAAACTTCTGAAGCCCGAGAAAGAAAAGGATAAAGAAAAAGTCGAAGATGCTCTCGAAAAAATGCTCGAAAAAAATCCCAACTTGGGGCTTCCTTATTTTGTTCTCGGTGCGATACAAAAGACATCTGTCGATTTTGAAAAAGCTGCACAGAGTATCAACATGGCTCTTGCTGCAGGTTATGATCCTGTGTGCTGCTACAGTCAGCTCATAGACATTGAATTCCAAAAGTCGGACTGGTTGGTGGGTTTTATGACGGCGCGCAGAGTTTTGCAAGACTTTGGATCCCACGCCGAATTCTATATGTTAAAGGGCTATGCCCACAATCAGCTTGGAGAGACTGAGGATGCGATCAATAGTTATGTAGATGCCCTCAGGCGAAAGCCCTACATCGTTGAAACACGAAAAAACTTAGCCCGGATCTACCTCAGTAAAAACCAATTCGATGAAGCCACTGCACTTCTTCGAGAGGCGGTCCGGATGGATCCTATCGATTTTGATGCCAAGTACCTGCTCGAACAAGCATTGAAGAAGAGACATTGGACAAAGGTTGGCATTCCACCGGAGCTAACGAAACAGTTTGTGGATGAGATCGAGGTCAAATACGTTCATGTATTCCACACAAAGCCCGATTTGTGTGCTGAGATCGTCAATGATTATTCTATTCAGCTCCTGAAGAATGGCCAATTGGCGTACGCATCCAGTTGGTTGGATAATTTTCTCGAGATCTATGACGAATCGGCCAGCCTGAACTACAACCTCGCCCAACTCTACAATAACCAGGAGGTTCTGGGGAAAGCCCTCAAGTATGCTTGGAGAGCCGCTGAGATCGAGACCAAATATCGAGATGCCTACGACTTGATCGGCAACATATTTTTTAAGCTTCAAGACTTTGAGAGCTCTCTTCAGGCCTATCAGCAAGTCATCAAGATTGATTCCAAAGATGCGCTTGCCTATTACAATATCGGGTTGGTCTATCATGCTATGAAAAATGTGGATAGGGCTGAACAGCACTTCAAAGAGGCGATCAAGAGAGACAAAGGGGCAAAAAAACCCGAAGTGAGAAAGGGCTCTTCTTCGGAAGATCTTACCTATTCGCTGACGATAAGGGCCACTCCTGTGACCTTCGATTCGCACAGGTCTTTGGGCGAGATCTATGTTGGGAAGAAAATGCCGGAGGAGGCCCTGGAAGAATACAAACAAGCAGTCGAGTGGGTTCCCAATGACCCGGAATCCTATTACTGGATAGGAAAACTCTTTTATGATCTGGGAAATAAGCGCGAAGCCATCACCAATCTGGAAAGATGTGTATATCTGGGAGGATATAAAGAGAGAGAAGCGAAAGCGTTGCTGGCAGAACTCAAAAGCCCGGATTGATCACAATTTTAGCCTGAATTATTCATAAATTATGCCGACAC
>CAZIMJ010000088.1:0-4419 GCA_964540205.1 uncultured Eubacteriales bacterium | reverse complement strand
AACACAGTACTACAGTTCCAAAGCCGACCTGCAATCTTCTGAGGCGAAGCTCGAACAAGCCAAGTCACAGCTGGATTCCAGTCAGGTCGACCTGGATTACACGATCATCAAGTCTCCCATTAACGGCGTTGTCATCAACAGGAATATCAATGTGGGACAGACGGTGGCGGCCAGTTTTCAGGCTCCGGTCCTCTTCCAGATCGCCAACGACTTGAACAAGATGCAGGTGGAATGCAGTGTCGACGAGGCAGACATCGGAAGGGTCAAGGAAGGCCAGAGGGTGACCTTCACCGTAGATGCTTTCCCTGATGATAATTTCACAGGAACAGTGAGCCAAGTCAGGTATTCTCCAGAGATCGTTCAGAATGTCGTCACATACACGACCATTGTCGCCGTGGAGAATCCGGAGATGAAATTACGGCCTGGGATGACGGCCACCGTATCTATGGTCGTGGGAGAGGCCAAGGACAAACTACTTGTTCCTAACTCGGCTCTGCGCTTCACGCCCCAGTTTACCGAGGAAGAAATGCAGAAAATGTTTGAAAGCATGAAAAGGGAACGACAAGGGGAAAGAGGAGATTCCTCCCAAGCAGGCGGAGCACGGCCAGGACAAACAGGAGGACAAGGTTCTCCTTCCGGACCCCAATCCGGGATGGCCGGTGGCCCGGGGATGCAGAGGTCCACAAGAAAAGATGTCGGGCGGGTCTGGATAGAGGATGAAAGTGGAAACCTCAAACCCCTCATGGTCAGAATTGGTGTCACAGACAACACATACACTGAAGTTGTCAGAGGAGAGTTGGAAGAAGGGCAAGAGGTCATCACAGGAGAAAGCCAAGGCGATGAAGGAAGTGACTCGAACTCCAACGATGCGATGAGGCGAGGCATGTTCATGATGCGGCGGTAATTCGCCACTATCGGCAGATCGTCATTATCAAAAAAACCAGCGAATCGGACAATCAAAATGGATAACAACAATTTCATACAACTGGAACACGTATCACGCATCTATCAGATGGGTGACTCTGAAGTCAGAGCGCTAAAAGGAATATCTTTCACCATAAAACACGGGGACCTATTGGCCATCATGGGGCCATCCGGTTCCGGAAAATCCACACTGATGAACATCATCGGCTGTCTGGATAAACCCTCGGATGGAAAATACTTCCTGGAGGGCCAAGAAATTTCGACCTTTAACAAGAATGAACTGGCACAGACGCGGAACAAGAAGATCGGATTCGTCTTCCAGAGCTTCAACCTCCTCTCGAGGACAACAGCCCTGGAAAACACAGAGCTCCCCCTTCTCTACTCGGATGTACCCAATAAGAAGGCCAGAGAGATGGCGATGAAGGCACTGGATAAGGTCGGACTCAAAGGTCGTGAGCTCCACAAAACAAACCAGATCTCAGGAGGAGAGATGCAGAGAGTAGCCATTGCCAGGGCGCTTGTTAACGATCCTTCCCTGATACTGGCGGATGAGCCTACGGGCAATTTGGATACAAAAACAGGGCAAGAGATCATGGAGATCTTCACGAGCCTTCATAAAGAAAAGGGGATCACCATTATCCTTGTGACGCACGACCCTGAAGTGGCAGAGTTTACCCACAGAAGAATCTACTTGAGAGATGGCGAAATCGAGCGAGAGGAGAGGAGCTAGAATGAACATCACAAAAACAGCGAAGATCTCGCTCATGGCCCTCAACCGCAACAAAATGCGCTCTTTCCTCACAGCGCTGGGCATCATCATCGGTGTCGGTGCTGTTATCGCCATGGTCAGCATCGGTCAGGGAGCCAAACTCGAAGTCGAGCAGAGGTTTACCGAGATGGGAACAAACCTCCTTTTTGTCAGGCCCGGCAGCATGTCTTTTCGAGGCCGCTCGAGCGGAGGGGGGAGTTATACGACCCTAAAGGAATCGGATGCAAAGGTGATCCTCGAGAATTGTGACGCTGTTCAGTACGTCTCTCCGAATGTGAGCACGAGAGCACAGGTCGTTTTCGGCAATAAAAATTGGAATTCCTCGGTCAACGGTGTAGGCGATAAATATCCGCAAATCCGCAACTGGGACGTCGAATATGGCGTTTTCTTCGATGAGAACCAGGTGAGAACCGGCCAGAAAGTCTGTGTTCTGGGGAGTGAGGTCACCGAGAATCTTTTTGAGGGAGCAGACCCTATCGGACAGATCATCCGGCTCAACAAGATCCCTTTTCATGTGCTCGGAATTTTGGAAGAGAAGGGCGAGGCGGGCGGTTTTGGCAGCAGAGACGATATGATTGCTGTGCCCTACACAACAGCTAAAAGCCGCCTCCTGAACATTGACTACATCCAGTCCATAGATGTCTCTGCCGTTTCTGCGGACAGGACGAACGAGGCGACGAAACAGATCGAAGAGATCCTCCGGATCCGGCACAAAATCGCTCCGGGCTCAGAGGATGATTTCAACGTACGGAACATGTCGGACATTGCTGAGGGAGCTTCGGAAGCCACACAGACCCTGACCCTTCTCCTGGGAGGGATCGCTTCCATATCCCTTTTTGTCGGCGGCATCGGCATCATGAATATCATGCTGGTTTCTGTCACTGAGCGGATCCGGGAGATCGGCATCAGAATGTCAGTCGGGGCTCGAGAGATAGATATCCTTCTCCAGTTCCTGACTGAAGCGGTCGTGCTGAGTATTCTGGGAGGTGTTTTAGGAATCTGTCTCGGACTTGGCAGCTCAAGCTTGATCTCGAAACTGGCCGGGATGAAGACACTGGTTTCGATCGGATCGATCGCCCTGGCTTTTTTCTTTGCCGGTTCTGTGGGCGTGTTTTTCGGTTTCTACCCGGCCCGCAAGGCGTCCAAGCTTGACCCCATCGAAGCATTGAGGTACGAATAATACATAAGACATAACGTTTTGGAGGTTAATGATGTTTAGACGAGTAAAAGTGATAATGACAGTGTTACTATTGATTATGGGCATGACAGTGTTTGGCCAACAGGAAGAGCCAAACATCTCTCTTTCTCTCACAGACTGCATCGCCAAAGCCATGGAAAACAACCTCGGACTGGCTGTCGCTGTTTTGACTCCGCAACTGAGAGATATCAGCGTGTCCCAGGCTAAGGAAAAATATCTGCCTGTTTTTAGCTTTAGTTTTAATCGAAGAGACACGCAACAAGCCTCTTACTCCTTCCTCGATGCTGCAGATGTTCTCACGTCTGTCAGTGAGTCATATACTGGACAATTGCAGCAAAACATTCCGGGTGGTGGAAATTTCACCCTCACACTCGATACATCCAAATCCGACACGAACAGGGCAGGAACAACGATCAATCCCAGATACGGCAGCACACTGACATTCAATTTCACCCAGCCGTTGATCAGGAACTTTGGTCTGAAGGCCTCCAACAGAGACATCATCATCGCTGAGACAAACCTTGTGATCTCAGAGAAAGACCTGAAACGATCTTTACAAGACACCTTGTACAGCGTGGAACAGGCATACTGGAACATGGTCTTCTCCATTGAAAACCTGAAAGTGTCCCAGCAATCCTTAAAATTGGCTCAAGATTTGCTGGAGAAGAATCGGCGGGGAGTCGAAGTGGGGACGCTAGCTCCGATCGAGATCATAAACGCCGAAGCACAGGTCGCCCAAAGAGAGGCAGACATCCTGGCCGCAGAAGCCGAAGTCAGGAACAATGAAGACAGGCTCAAGCAGGTTATCAACCTTAGGGCGGACACAGAAAATTCGGATTTTCTCCAAATCAAGCCTACAGAAGAACCTAACTTTACAAAAATGGACATCAGCCTGGAAGAGGCCCTGACAACCGCTTTGCAAAACCGGCCGGACCTGGAGTCCACCCGGTTGGGAATCCAGAATTACGAGCTCAACATGAGTTATGCCAAGAATCAATTGCTCCCGGCATTGAACCTGAATCTATCCTACTGGAGTCCCGGTGTCTCGGGAGACCAACTCATCCTTAACCCCGACAATCCCTTCGGACCTCCTATCGGCTCGATCCCGGGAGGTCGATCGGAGGCATTCCAGGACGTTTTTGGTTTCGAATACAAGAACTGGCAAGTAGGCGTTACCCTGGACTTCCCGCTAAACTCCGTCGTTTCCCGCGCCGTCTATGCGCAGGCCAGGGTCGACCTGGAACAGGCTCATCTGCGGCTCAAAGAACAGGAGCAGCAGATCTACACAGACCTGAAGATCGCCGTCAGGGCTGTGGAAACCAACTTTAAACGGATTCAGGCGCTCAAGATCGCCAGGGAATTGGCACAGAGACAGCTGGAAGCCGAAGAAGAAAAACTCAAAGTCGGGCTCTCCACGAATTATTTCGTGCTTCAGTACCAGCGAGATCTGGCAACCGCACGGTCCCAGGAAATTCGCGCTATCATCGATTACATCCTCTCGGTTGCAGTCTTGAACAGGGATATGGGC
>CAZIMJ010000087.1:0-4370 GCA_964540205.1 uncultured Eubacteriales bacterium | reverse complement strand
CCTTAACGCTAATCTGAATTGACCCACCCATACTCACAAAAAGTGACCCACCAATAAACTGCTCACCATTTTTGACCCCCCATTAGGGATTGGCATTGTGGCAGAAGAGAGAATAGGTTTATGGTTTCTTGTGGAGGGAGACCATGAACGACATGATTCGATGTGCCAATCCCAGCTGCCGGCGGCATTTTCTCCCGAATCCTCGTTTAAAAAACCAGCAATACTGTAACAGAAAGGAATGCCAGAGGGTCAGGAAGAGGCTGTGGCAGAGAGAGAAGATGGCGAGTGATCCTGACTACCGGGCTAACCAGCAGGATTGCCAGAAAAGATGGCGAAAGCAAAATCCGGATTACTGGCGGCAGTATCGGATGAGCAATCCTCTCTATGTGGAACGTAACCGATTGTTACAGAGGAGAAGGGACAGAAAGCACCACGTGCAAAATCTTGCAAAGATGGACGCGTTAAAGCGGGTTTCCCTTCTCGAATCAGGGACTTACTATCTTGTACCGGAGGGCGTTGATCTTGCAAAGATGGACGCGTTAAATCGTAGATTTATATTAATTCCAACAACTTAGCACTATGCACCCTAAATCTTGCAAAAGAGGACTCGATAGACTTTTCCGATTCTCCTCTTTTAGGATAAAAGGAGACCATGATTGAGGAAAGTGCCTTTTATCCCCAGCACAGCCTTTTTACAGAGATAAGGGAGATAGAGATTGGGTGTCTCAAGCTTCGGTATGCGCACACCAGGGTGGCAAGGCCTGAGATAGTCTCCTCCCTTGTCAGTTCTATAGAACGTTCCGGTCAGATCGTGCCGGTTATTACCGTAAAAGAAAGCGATTTTTGCTTTGTGCTTATCGACGGCTACCTGAGGGTGGCAGCTCTTAAACGCTGTGGACAAGATACTGTTATGGCGGAGATATGGGTCTGCAAGGAGGCCGAGGCTTTAGTTCGAGTTCTTATGAGAAATCATGAGAGAAGATGGGAAACTGTAGAGCAGGCTTTGGTGATGAGAGAGCTTAAAGACCGGCATGGGCTCACTGACTGTGAGATCGCCCGTTTTATGGACCACAATCAGAGTTGGGTATCCAGGCGGCTTTCGCTTCTGGATGCATTACCCGAGGAGATTCTGGAGATGGTTCAAAAGGGGCAGATATCCACCTGGTCGGCGACAAGGGTTTTGGTACCTATGGCGCGCGCCATGCCTGATCATGCAAAAAAACTTACAGAAACTCTTCTCAAAGCGCCTATCTCGACGCGGGCACTTGGGGAATTTTTCCGCCACTACCAGAAGGCCAACCGCACCCAAAGAGAGAAGATGGTGCGTAAGCCGGTGCTTTTTATCAAGGCGCTTCGGTGTAGAGAAGAAGAGACGAAGGCCCGCTTCCTCAAAGATGGTCCGGAAGGGAAATGGGTAAAGGAGATAAAAGTTGTGGGCCACATATTACGTCGTCTGATAAAAGAGCTGCCCACTGTTGTTTATTCAGGTCAGAGTCATCAGGACCGGCGGTTACTGCTTGTGGCTTTTGAGGAAACCAAAGGGCTTATGTTGGCTCTGGATCAAAAAATCAGGAGGACCGATGGTATCACCTGAGACCAAACAAACCATTCTGACGATGTATCACAAGGGATGCGGGATTCGACAGATCGGCCGGACTCTCAAGCTTTCCAAAAACACCGTGCGTCGGGTCGTGCGAGGAGAGGCAGGGGAAACCGTGCTTAAGAGTTCCCGTTACGAGGAGCTTAGAGCCGTAATCTCCGAGCTATTCAAACCATGCCGGGGGAATGTGGTTCGTATTCAGGAGATTTTAGAGGAAAAATACGGCCATCTCATTCCCTACAGCACTCTCACCCGCATAGTGCGGGACCTGGATCTACGAGAGGGAAAACACAGAGCCGGCAGTTATACGTTCCCCCCTGGCCAGGAAATGCAACATGACACATCCCCCCATACTCTCCTCATTGGAGAAAAGAAACTCAAGGCTCAGTGTGCAGGTTTGGTGCTGGCCTATTCCAGAAAACTTTTTATCCAGTACTACCCGGCCTTTACCCGCTTTGAGGCTAAGGTCTTTCTCAGTGAGGCTTTCCTTTTTATGGAGGGTCTCTGTCCTGAGTGCATCATTGATAACACAAGTGTTATAGTCGCCCGCGGCAGCGGTCCGGAGGCTGAGATAGCACCGGAGATGGAACATTTTGGCCGGGTGTTTGGTGTGAAGTTTATCCCTCACCGGGTAGGCCACGCAGACAGAAAGGCCAGGATAGAGAGGAACTTCTCCTATGTAGAGAGGAATTTTCTTGCGGGACGAACCTTTAGCGACTGGCAAGACCTGAATTGCCAGGCCAGGAAATGGTGTATCGAGGTAGCCAATCGCAAAGTGAAACGCTCATTAGGCATGAGTCCTGAGCAAATCTTTCTGATGGAAAAACCCCACCTCACCCCACTCCCTTCCCACATCCCTCAGGTCTATGAGACCCTCTACCGAACCGTGGATGTTGAGGGTTATGTGCGTGTGAATACCAACCGTTATTCAGTGCCAGAGAGACTCATAGGAAAGCAAGTGGAGGTTCATAAAAGTTGGGATCGGGTGTATGTGTTTTTTAAACATAAAAAAGTGGCCGATCATCCAAGGCTTGTAGCGAAACGGGAGACCAGAGTTACCGCCAAAGGACACCATCCTCCTTTTCACCGCTCAAAGGCCCATAAAGGCCCTTCCAAAGAAGAGATGATTCTTCGGGGAAAAAACACTCTTGTGGATGAGTATGTCAAAGAACTTAAGAAACGCTCCAGAGGAAGAGGCCAAAGGAAGATGCGACAACTCTTAGAGCTCAAACGGACCTATCCTGACAATGCCTTCAAAAAGGCTCTCAAAGAGGCTTCTCATTACGGGCTTTATGACCTAGCCCGCCTGGAAGAGATGATCCTCTCCCGTGTGGCAGGCGAGTTTTTCAAAATTGATGAGCAAGACTGATGCGTGAGAGACTCCATGAGATGCTCCGAAGGCTTCGTCTCGGAGGCATGGCTGGGGTCCTCGATGAAGAGCTTGACCGGGCGGAAAGAGAGGGCACGGCTTACGATGAGCTCCTCTCCCGACTCCTTAGCCAGGAGTACGGTTACCGCCAGGAACGGAGTCTTGCCTACCGGATAAGCAAAGCTAAAATCCCATGGGACTGGACTCTTAAAAGCTTCCCTTTCGACAAACAGCCCGGGATAAGCAGAGCTCAAATCCAGGCCCTCTCAGAGCTGACCTTTATCGAACGGAAAGAGAATATCGTCTTTATCGGTAACCCAGGTACAGGCAAATCCGGTCTGGCCGTAGGACTCCTACGTATGGCCTTACTCGCCGGCCACAGCGGCCGCTTCTACAACGCCCAGGACCTCCTCGATCAACTCTATGCCTCCTTGGCCGATCGCACCACTCCAAAACTTCTCCGCCGCCTCTGTCGCTACGATATTCTTGCAATTGATGAGCTCGGGTATTTGACCCTCAGACCAGAACAAGTCAATGCCTTCTTTAAACTCATGGGAGAACGATACGGGAAAAAATCCACCATCATCACCACTAACCTGGACTATCCAGAATGGTATGATCTGTTCCAGAAAAAGTCCCTTGTCGATGCCCTCCTCGATCGGCTGAAACATCACTGTATCACTATCCGTATCAATGGACCCTCCCTCAGAGTCCCCAATGAAAAGCAAGAACAAAACACTCCAACCTGATCACTCTCTCAGTAGCTTCTTATACCCCCCTCTGTATGCTCAATATATAGTCAGAACCTTTCATCTACAAACAACTGCGCATCGTGTGGGTTATTTTTAACGAGCATAAATGGGTCAGTCTTAATTAGCGCCAAGGGTAACTAAGGATGAGCGCAGAAAAAAGATATATGGCATTAGCTTTGAAAAAGACAGTTATGCCTACGGGACAGATAATCATCGAATTGTGAAGTACAAGTTTGATAAAGCAAAAAATAAATTTATTGGAATGTTACCCTTAAGTGTTTTTGAAATACTTAAAAAAACTGATTCCAATCCTATTGAGTTCTACAGCAAAGACTATCTGAAATGCTTCATGTTCGAAGACAATTTTATATTTTACTATAGTCTAATAACTGTGCCTGCTTACCGATTAGCAAAAATCTATAAAGATATCACAGCAAAAGAGGTTGAGATTGATGTTAAGGTAATAAATAAAAAAGCACTTAAGGGTTTTGAGAACCTGTATCTAGGATTGGATGATACGCAGGCCTTAAAAAGGGTGACAGTCACAATCCAAGATGACTGTAATAAAATGGAAATCGAAGGTGTAGAAAAAGCTGGGACCCGATACAACTTTGTGTTGGACGTTGAGAGTACAAATCCAGGAAGTTTC
>CAZIMJ010000086.1:0-14876 GCA_964540205.1 uncultured Eubacteriales bacterium | reverse complement strand
TCAAATGTGTCGTTTTGGAGCAGGCCTATTCAGATGGACATATTGCCCTGATGTATATCGATACCAGCAACTACTCCCTATATAAAACCAGGCAGCCCTCATTAAATCAGATGGGAGCAGAGGTCGAGACGGATGTTATATTCTCTGATTACAAAGACGTCGATGGGATACCCTCCCCACATTTAGTGACCATCTTCCAGGATGGGGAGGAATTTGTGATCATGACCGTTTCGGAAATAAAGTATAACTCAGGTTTTGAGGACTCTTTCTTCAAGATGGAGTAGTGCAAGAATAGAGGATTAATAAAGCTTAGTTTTCATCTTTTTCGAGCATATTCTCGATCCGTTCCTCAGGATAGCTGAGAAGACGGCCCATTCGTCGGGCGATGCTTGTCCTTGCCTCTCCTTGATACTGTGCTGTTGCGATCAGATCTTCCTTCTCTGATTTCAGGGCGAGATATTCATCCTTGATTGGATCGAGGTAAATAAGCAGCACATGCTTGTCCGTAGTTATATCCTCGGGGAAGAGGTCTGTGACAAGAAAATCCTTTTCCAGGTAGATCGAGACACCGTTCTCTTTGGCAATCCTTTCCGCATCCGGCAAAAGTTGAGCCATTTCTTCCGGAGTAAGGGGTGCGCTCAGGGCGAGCTTTTTAACTCCCGCGGCCACGACTTCTGAAAAGGCCGCTATAACTCCAAGTTGGTAGGACCGGCTATCCATCTGCCAGGATTCACCCGTCCCCACAGCAGGCTTTTTACAGGCTTGTCCCCCAGATAAGAGAGCTGCTGCAATAATCACAAACACAAACAGGTGTCCCCATTTCGTTGTCATCAACTTACCTCCGAATGGATCTCATATGGTTCTATTCCAGAAGGAATTCATTATTTGCAATAAACCATGTGTACTTTGCTTCTATCATAAGGGCAAGATGCAGTCAAATCGAATAACTCTCCCCGTTTGATTTCGTATTATTCCTATGATATAAGGCATGAATACGGGTATGGTGGAAATATGAACAAACGACTGGTTATACATATTCTTTGTGTTGTTTTTTTGATTTCAGCGTTCCTAGGGGCAGAGGATTTTTCCAAAGAAAAAGCCTTTGAACACATCAAGTACATGGCAGGGACGATCGGGCCGCGCCCGATGGGTTCACCGCAGGAGAAGGCTGCACTAGCTTATACGGCTGAAAAATTAGCCGAGGTCGGTTGCCAGGTGGAGTGGCAGGATATTCCCCACTCCGTTCGCACTCGGATTTCGGGAGGCATGAACACAAACAGCGCAAATGTGATCGGCCGGCTCCAGGGACAATCAAATCGAGGGATCGTCATCGGCGCCCATATCGACTCCGCAGGTCCTGAGATACCCGGTGCCAACGATGATGCCTCAGGTGTCGCTGCCTTTTTGGAGATCGCCCGAGTGATGAGCAAAGAGCCCCATTATTCCACATATGTGTTTGTGGCCTTTGGCGGTGAGGAATCCGGGCTGGTGGGGTCCAATTACTTTGTGGAGAATTCCCCACTGGAGGATGTGGTGCTCATGCTCCAGCTCGATATGACAAGCAACGATTCTCCGCTCATGATCTGGCTCGATACGACGGAGCATCAGAGCCCGGAGTGGCTGGTTTCGGCCAGCATCGATGCCTACCACGCGCTCGGGTATCGGGACATCATCTATCCCACACACTTTCAGTCATTGAACGGTTCTTTGGGTGGGGCGGGTTCCGATCACGAACCTTTTATGAGAAAAGGGATTCCGGCGATCGCTTTTGTGAGTGATGTGAGGTTCCCCATCCACACGCGGCATGATTCTGTGGAGAATTTCGAAATCGATGGATTGCAGAGGAGCGGCAATTTAATCCTTGAGCTTTTGAGGAGATTCGACCGCGAGCAACCAGAGGCGAATAAGGGATACTACATGCTCTTTCTGTTCGATGAAAAACCCATCTTTGTCCCTCACTTTCTTTTGAAGGCGTTCATTCTGCTCAGCATTGTCCTTGCGATATTCACTCTGGTTTTTATGAGGAAAAGGCGCGAGGATTTTGTTGAGGACAAAAAGATTAAAAAATCCTGGCCCAAACTTCTGGTCCTTCTCTTCATCATTACGACTGTCGTTGCTGCATCGGATTGGGTATTAAAATTCCTGAAAGGTCAGCGGTTTTACTGGTATGCTTTTCCTGGGCCGCACCTGTTCTATCTTATCCCCTTTACAGTTTTAGGAGTATGGCTGGCTTTGCAAGTGCTGAGGAAGTGGCGTCTGCGAAAAGACGCCTTCTTTTATAAAATCCGGTCCTCTGTTTATCTTTTGGGATTTACTCTGACCGCACTAGCATTTGTCAATCCCCGACTGGTCCTGTATCCCGCCTCGGGACTTTTTCTTTTAAGCCTGGCGTGCTTGGTCCCTTGGGGGTGGCTCAAAGGTGTGCTCTTTATTCTGTCTCCATATCTGATGGTCCGGCTCCTTTTCATCCCCCAGCTCTATGAGTTTATCTACAGGGGTGTAGCCTCAATGGGTATGCAACTGAGATCGTTTTTAGCAGAATTGATATTTTCGGGGATTATGATTTTTCTTATGACCCTGTTTGCGATGCCATTTCTGCTGGGTTTTGTTGCCGTTTATCGAAGTTATAAGGGGGATCTTTTTGGGCTCAAACGGTTTCGTTTGAATTGGGCTCTCGTTCCGATAGCTGTGCTAATTATTGTCTCTTCCATCTATCTGATGACCGTTCCCAGTTACACATCTACGTGGGAGCAAGAAGTTCGGGTCAATCAAAGATATGATGGCAAAGAAGATAACACATTCGTGGAATTTGTTAGTTTTGATTATCTGAAGGGGATTAGTGCAGACATCGCTGGCCAGCAGGAAACCATGAATATGAGAAAAAGTTATCGAAAGATCGAACATTCGCTGGATATGGACTGGGTTAGAGATAATGTCACATATCGTATTGAAGAAGATGGAGACGAGAAGATAATGGAGTTAGACACGCTGTTAGAATTCGAGAAGCAACCCTTCTCTGTTAATCTCAAGGTTGAATGTGTGGAGCCCATCACTGTTGAAGAATGCAGTGTGAAGTATAGCCATGGAAAAGACACGAGGGTGACAATGTATTGGTACAGTTTCCCGCCGAAGAGCCTTCGGCCTCGGTTGAAGGTGCGGGTGCCCAAAAACTCTTCCTTGACAGCCAGGATCACGGCCACATTTCTGGAAACTCCCCTGGACATAGAGTGTGAGGGCGAAAATACGCATTTCACGCATCGTGCCATCGTTACCCGCGATATCGAGCTTAAACCGGTGGATCCTGACATTATTTTCCGAAGCGAAAGCTCACGTTGAACATGACATCGTTGAGACCGGTATCGGCTTTATCGGTGAGGGGATAACTTATGCCAGCTTGAAGCCTTACAATTCGAGAGATGTTGAGCACCACATCGATTCCGGGCTCAAAGATGTAAAAATGCCGATCCCAGGAATATCCGGCTCCGAATAATGCACTGATTTTGAAGTGGATCAGATTTTTAGGGGGATAGATGAAGGCGAAAGTGAATCCGCCATAGGCGGGACCTCTGTAATCATAATACCGGTAACCATCCCAATCCCAATCCCAGTCTCCATACCCGTACTCATTCTCATGCTCGGCTCTTGCATAGGCTGCAAATCCAATAGAGAAAGCATGGTCAAAAGTCCAGCCCAACTGACCGCCCACAAGAACGGAGAAATTATCGTTAACATCAGCGGTCTTTGTGCCGATCTCGCCGTAAAAATATGAATATGATTTTCCACTGAGAAGTGTCTCTTTCGGGAACTGGGGCTCTTGTGAGCTGGGATGGGACTCACACTCTGGCTTCTGTTCTTGGGATGTTTCCGCACTCTCTGGGGTGAGATCTTCAGCGTTCAGTTCGATGCGCGTGCCTTCCTTCAGATTAACCCAGGCTTTAAAGGGACTGCTTTCTGGGATGTTGACGATCAGATAATCGCCCTCATCCAGGCCCAACTCGAGCTTCCGACCAACCAGCTTGGTCAATTCAATAACGAGATCTTCATCCTCGTCAAAAATAGTAATCTTACCGTATATTTCCTCATTGAGAACAAGGATTACCACGTCGTCTGGGGCGGCCGCAGAATATAAAGGATTTGCAATAAGGATGAGGACTGCAGATAAAAGAGTGATAGCGATCTTGTGTTTTATTGTCATTTTTTCCTCCTGTGTGTTTTTCATAGAGTGTATACATAGATAAAACACGTAAGAAGGATTAAAGTGTCACTCCTTTTCTCCCTCTTCTGACGGGACTTTCTTTAGGTGGATGTATGAAGAGAGGCAGAATTCACTGTCGTAAGCTTGTGCAGCTGCATAATCCGCCAATTCTGTGTTTTTGTTTTGGTGGATCAAATTCAACAAAAGAAAAGCCGCCTACCGAGCGGACTCTTCCTTCGGTATTTTTATTTTGTAGCTGGCGATCAAATGATCATCCGCAAACCGGTGAGATGCCCGGTTTTAGCCCAGGTGGATCACATCTCCCGATCCGACAATCGTTATGTTGATGACCGAAGGAGAGCCTTTGTAGTAGACGTTTCCTGAACCAGCTATGATCACATTTAAAACGTCTTCAACATGGATGCGGCATTCTCCCGACCCGGGGATTTGGATGTCATAGCATGATACGGGAAAATCAAGAGCTTCGACACTTCCCGATCCGGCGATTGTGACATTGTGATATTCAGCCTTTCCCGCGAGGTGGATATTGCCACTGCCTGCGATGGCGCTCCATACTTTTTGGGCACGGATATTCATAAACATGCTTCCCGATCCGGCGATCATCAAGTGCAGTTCTCGCGGAGAAAAAGGGCTCTCGCCGATGATGCTTCCTGAACCAGCGATGGAAAATCCCCTGATCTCCACCATGGAAACGTAGACCTTGACGCCGGCACTGGATGTGTAACTTCCTTTGGATTCGATGATCAGCGTGCCATCGTGGCGTACCCAGGTGAGTATGAGTGGGAGGATGTTGTCATCGGTGATGATCCTGAGCTCCTGAGTTGCGCCTTTCATAAAATACAGATCACAACTTCCCCGGATTTCCACACTGTGGAAAAAATCCACCTCTCGAATCTCTTCCGCCACAACTCCAGAGCCGTAGACTGAATCATTGTCGCAACAGATGTTTCTACAGGACCATGTAAAAACCAGTGCAATCCCTATTAGGATAAATAGCCATTTTTTCAATATAAAATGAGTCCGTTTCATTTCTTTACTCCTTGAATCAACGTCACATTGATTAAATACGTGAACAGAGAAAAAGTGTCACTTTTTTTGAGCCAGGTATCGATATTTTTTATGAATAATCCAGGTTATCTAGAGTGATGGAGATGCTTCTAAGAACATTCTCTTGATATCTGTTTATCGAGATGATAGAAGTTGGTAGAGAAACCAGGTCATTTGAAGGAGGACAACAATGGGAAAAAGAATCATTTATTCGTGTTTGACCATTCTGGTTGTCTGTCTCTGCCTTCATGCCGAGACGAAACACCCGATGACACCCGAGGACCTCTACCGGATAAAAAATGTCACTGATGCCCGTGTTTCGCCCGACGGGAAATGGATCGCCTTCACTGTTTCGGTTCCCAACTTAAAGGACAACAGTTTTAACAGTGACATTTGGGTCATGCCGCTTACAGGAGGGGATCCTTTCCAACTAACCCGAAGTCCCATGTCCGATCATTCTCCAAGATGGTCTCCTGACGGCAGCCACATCGTCTTTATTTCGTCGAGGGATGGAGTGTCGAATATTTATCTCATGCGCTTCAAAGGCGGAGAGGCAATAAAGGTCACAGATTCAAAAACCAACCTTTATTCTCCCATATGGGCAGAGGATGGAAATTTTATTCTGTGTGGCTCGCGTGTCCTCCCGGAAGGCAAAACAGACATCGAAAATTGGACAAAAGACGAGCTCCCTAAATGTGAGGCGCGAACGATCGATCGATTGCTCTTCCGTCAGTGGGACAGGTGGCTAGGCGATCAGAGAAATCATGTATTTCTAGTAGCGATCGCTGATGGATCGATGAAAGACCTGACGCCTGGCGATTTCGATACGCCTCCGGTATCCCTGTCCAGCGACCATGACTTCGATGTCTCTCCGGATGGAAAAGAGATATGCTTCGTCAAGAATACAGATCCGATGCTTGCGACCAGTACAAATCACGACCTTTTCATTGTGGATGTCGAGACTCTGAATGAGAAAAAAATCACACCAAATCCTGCTCTTGACACGCATCCCATTTATTCACCCGATGGCCAGTACATCGCTTATGCGGCAATGGAAAAAGTGGAGTATGAGGCCGATCGCAAAGTTTTGGTTGTGTATGACAGAACAGAGGGCAAACACGCTCGATTGACTGATTCCCTCGACCGGTCCGTGGAGCAGATTCTCTGGGGGCCAGACAGCAAGGCTCTTTTTTTCACTGTTAGGGAAGAAGGGCGCCGGTCGATCTATGGTGTCGACCTAAAGGGCGTTGTTCATAGAATTTGCGGCGAGGGGTATAACGGTCCCATCGATATCAGCCCTGATGGAAGGCACCTGATTTGTGCGCGTTCCTACAATTTTATGCCGAATGAGCTTTTTGCAGTTTCCGTTAAAGAGGGAACAACTACTCAACTCACTTCTTTGAACGCTGCTTTTCTAAAAGAGTTGGATCTTCTAAAACTCGAAGAATTTTGGTTTACGGGTGCTGAGAACACCAAGGTCCACGGGTTTATTCAAAAGCCACCCGGTTTTAAAGCGGGGGAAAAATATCCTGTTGTGTTAACCATCCACGGCGGACCGCAGAATATGTGGGCCGACAGGTTCATGACCACGTGGTTCACATTTCAGCTCGTTTGTGCCCCTGGGTATGTTGGCGTCTTCATCAATCCGAGGGGAAGCTCGGGTTACGGGTCCGCATTCCGCGAGCAGGTGAGCCGGGATTATGGTGGCCGTTGTTATAAAGATTTGATGAATGGCATGGATTATGTGCTTAAGAACTATGATTATGTGGATGCCACCCGGTTAGCAGCCATCGGAGGCTCTTTCGGCGGCTATTCTGTGAATTGGATCATGGCACACACCGACAGGTTTAGGTGTATTGTCAGTCATGCCAGTCTTTACAATCTGGTAAGTTTTTATGGGGCAACGGAAGAGTTGTGGTTCCCCGGGTGGGACATGGGAAAAAGCCCCTGGGACGAGCCGGAGTTGTACGCAAAATGGTCACCTCATGTTCATGCCGAAAAATTCAAGACTCCGACCCTTGTCACACATGGCGAATTGGATTACCGAGTCCCGTTGGCCGAAAGTTTCCAACTCTTCACCGCGCTTCAGAGACAGGGTATTCCATCACGGCTGGTTGTTTTTCCGGACGAGGGGCATGTGATTTCTGTGCCCCAGAACAACGTGCGCTGGTGGAGAGAAATTCATTTGTGGCTGGAGAAGTATCTCAAGGATTAGATTCAAAGAATAAAAGGAGATTTGGAGAAGGCAAAACGTTATTCACATTGACACCGGTTGCAATAGCGCTTAAATTATGACATATTAAAAATAGAATATAAGCTTTTAGAGGAGTGGAGGGAAAAAATGAAAAATCGTTTATTCTTAGGGGTATTTATTTTGATGATTTTTGCAGCTCTGATTATGCTGCCGACCGGTTGTACTAAAGAGGAAAAGGCGGTCGAGAAAGAGCAGGCAGCAGAGAAAACAGAACCTGCATCAGAAGAGGCCGAAGAGATTATTTATACCCGTTCTGACCCGGGTGCTTGGGACGGCAAAGAAGACAGTCATGTTCCACAGATCGTTTACGAGAGGATGGAGACAGGATTGAAGGTAACGGTGACTGTTAGCCATGAGATGAACCCAGAGACACCACACTACATCATGAACATCAAGCTTAAAGATGGGGAGGGTCGATTACTTGGAGAAAAGGAGTTTCAGGCCACAGACGAGAAGGCCGAGGCCATTTTTGAGCTCACAACCGTGCCCAGCAAGTTGATAGCCTACGAGAGGTGCAACCTCCATGGATTGTGGATGGATGAGGTCGCCGTAACGACAGAGTGATCAGTTTTTCTTTTTTTTATTTGCCGAACTGGAAACCGATGTTGATTGTAGCGTTCTCCATGCCCGTGTTTTCTTTATCGACCATAGGCATGCTGATTCCAAACGTTAACCGAACGACTTGGGAGATATTCAGGATTCCCTCAACACCGGGCTCAAAGATATAAAAGATGCTTCCGTAACGACCTGTTCCAGAACCAGCAAGGGCAGTAGCCCGGAAGTGGAGTTTTTTTGTGGGAGCAAAGTTGTACGCAAAAAAGAGGCCGCCATAGCCAGGGAGTCCGGGATCGAAATTGGCCTTGCCGTAGCCGGCAAAACCGATGGAAAACAGCCGGTTTATGGTCACGCCAAGACTCCCTCCCATCAGCAGGCCATACTCGCCATTTATCTCTGTGGATTTGGAACCGATTTCTCCGAAAACTCGGTAAGTGGATTTTCCCTGGAGAACGGTGTGTTTTTCGATCTGTTCAGCTCTCCGTCCGCGGGGAGTTGTGTATTCCACATCCGTCTCTGCGAACTCAGACGGAGTCAGTTCGTATTCGTCCCCTTCTTTCAGTTTGATTGTTGATTCGAAAACACCGCCCTCAGGGATGCTGATCACGCGATATTCACCCTCCTCCAAACCCAATTCGATCTTCCGCCCAGGAGGTTTGGTAAGTTCCACGACCAGTCGGTCATCTCTGTCATGGATGAATAACTGTCCGAAAATCTTTTCACCGAGAACCAGAATCGATGAGGCTCTCCGGACATCTGTCATGACCACGTCGCCCGTTCCAGACATCTGGATGTCGGTGTACGGGTGTTGAGGTCCGCTTATGGTCTTTGTCGTCTGCGCCAGCGTCTCGTTAAAGGCAAACTGATAGGCTTCGTTCATCGTGATCCGTCCATCCAGGCTCATGTCCGCCGCACCACGCATTCCAGAGATCAAATAATGAGTGAAAAAAGAACTCCGGATGAGGTCGGATTCCTGAGAGGCCTCATTGGCAGAGCTCGAAGTCATCACCGCAAAACCACGCATATCATAGGCCGAGTCCATCAGGAAGGGCAGCCGTTTTTTTCCTCCCTTGATCCGTGTGAATGCGCCCGAAGCACAGGAATCAAGAATGGCGATGCGGACATCGGTATCGATGCCATTGATCGTGTCTCTCAGGTTTTTATACGAGATCTTCTCATCACCCAACAGGATATAGTCTTCATCCGAATGACCAGAGTAATAAAAGATGAATTCTGTCCGGCCGTAATCGGCCTTGGATTTTTCGATCTGAGTCTGGAGCTTTCCCATCTCCGTGTAGAAGGTCCGCACATCGGGTTCTTCAAGGAGAAGGATATCGTCCTCTTCCACTCCACCCAGTTCTTCAAGCACACTAAGGATGGCTTGCGCATCAGAGACGGCATATTGAAGAAGGACACGGTCCTTGCCGCCGCTGTTGGAACCCACTGCCATGGTAAACCTTTTGATCATGGCTTTATCCTGCCCCTGGTTATTCTGTGCCTGTCCAGAATAAAGGGATTCTGTGTTGAGAAGGCTTGCTAACAGTATGAGTAAAATGATGTTTTTTGCTTTCATTGTTATTCTCCTTTTTTGATCAAGAGAGAATATTGACTGAATGAGTCTGGCAGATCGAGCTCTGTCAGGTCTGATGTTTTGGGATGTTTAGCCAATACCTTTGCGCTGTTCAGGATCGTTTGCACGTCGAATTTCGATTTTGATGTAATGAAAAAAAATCGTTCAAAGTCCGGAGCGTCGTCGAGCTCATAGGACGTGGGCAGAAGCGCCTTTTTGTCCTGTTCCAGGATAGGTTCTTTATCCTCTGACTCAGGATAATGCAGGGAGACCACTCCCCTCCCATCGATGGAAAGGATTACTCCATAGGTCGCTCCAACCGACACGTATGCGATCTGGAGGAGGTCTCCGGCGCTGGCATTATCTCCACTCTCCAATAACTCGACTGTGTTGTTGATTTTGCGATGGACGAGAATGTGGGGCTTTGACACATCGATTTTTTCAATCCCTTTGATCCGGGTGCCCTGGAGCCCTTGGATATCTTGTGTGGTGTGGCCTCCAGGATTCTGGAAAACGATAAAAAGGACGACCAAAGCCGCCGCAAAGATAGGAGTTGCAAAGAGCAGACGTTTGAGAAAGACCGACTGTGTGGCCTTATCCTCCCGTCCTGCTTGGAGTTGTGCCTTTATTTGGGGCACTACGGCTTCGGGAGGGGATTGCTTCAGGATCTCTTCGTTGGAGCGTTTGAGGGCAGCCAGCTCCTCTCTGAGCTCGGAGTCCGTTTCCAAAAGCTTTTTTATCTCGTCCATTCGTGTTGAGGGAAGCTCACGGAGGAGATACCTTTCCAGCTCCCACCTCTTCACAGGGTTAGTTTTCATTGTAGGTCTCCTTCTTGATATTGATGCGCGCTTTTAATTCCCGGATCCTCTTGCGCACACCAGAGAGCGAAAGGCCGACCTCGTTGGCAACCTCTTGGAGAGTCATCCCATCCACAAAATGTAACGTGGCGATCTCACGGGTAGAATGTTTTTCCTTTCGGAATAACCGGTCCAGCAGATCTCTGATGATCAATCTGTCTTCCCCTTTGTCGTAAGATGCGAGTTGGATCAGGAGATCTTCATTGCTGATATCGATCGAACGGTGGCTCCTCTGATCTCGGATCATGTTGAGGCAGACATTGGTTGAGATCCGAAAAAGCAAACTGGATGGGTAAATCCCCTTTAGGCGTTTTTTACTGATCATCAATTTGGTGAATACCTCCTGCATGGCATCCAATGCTTTTTCTTCATCTCTGAGCAGCTGACGGCACCGCCGCAGGACCATAGGACCATATCGTGTGTAATATTCCTCGATGTTGATTTCCATTTTTTCTGATCCCAAAATAGCTTATCCATCTCGACCTTCCACATGATAAAACACATCAGAAGGCCGAAAATGTCACTTAACCTGTATATCTATATAAAATGTCGACACATTCTCAGTTTCATGTGAATTCAATTCTATACCTGTGTAAAAATCCTTTAGATATTTAGATATACGATAGACGGAGACGAAAGTTGGTAAACTTGAACACTTTACCTTCTCAAAGGGCTGGATCGAAATGATAAGGATGATCTATGAACTAGATCCGCTGTTGCGTCCTTGCTGCGGAGGGCAGATGCCGGTTTGTCATCCTGGACAATATCGAGACCGAAGAGGCCATGCCCTGGAATGAGCAACTAAACCTCGCCGATAAATGGCTAAGAAAAAAAGGATACCGGAAGTTTGTCTTTATCCACAGGCCTCCGCATGATGTGGATAAGTGGGCCTATCACTCCATGCCTGAAACCATGTCAATTCCTTTTGTCGAACTCATGACCGAACATAAAGTAGATCATGTCTTCTGTGGACATATCCATGCATACAGCACGGCTGCGTACAACGGTGTCAACTACACAGTAAGTGGAGGTGGGGGAGCCAGCCTCCATAAGCAATACGGAAAGAGGGGATCAGTCCACCACTATGTGATTGTCGATGTTCTCCCCGGATCCATCAGGATGCACTTGGTCTGCCTCATGCCCGAGGAAGAGTAGACAAATAATCACTCCTTTGGCAATCAACACAAAACAGCCCGGTCAACTGGCCCTCTCTCTTCGGCTGCTATCAAGATTTCCTGCTGAACAGCTTGGATAGGAGGCGGTCGTTCAGCTATGAAGGTGAGTTTGCGGCGAGCGATAATCTTGTCGATAACTTAATGAAGCATTCTGTTAATGCCATATAACGGCCTACGGTTCAGCCGCCGCCGCCTCCGGCATGATATGTCACTCTGACCAGAGTCATATACAGACAGAACGCGCCACGCATATCCGCGTTGAAAGCGGTCGGCTGCAACCGTTGGTTAGGCATGTTTGTCCTACAGTGTGCATATTCTTCTTCTTTATATCGGTCGTTAAACTACCAGTTGATCCGAACTAGATTGTCAAGCCACGAACACAGCAGGAACATCGGCGGGATAATCATTATTGGCATTAGCCCAAATACCCAACGGACAAACCTGCTAGGTAGCCGCTTACCGAACACGGTGTATAACCGTCGATAGGACAGAACGAAACAAAGTAGCACAATACCGAAAGACAACAGCGGCCAGAAATAGAAGCGTGGCTCGGACAGGAACAACTCTGGCTGGGTCTTTACTAACATCTTAAAATCAGTAAAGGGCATCGGCAGATTCAATCCCTGCACCGCCCGCAGGCCCCACCCTACTTCATCCTCTAAGTGTACCCTCCCCACCAATGTCCCAATGATGAATAATAACATCGCTAGGAGCCGCATCAACGCATTTGTTACGGCTCCCACTCCGATGAGAAATGTCGTGCGATTAGGTTTTGTGCGGTGCAATAGCCAAGCGGTGAAAAAGATCGCAAGTATCCAGTTAGTAAAAGGGCCAAGCAAACCAGCGGAGCTTAGAATCCCTGTTACCTTCTTCTCAGACCGAAAGTCTAAATCGACTGGTCGTTTCCCCGGATCACCTACACGACTGAACCCTGTGCTGACATGCTCGCCATCCAACTGGGAGCCAAAACCATGTCCACACTCATGGAGAAATTGAAAAACCATCATTCCCAGAAACAGATACAGAGCCCACACGATAAGAAACTTTGTAGTTGCAAGCCTCATATTCTGTAAATACTCCTACATTTGATAACTGAACTCAGTGCAGAGTGCATAACAATTACTATGCTGCATACGATATTTTGAGAAAAATATAGTCACAATACCGTCTTCTTGTAGTGAATCCCTCTAAAAGCTGCTTAAAATGCAGTATTACCTTATCAATATCCTTGTTATCTTACAATAAAGATATCCTTATTGAGTCTTCCTCCTCTGCCTGCGATGAGAACTAAATTTTGAGCGAAAGCGCAATGCGCATGAGGTCAGTGTCCACCTTGAGAACTTTAACCTTGACAATTTGTCCGACTTTGACAAATTTCCGTGGATCGTCCACGTAGCATTCTGCAATCTGCGAAATGTGGACCAGCCCGTCTTGATGGACACCGATGTCCACAAATGCGCCAAAGTTAGTAAAATTGGTCACAGTGCCTTCCAGCACCATGCCGGACTCAAGGTCTGTAATTTCCTTGATTTTTTCGGAAAATTGAGCATATTGGAATTCCTCCCTCGGGTCTCTGCCTGGCTTTTCAAGCTCGTGCAGGATATCCTCGATGGTGGGAAGCCCCACATCTTCAGAGATGAATTTTTCTTTGGGTATTTTTCTGACAAGATCAACATTTCCTATGATTGTCTCCAGGGGCATCTTGATGTCAGAAGCCATCTCTTCGATCAAGGAATAGCGCTCGGGATGAACAGCCGAATTGTCGAGAGGATTAGCTGCGTCAGGGATGCGCAAAAATCCAGCGGCCTGTTCGAATGATTTCTCACCTATTCCTGGCACCTTTTTCAGTTCCTTCCGGGAGGCAAAAGCACCGTTCTTTTCTCTGAAGGTCACAATTTTGGATGCTGTTGTTCGGTTCAGGCCGGCCACATACTTGAGAAGGTCAACCGAAGACAGATTGAGGTTGGCTCCAACAAGATTGACACAACTTTCCACAACATCCTCAAGAGCGGATTTTAAATCGGCCTGATTCACGTCGTGTTGGTACTGGCCCACACCGATAGCCTTGGGATCGATCTTTACGAGTTCAGACAGGGGATCTTGCAACCGTCGGCCGATGGAAATAGCTCCGCGTACCGTGACATCGAAATCAGGGAATTCTTCACCGGCCGTCTTAGAGGCGCTGTAAACGCTGGCACCGGCCTCGCTGACGATAACACATATGGGACGTTTGCCTTCATTAATCTTTGATATTGCCTGGTGTATAAATATGTCTGTCTCCCTGCTCGCTGTTCCATTCCCTACAGCAATGAGCTCGATTCCGTGTTTTTCGATCATTTCCAGGATTGTTCTCTCCGCATCCGCCTTTTTGTTCTGTGGCTCATGCGGGTAGATAATCCGGTGCTCCAGGAATTTACCGGTCAAATCCAGGGCAACAACCTTGCACCCTGTCCTGAATCCGGGATCGATACCCAAAACAGGTTTATGTCCGGCGGGGGGAGCTAAGAGCAGTACCCGAAGGTTCTCCGCAAAAACCCTAAAGGCTTCCTGCTCAGCTCTGTCCCGAAGCTCCCTCCGGATTTCCGTCTCTGTAGCAGGCAGGAGCAATCGTTCGAAACTATCCTTGACGACGTCTTTAAGGATGCGTGCAGCGGCACTTTGTGGATGAGTGATGAAATGTGATTCCAGATAGGCCAGAGCTTTGGCTTCAGGAATCTCAAGCTTTAGGCTTAAAACCTTTTCCCTCTCGCCGCGCAACATAGCCAGTGTTCTATGGGATGCGATTTTGTCTGTTTTTTCCCTAAAATCATAATACATTTGAAATTTGGTTTTCTGCGAAGCGTACTTCTTCCGGGCAGCGGAAACAAAGGAACCCTCGCGGGAGGCAAGTTTCCTGAGCCATTTACGAATTTCTGCATCATCAGACAGCTCTTCGGCTAAGATATCGCAGGCTCCCTGAATGACTTTTCCTGGAGTACCGTATCCTTTATGTTTATTGATAAAGGCCGAAGCTTCTGCTTCAAAATCAGCATGACTATCCCGGAGTTCATAAATCCAGCGAGCTAACGGCTCCAATCCGGCATCACGGGCCTTTGAGGCTCGAGTGGTTTTTTTGGGCCGGTAAGGGAGATAGATGTCCTCTAGCTCGGTCTTGTTTGTTATGATCAGTATCTTATTCTCAAGCTCAGGCGTGAGTTTTCCC
>CAZIMJ010000085.1:0-1698 GCA_964540205.1 uncultured Eubacteriales bacterium | reverse complement strand
ATAGGGCTTCACAAAACTCATGATATTAGGGTTTGAAACTTGGCAGGAAAGACTTGATGAAGCGGACTTTGTCTTTCATTTCGTTTTTAGCAGCTGTGAGAGCAACGAGCAAGACAGTGATATGAGCAATGGTGACATAATTTGAGATGGCTTTAAAGCTAGTGACGGGTGGATTTTGCATACAGACATTGAGGAGTCTGGAGAAGACTCTCTCTGATCCGGAACGCAGTTTTAGGTCAGACTTGAAGGAGGAGGAGCCGTAGTCGATTTCGCTTCTGATATCTTGGTCGATACGGATATAGACATAGCAACCTTTTTGGGAGAGGAACTTAGGATGAAAGGCAGGGCAGAGGATAAATTCTTTGGAGTATTTTTTTGAGTGATGGAGAGGGCAGACCCATTTGCGTCTCCATCGGTCTTGTTTTTTGTCATAGAATGAGCCACGGGCGAGCATTTCGAGTTGAGCTTGGCAGATGGGGTTGCCGGATTTTGAGAACTGGATATTTGAGGGATTTTGAGTATTCCGCGGGTTTCGGGATATACGAGGCTTTGCCTTAAGATCTTTGACAACATATTTAAGGATAGGGCTGGTATCGTAGGCCGCATCGGCCATGACAGCCTTGATCGAGAAGTGGAATTCATTTTGGATGAGCTTGAAGATAGGGAGGAACATAACAGAATCGTGGACATTGGCTGGTTTTGTGATATGCCAGATGGGAAGTTCTTCTTTGGCATCGATGACGACATGATCTCTGAAGCCCCAGAAGTAGCGGATTTGTTTTTGATTCGTTTTCGGGAAGATAACCATGATACCGAGCCGTGCGTCAGGTGAGCCTTTAGGGATGCGAGTTTTTGAGAAACGGTTTTTAACATTGGTTTTAAGATTGTTTTCTTTAATCCGAACAGGGATAGGGCAGGAATCGATCGAGAGATATTCTCCAGTAACGACAGCGAGGTCGATGAGATTGTGGATGAGTTGGAGTCGGATTTTTTGCAACTCTTTATTGTGAGTGTTTTTGAGGAAAGAGGAAAATCTTTCAATACTTGGCAGAGGGCGTAGGATGTTAAAGCCGCAGCGGATTGCAGCTGACGGGTTATCTTTTAACTCGGTAACAAGCTCAGTCAAGGAAGGCAATCCTTTGAGATTTTTAAAGATAATAGCTCGCAAGAGGCTTTCACGTGGGAAAGGCTTTCGGCCTGTGGAAGTGAAGGAGTCGAGATGAGAAGCACCGAGGTTGCTGAAGAGAAGTTTATAATTTTCAAGAGGATTGACATCGAGGAGTGATTCAAGGGAAAAGAGTAAAGATTGATGATCCATGGTAGACCTCCCCTTTGGAATGAGTTTTGTGAAGGTTGCAAGATTCATGAATCATGATAGTAAAAATATTGAGAGGTAGAAAGGGGGAGGAGGGCAAATTTGAAAATGAACTAATTATTTTTGAATCAATGAGATGAATTGATATTTGGAGTGATGAAAAGAGAGGGTTTCACAAAACTGTGAGGCGCATGAAATGAAGGATTTTTTGCCCTCCTCCCCCCTTTTGAGAGGATAATTTTGGGCGAAAAACAAGGAATATGAGAAAAAATGCTTTGTAACTATTTGATTATAAAGAGGTTACATGCAGGAGGAAAAATGAATTTTAGCCCTTCTGTAACTTATTGATATTAAATATGTTACGAGTTTCGTGAAGGGCTCTG
>CAZIMJ010000084.1:0-6364 GCA_964540205.1 uncultured Eubacteriales bacterium | reverse complement strand
GACACCGACCGTGGGAACATAACGGAGCCTATGGGTTTTTCCTTCGCCACCAATAGGTTTAGCATCCGACAAGGTGTGATCAGCTTGGGCGTAAAGGGCTAGTTTTTTGGTGCGCTCGATCGGCCAGCCGTCCTCCCAACGCCAGTAGCCTGGCACTCTATCAACAACGCCCGGCGGATGCCACTGGCGAACATAAACCGCGAACCGGGGTTCATCCATGATGCCTGTGTCCTCACCCTTCAACCAAAAATCGAACCAGCGAACGGCCTCGCGGCGCCATTCCATCCCAGGCTCTGGATAGGGCAAGTTCGGCCAGGTGTGCGCCCAGGGACCCACCATGCCCTTGACTGGGGCCTCGAGTTTTTCGAGCATTCGAGGCACGCTGTCCCGATAGCCGTCATACCATCCACCGATGACAAATGTCGGCACGCGGATGCTGGAGTAATCGGAATTGAGTGATGCCCGGTTCCAGAACGGACCGTCACGTTGCTGTCGTTTGTATATGAGTAGCCAGGGTTCCGTATCGAAGCGATCGCGAAAATAAGCCTCATCGATGGCGTAATCCGGTGGCGCGGGCAGAATATTGGCGATATCCTGACCGAACTCGTAGGAATCGACATGCATCATGCCATCGATAAAATGACAGTCGTCACGAAACAGATCGTCAGTACCCTGAATAGCGACAATGGCTTTCAACGCTGGTGGGTTGCGCATCGCCATCTGGATGGAGTTAAACGCCCCCCATGAGAGGCCAAACATGCCGACCTTGCCTGTGGACCAGGCCTGTTTCGACAGCCAGTCAATGACCACCTCGCCATCTTCCTGTTCCTGATCGGTATATTCGTACTCGATCAGTTTGCCTTCGCTGGAACCGGAGCCTCGGATATCTACACGAGCGACGACGAAACCCCGCGAGATAAAGTAGGAGAACAGCGCGAACCGGTCTTTACGGCTTTCGTCTTTGCGGTAAGGCAGATATTCGAGTAGCACAGGGAATTTGGCGGTAGCTTCTCGATCCGCCGGCATGAACAGACTGGCTGCCAGCCGCACGCCATCGGGCATCGGAATCCAGATCTCCTTGACCTCGATCCCCTCATGCGTGACGTCGGGGAGCCTTGACTGGCTGTTGGCTGCTGCCGTGATGGTGAGCCATCCCAGTACGAGCGCGATTAACAAACTCCACCTCATCATTCGCATCATAAGGATTTCCTTCTTGGTTTTCATAAGTCTCCCTCCTTCGGGGTTATGGGTTACCCTCTGATGATTACAAAAGCCATATTACAGCATAGAAACTTGTTCAGTCAAAAAAATCCAAGGAAGGAGCAACTCACTCTCTGTCCAACTGAGATGTACCTTTTAAAAATTCCCCAAAAGATGTAAGGTAATTGACAGTTGAATGATTTGTCTGTGTAACTCAATCCAAGCTTGGGGAGCTTTCCTCTTTTCATATTTTTTTCCGGATCTTCTTTTGGAAAAAACATAATCAGGCTTTACCGGAGCTTAAAGCCATAGGCCTGTCGGCGCGGATGAAAAGCCACAACCCCACACCTATCAAAGCAAATACCGATCCGGTCGCCAGCGCCGGTACCCAGCCGAAAACTTCCGCCGTGATCGGAACGAGAAGGGCCCCGATACCGCCCACAACGTTTCCACCCGTATTCATGACTCCTGTGGCTGCGGATGCGTGTTTGCCGGATACGAAGATCGCCGCCGCCCAGTATGCTCCCTCAGTGAGCTGAGTACATCCAAAGCTTAACGAAAGGAATACTACGGCCAGATAAGGATTCTTGGCTGTAGCACCGAGAAGAAGAAGCCCGGCTACAAGACTGAGACCGACCATGCCGGGAATTCGGCATCCCCATCGTGACCCGATGCGTTTGCAGAGGCGATCACACCAGAGCCCCCCAACACTGGCAGCGACCGCACCGGCCATCCAAGGAGCTGCGGCGAAGTAGCCGCCTTCCAGGATTTCGAATTTCCGGACATCAACGAGATAGATGTAGAACCAGTTGAAGAAGATATAGAACACGTAGTTCATACAAAAATAGCTTGCGGTAAGCAGCAGGATGTCTCGATTTTTGAACACGCGCTTCCAAGCTGCCTTGTCCTCGATAGTCTTTTCTGGTGATGGCCGGTTCTCATTGATTAGTTTTAGCTCTAACTTGCTAACTCGCGGATGATCGGCCGGATTGTCTCTCGCGTACCTCCACCAGACTCCTGCAATCAGAAATGCTAAGGGTGCCGTCAAGATAAAGGATTCCCGCCACCCCAATATTTCCATCAGCCAAGCTATCAGCGGTCCCGTAGCAGCAGCACCGAGCGTCAGTCCGGTGCTCGTCAATCCGTTCGGAAACGCCCATCCGGAGACCGGAAACCAGAGACCGATCGTTCTGCCACAGGTGACCGGAAATAAAGGAGCCTGTACGACCCCCATAAGGAAGCGCAGTCCGATGAGAGTGGCCAGAATAACGGTTGTCGATGCGAGTGTCGTCCCGGGCACCAGACCCGCGACCAATGTCAGGATCCCCCACAAGACCGCTATAATTGTCAATGCCCGACGTGATCCTACTTTATCACCGAAAATACCGCCGGGAAACTGGAAGATAGCATACCCCCAGGCAAAAGCCGAAAGCACCATACCCAACTGAATTTTGGACAACCCTAGATCAGCCATCATTTTTTCGCCGGCTATAGACATGTTTGTTCGCAGCACATAGGCCACGAAGCTCGCCACGAATAGAAGTCCAAGGATCACCCACCGCACATGGGTACGTTGCGGATCAGAGTGAGTTGCGGTTACTGTATTCATCTATTCAAAATTTTAATTCCCTGGAATCACGAAGTGAACTTACCACACTCGAAATAACTTGGTCAATGGCCTGACTAATGTCGTAGATTGTATATATTTAGCGGCATTTTCGTTTTAGAAAAATTGACAATAGAAGTTTTAGAAGGGATAACGAAGCAGAAACAGATATGGCAATTGAGGCTAAGGATGGATTACGGACACTATTTGGACACTAAGGTTAAAATATTTAAGACCCATTCATTTCTAAATCATTAAAAATAAATAGAATAAGCAGAGAGTTCAAATCCCCACCTACTGATAAACAATCTAAATAGGAGCAAAACAAAGAGAGCCAGCAGGGGGAATTGAACCCCCGACCTACTGATTACGAATCAGTTGCGTTATCCCATGTATTCTCCCTTATATATGGGGTAATCGGAAAGATTTCCTTTAGTCATTTATAGCCGTAATTGGGCATATTTAGTCAATATCTGTTACACAATTGTTACATGGGGATAGGTCTGTTTTATAAACATTGACTTTAAATTTTAGCTGTGTGATAATTTTTTGTGGGTATTGTAAAAATAAAATTAGATGGGCGAAAATCCATTTAGCAAAGTAAGTTCATTTCTTTTAACTACCCCAGCTGATTCTTAGACAGACTCCTCCACTTATATACAATTCTTACTATTTCCTGGAGGATGCCAATGAGAGACCAAGACAAAACCAAAAAACATCTCATAGATGAATTAGTCAAATTGCGTAGGCGAAATGCTGAATTGGAAGAATCTGAACATAGGAGTAGAGAAAGAACTGCACGCTTATGTGAGAGGAAAAACATATTTCATATTTAATGTTAGAATTAAAAAAGAGTTTCGCAAACCCAAGGTGGTTTAAGGCATCGATGAAAAAACATTACTGAAAATATGCATAAGGGGGAAAACAATGAGAAATACTGGACTCAATATTTTAGGCAAAGTTCCCTGGGGCACTCATTTCTGCCAATTTTACAAGAATAAAGAAGACTTAGCTGAGATTGTGGTACCTTATTTAAAAACAGGATTAAAAAATAATGAGTTCTGCATGTGGATTACTTCAGAACCTTTAAAAGTTAAAGCAGCAAAAGATGTATTAAGGAAAGAGTTAGAAGATTTAGATGATTATATCGAGAAGGGCCAGATAGAAATCCTTGATGCTTGCCAGTGGTACACCAAATCAGGAAGATTTGTGGCTCAGGAGGTACTAGAGGGATGGGTCAGAAAAGAGGAACAAGCTGTAAATAGAGGATTTGATGGACTTCGATTAACAGGAAATACTTTTTGGCTTGAGAAAAAGGATTGGAAACATTTCGCTGAATATGAAGAAATAATAAACAGTATTATAAGTAACTATCGGATGCTTGCGATTTGTAGCTATTTTCTGGATAAATGTGGGCCAATTGAATTGATAGAAGTGGCATTAAATCATCAATTCGCTATTATAAGGCGTGAGCATAAATGGGAGTTTATTGAAAGCTCTGGACACAAGCAGATACAAGGAAAATTGGAGGAGACCGAACTATTTAATTTCATATTATTTAAGTACAATCCCATAGAAACTGTTGTGGTAGATAGGGAAGGAAGAGTGATTAGACTCAACTTGGCAAAAAAGAATTCAGGGCAAAAATTGGCAAGAATAGGAGATGCGAAGTATAAGGATTGGCCCAAAGAGCATAAGATTGATATGCGTGCTGAGTTGATGAAATGTATCAGGTTGGGTAAAACAAAAGGCTTTCCTGAAGTAAAATATGATGACAAGTTTTTTTCAATAACGATGGGTGGCTTTCCAAGAGGAGCGATTATAACAGAACAGGACATTACCGAGCGTAAGCTTGCAGAGGAAGAGAAAGAGAGCCTTCAGGCTCAGCTTATTCAATCAGACAAAATGGCAGGGATTGGCACCCTGGCAAGTGGCATAGCTCATGAATTCAATAATCTGCTTCAGATTATGAGCGGACATTCAGAATTTGCTCTGAGAACAAAAAAAACCGAAGTTATGGAAGAAGCTTTAGATATAGTTATGAACACAACTGTTAGAACTAAAAAGATTATTGAAGATGTATTATCTTTCTCAAAATCAGGAGCACCTGAAAAAGAACTGTGTGATATTGCTGAGCTGATAAAATCAGTTCTTTCGATGACTGAGGAGCAGTCTAAGAAGAACAATATTAGAGCTGTGATAAAATATGGAAGGGTTCCTAAATTAGAAGTAAATAAAACAGAGATTCAGCAAGTGTTTTTGAATATGGTTACTAATGCCAGAGATGCGATGTTGCCCAAGGGAGGGAAGCTAGAGATAGGGCTTAAGAGGGTTAAGGACAATATTGAGATAAGCTTTACCGATACAGGGATAGGAATATTGGAGGAGAATTTAGGAAGAGTCTTTGAACCTTTCTATACGACAAAGGGAGCCGTTGGGGGAGATACCAAAACTCAAGGTGTAGGGCTTGGCTTATCTGTTTCTTATGGGATTGTTGAGCGACATGGAGGGACGATTGAAGTGGAAAGTGAGACAGGAAAAGAGACTACTTTCACTATCAGATTGCCAGTCACAATAGAGAAAACAAAGGAGAGAGTCGTCAAAGAGAAAAAAGAAGTAAAAGCAGAAAAGATAAAACCTAGGAACGTTTTGGTAGTGGATGATGAAGAAGAAATATGCAAGATGATGGAGAAGTGGTTATCTGCGGAAGGTCACAAAGTTAAATCTGCATTAACTGGAGAGAAAGCCTTGAATCTGTTTAAGAAGGAGCACTTTGATATTGTGTTTTTGGATATTGTCATGCCAGGAATGCTAGCTATTGATGCTCTTGCAGAAATAAAGGGAATCTCCCCGAAGACGAAGACATTCATGATTTCAGGTAAATTAGTAGACAAGGAATTATGGAAGGAATTGAAAGCGGAAGGTGCTTCAGGGTATTTGCAAAAACCATTCAAGATAGAAAACATTAAGGATTGCATCGCTAAAATAAGGGATTGACTAGGCTGAAGCATCGAGTCCTGCCCTAGGAGCCAGCTTTTTAGGGGGGGGGGGTGAATTCCAAGATTTTCTTCTGAGCCATTTGTAGCCGTAATTGGGCGTATTTGGGGTCCACTGAAAAACTGTTTTATGGGAGCGGACAGTCAATCAAGAAGGATTAGATGAGTTCTTAGAAAATTACAATGAATTTGCTCAGTTCATTGTATCTGTCGAAATGGCAGAAATGTAATAATTTGAGCTTGTCCAAAAGTGACGGGATCTAATGATTGACAATACAAATAGAGAAGGGCTACAACCTTCAAGAAAGGTTATCTCAAAAAAAGGAGGTGTAGCCCGATGGACGAACTCGAAATCAAGATCGTCCTGAGTTTTAAGGTACCAGAATACGGTTTGACTCTCAATGGAATTTTTTACGGTCTGGATAAAGACAATCCCAATTTTATGAATCATCTCATTAAAGCCATACTCGAAGCTTTTGAGGAGAGAGCCATCGAGGAACTGAAAGGCAGGCAGCCCCGGGGACGAAAGTTTATCACCTCTTTCGGTCCGGTCCTTTATAAA
>CAZIMJ010000083.1:0-2094 GCA_964540205.1 uncultured Eubacteriales bacterium | reverse complement strand
GAGCATCGCTCTCTCTCCGCTCACTGCTGCATCTTGAGCCAAAAGGGGCGTACAGAAAAGGATCATGAAGAATACGAGCATGCCGAACGCCTTGAGTTTTGAATTCATCATAATACTCCTTATATTAATGTTCCTCTTCGTGGGCCACAGCTCCTGCGATATAAATGCAGGCCAACAACACGAAGACAAAAGATTGAATGACGGCAGTGAATATCGCTATTGCCATAAAGGGAAGCGGCAGGAAAAATGGAATGATGGATGCCATAATAACGATGAGCACTTCTTCGGCGAAAATATTCCCGAAGAGTCGAATGGAGAGGGAAACGGGACGGGAGAAATGGCTGATGAGTTCTATGGGGATCATGAGCGGAGCCAGAAGGGGGACTGGCCCAGCGAAGTGTTTAAGATATTTCAAAAGGCCTTGTTCTCTGATGCCTTGGAAGTGATAGTACACAAAGACAACAAGAGCACAGCCTAAAGTGACGTTGAGTTTACTCGTGGGAGACATGAATCCGGGAACCAGGCCGATGAGATTGCAGAAAAGAATAAATAGCCCCACGGTAGCGATGAGCGGCAGATGTTTTTTCCCCTGTTCTCCGATGGTGTCGACGAGCAATCCTTCAAAGGTCTGGATGATGAGTTCAAGGATGCTCTGACGCTTGGAAGGGACGAGGGAGAGCTTTCTAGAAGAGAGGCCTAATAGCAGGATCAGCAGCAGTGCAACGATCAGGCACATGACGATGTAATCGGGCACGAGGTGCTCGGGGTCTGCAACCTGGATCCCCAACCAGTTGAGAAGAGTAGCCAGAGGCTTACCGAAGGCTTTGTTGAAAAGGTCGACGATGAATAAACTATGCTCTAATTTTTCCATTCTTTTAGCTTAGAGAGTCCTACAACAGCCTCTAACAGAAAAACAACGATAAGCATGGAAAATCCTGCTGCAAAAGCCAATATCTTTTCTGAAAAGAAGAGAATTATAATAAAAAAGATACCAAGAATCAATAGAAGTCGAAGGCCGTATACAGCGATCCCTGACCGCATAGCCATTTTTTTCCCGGTGTAGAGAAACCTGGAAATGGCCTGCTTCATCCAGATGAAGTTGATGGCGGCCAGGATCCCACCGGCAAAAACGAGCAAGGCGCTCGCCCCATCGAAGACAATCCAGGTGCCAATAGCAAGGACAAAGGATAACAGGAAAATCTCCTGAGGGATTCTCTTAAGGATACGGTCTTCTTCCTCTGCTAAGCTTTCTTTTTCTGGATCTGTCATTGTTTACATGTCCATATCTTTATCAAGGTGTTTTTTTAAACCTCTGATGAGGCTGTAAAACCCAGAGGCTGTCCCGATGAGAAAAAAGAGAACCAAGAGCCAGGGGCGTGTTCCCAAAAGCTTGTCGAGCTGATATCCGATAAACAATCCCACGGCGATAGAAGACGGCAGCATGAGCCCCAATGAACTCAGCTCTGCGAGTTTTTTATAGTTGATCCTCGTCCCGTTGTCTTTCCTCATGTCTCTCGATCGATGGGCTCACCTGTGCCCAAACGACTAAACTTATTAAGGAAATAAAAACTGCCGTTCATTTGTCTAATATTATGAGTAAAAAGAAAGACGGATGATATACGAAGAAGATCGGGCGGATCAATGCGCCTCTCACGTCCTGCTTCTTACGTCTGACCCCGTTATTAAGGAGCAAATCAAGGGAATTATCGTACGAATAGGAGGGGCTGTCAAGGTGATTTCTTGCGTGGTATGTATTTTAAAATCCGTGATGAACAATATCCGAGTGTTCCAATTGGTGATTTCGAAAACGAAATTCCGTCTCAGTTTCCCCAGCAAGGAAAATAAATGAGTTTTCTCCACTACACAATTGGGACACTTAATAATGCAGTTTGGTTCTTACGATAAGGGATTCGGAAATGCTTCCACTTCTATTTAATTCAAGCTAGTAAATTCCTCTTATTTGTTCCATAACCCAGAAATCTGGATGTTCTTCTCGTCGAGACTTACGCCCATATCCCTGTTCAAGACTGCAACCGAGAGGATGTAATCGATGATAGCGCGAATTTCCTGGGACCGTGCGGTTGCCAGATCTCG
>CAZIMJ010000082.1:0-6700 GCA_964540205.1 uncultured Eubacteriales bacterium | reverse complement strand
ATTTAAAACCAATCCCCGCATAATCATCGAGCTCGAGGTATTCCTTATCTTGCTTCCCCAAAGCGATGACAGCTGCAAATGCACCGATGTTCATAAACAGGTAGACCACAAAATAGAACAAAAGGCTGCTGGTATCTTGCGAAAGGATGGCCACCATCAAGTATCCGGCATGGGCAATGCTGGAGTAGGCCAGCATCCTCTTGATGTTTGTCTGCCTAAGAGCTACGAGATTCCCGATGATCATGGTGAGAGCACTTATGATCCAGAGGAGTGAGAATATGATCTCTGAGTTAAAAGCGACCTGCCAGAATGGATACAGCAATCTCACAAGAACGGCAAAGCCAACGGCCTTAGGCCCGATCGAAAAGAATGCCGTGATCGGCGTGGGTGCGCCTTGATAGACATCAGGAGTCCACATATGAAAAGGAACGACAGCGATCTTAAAGCCGAATCCTACGATGACCAAACCCAATCCCGCATATGCCATGAAGCTCAGGCTTGACTCGGTTTGAAAATGCTTGATGATCGCGGAAATAGTAGTGGAATTGGAGATTCCATAGAGAAGTGCCAAGCCATACAAGAGAAAAGCCGAAGCGAAACTTCCCAACAGAAAATATTTGAGAGCAGCTTCCGATGATTTTTGATCACCACGCTTCAGCCCAGCAAGCGTATAACTGGACATAGAAAGAATTTCCAATCCCAAAAAGATCACTATGAGGTCGCTGGATGACACCATAATTAGCATTCCGGATAGAGCTAGAAGGAGAAGAGCATAATACTCTCCGATGTTCATATTCTGGAGAGAGATATATTTCATGGAAATGAGGATCACCAGTACAGTGGCAATGATCAAAACAAAAGAAAAGAAAAGGGCGAAGTTATCTAGATAGAGATGGTTGTTGAAATATGAAAAGTCCTTCCCCCAAGATTGGACGCAAAAAAAGCCACAGATCATCAGGAATATTATCGAAATGTATGCTAAATACGTCTTATTTTCTCTTTTAATAGAAACCTCGAGAAGAATTACCAGAAGTGCACCAACGACGAGAGTGAGCAGGGGGAAGAGAGCATTCAGACTATTCATTGGATTGCCTCTTCTTTCTCTTGATGGAGCTCAGTCGCGTTCTTTAATGTTTTGATATCCCAAAGGAGCTTGTTTTCTTTTTGGTTTTCTATAAAAAGCGTTTTCTTTTGATTAATTTGGTTGACGAGTTTATTAATGGATGCATCCATCTTCCTCAGTAATGGCTGAGGATAAAGGCCCATCCAGAACATCATAATAATGATGGGTAAGAGATAGGCGATCTCTCTTTTATTAAGATCTTTGAAATTATTGACTCTGTCATTGGTGATGGGACCGTGCATCACCCTCTTGAACATCCAGAGGAGATAAGCCGCAGCAAGGATCACGGTTGTCACTCCGAGGATAGCCAGAAGTTTATTGGCCTTGAAGATACCGAAGAGACACAGGATCTCACCAACAAAACCGTTCAGTCCCGGGAGGCCTACCGATGAGAGCATACAGATCAAGAAGAAGGCTGCAAAAACAGGCATCTGTTTACTGACACCTCCAAAATCTTTGATGAGCCTTGTGTGGGCTCTTTCATAAAGGATTCCGACACACAAAAACAGCGCACCCGTACTCAACCCATGGTTGAGCATTTGATAGACACCTCCCTGGATTCCTTCCATATTCAGGGCAAAAATTGCCAGCATGATGAGACCCATGTGGCTGACACTCGAGTAAGCTACGAGCGATTTAACGTCCTTCTGTATCAGGGCCATCAAACCCCCATAGATTATCCCAATAAGTGCCAATACACCCAGATATGGAAGGCATTTTGTTAAGGCATCCGGGAAGAGTGGCATGGCGAACCGGAGAAAACCATACGCCCCCATTTTTAGGAGTACAGCTGCCAGGATGACCGACCCTGCAGTGGGTGCCTCCACGTGAGCATCAGGCAACCAGGTGTGCAGCGGAAACATCGGGACTTTGATAGCAAAAGCCAGTGCAAACGCAAGAAAAAGCCATATTTGAATGCTGGGATTCAAAACAAGTTTGTACATATCGAAAATATTAAAGGAATACACACCAGTGGCTTTATAGTACATGGAATAAAGGAAGAACATCGCCACCAACATCAGTAAGCTGCCGAACATGGTGAAGAGGACAAATTTGATGGTCGCATAAATACGGCGTTTTCCTCCCCAGATACCGATCAAAAAGTACATGGGAACGAGAGTAAGTTCCCAGAACACATAGAACAGAAAGAGATTAAGCGAAACAAAAACTCCGATGATACCCGTCTCTAAAAGGAGCATGAATATCAAGTATTCTTTGACTCTCTTTCCAATGTATTTCCATGATGCGAGAATGGCGATCGGCATCAGAAACGTTGTGAGCAATACGAGGACCAGGCTGATGCCATCGATTCCTATATGATAATCGATTCCGTATCCTATCCAAGAACTCTTCTCCACAAACTGCGGATCCGGGTTATGGTCATTAAAATTGAAATAGAGAGACAGCGAAATGACAAATGTCACTAGAGTCAGGATCAAAGCAATATTGCGCAGGAGATTTTCTTTATCTTTGTTGATAAAAATAAGCAGAAGAGCCCCTGCCAGCGGTAAAAATATCATGATGCTTAAGATTTGTGCGTCCATTTTTTAAAAGAGTATATATCCTAACAAGAGTATGACTCCCAAGAGAAAGATCAAAGCATAGTCTTTGATCAAACCTGTCTGAAAATAACTAAAGAATTTACCAAAAAACCCGGTTGTTTTTGCCAAGCCGTTTGCCGTTCCATCAATAACTTTCATGTCAAAATTGTCATACACTATCTCAGATCCCCTAATGAGAGGCCGTACGATCGAGGCATTATAGATCTCATCTACATAATATTTATTGTAGAGCAGCTTGTAGAGCGAGGGGAATTTAGTAACAAGATTATAGGGTGTTTTCGGTTTTTTAATGTAAAAAATATAGGCTAGATATATTCCAAAGAGAGCAACAGCCACAGAGAACAGGATGAGAAACCATTCGGTGCTGAGACTGAGATGGGCTTCGTGATGCACTTCGATCACAGGTTCTAAGAAGTGGCCGAACCAGTCCAGATTTTTCCCGAATACCAGAGGGAGACCTACATATCCAGCGACGATCGAAAAGAAAGCCAGGATCTGGAGAGGAACCGTCATCACTGGCGGGGATTCATGGAGATGTTTCTTGACCTCAGGATCGAGGCGTTCCTGACCGAAAAATGTGAGGAAGATGAGCCTGAACATGTAGAATGCAGTGAGCACGGCTGTTACTATGCCCAGCACCCAGACCAAATAGTTGCCGCTTGCAAACGCACTGGTGAGGATCGCATCCTTGGAGAAAAATCCTGAAAGGAAGGGGACTCCTGATATGGCGATCGCCCCGATGAGAAAAACAGGGAAGGTGCGTGGAAGGTACTTCCTGAGACCTCCCATTTTCTGCATATCCAACTCGCCCGACAGAGCATGCATCACACTTCCTGCCGCCAAGAATAAAAGGCTCTTAAAAAAGGCGTGTGTATAAAGGTGAAAGATCCCTGCTGCATAGGCACCCACGCCGCAACCCATGAACATGTATCCCAGCTGGGAGATCGTTGAGTATGCCAGTACTCTTTTGATGTCGTTCTGTGTAAGGGCCATGGTCGCTGCATAGAAGGCTGTGACAGCACCTACAATTGCAACTATAGTTCCTGCTGTTCCTGATAGGGTGTAGAGAAGATTCATCCGGGCGACCATATAGACGCCTGCGGTCACCATCGTGGCCGCGTGGATAAGGGCACTGACAGGAGTGGGCCCTTCCATAGCATCCGGAAGCCATACATACAATGGGATTTGGGCCGATTTTCCAATGGCTCCCACAAACAGGAGCAAGGCAATAAGAGTGGCCACACTCTGTGTGATGTGTCCTCCACCAATGGCTTCGTTAATGGCCGTGAATTCAGTGCTTCCGACATATATAAATATAAAAAGGATACCGAGGATAAAACCTGCATCTCCGATCCGGTTGACTATAAACGCCTTATTCCCGGCGTTTGCGGCGGAATGTTTCTCGAACCAAAATCCGATCAACAGATAAGAACATAGACCAACCCCCTCCCAACCAACGAACATGAGTACCAAGTTGGAACCCATGACCAAGATGAGCATGGCAAAGGTAAAGAGGTTCATATTCTGAAAAAACCGGGCATAACTCTTATCTTCGGCCATGTAGCCTATCGAATACACGTGGATGATAAATGCAACGCCAGTAACCACGAGTGCCATGACAGCTGTTAATGGGTCGAACTGAAAGGAGAGTGCAGCCTTAAAATCTCCGGATTGAATCCAGGGATAAAGATTTTTGATGAGTGGATACGCTTCAAGAGGAGTATGTTTAAGCCCGATGAAAGATATGAGAGAAACCACAAAAGAGGCAAACACAGCCGTGCATGCCTGAATTGAAATATATTTCTTGGGGAGCTTGGTTCCAAAAATGACCAGGATGAGAGAACTCAAGCCAGGTATAAGTGGAATGATCCAAAAAATATCAGTCATATTACCCTTGCATCAGATTCATGTCTTCTGATTTTATTGTTTTTTTCTGCCTGTAAACAAGAAGGATGATGGCTAGGCCTACAGCGGCTTCGGCAGCCGCAACGGTAATGATAAAGATCACAATGATCTGTCCGTCCAGCGACGATGTGGCTCTGGCAAAGGCGATGAATGCGAGGTTGGCTGCACTGAGCATGACTTCGATGCAGAGGAACTGGGTGATCAGGTCGCGCTTGACAAAGAAGGCAAAAGCCCCCAATACAAACAGGATTGCGCTTAGAATGATGAAATAGCTAGTTGGAACCATTGTTAATCTTTATTCTTTGCCCTCGTCTCTTTTCTTAACTAAAACCATGGCACCGACAAGTGCTGCGATGATGAGCACGGATGTGATCTCGAAGGGGTAGAGATACTTGGTGAAGAGGAGGCGGCCGAGATCGGTGGGGCTTCCCGGACTCCCCTCAACAGCAGCTTGGGCAGGGGAAAGAAATCCTTTTAAAGCAAAAATGAGTTCAAGGATGAGAACGCCTGCGATCATAAAAGACAGACCTATCGTCCAGCGTTTTCTTTCTGGTGGAATTCCATCTTGGAGGTTGATCATCATGATAACGAACAGGAACAGGACCATGATCGCACCCGCATAAACGATAATTTGAATCACGGCGATGAATGGAGCATCTAATAGTCCGAACAATCCTGCCATGCAAATAAAAGCAAGAATAACAAAGAGAGCGCTATAAGCCTGGTTCTTAGAGAAAATCATGGCGACGACCGCGCCAACGCACACAATTGCCAGTAAAAAAAATAAAAAATAAGCCATTTTTTTAGTGTCCCATTTTATTTTTTTCCTTAAGTTAATGTCAAGGTATTTTTATAAAAATACATATGAAAAGCTTTTGACAAAGTTTTTTTGTCTGCTATAATACGGCTTGGTACTGCGGGGTAGAGCAGTCTGGTAGCTCGTCGGGCTCATAACCCGGAGGTCGCTGGTTCAAATCCAGCCCCCGCTACCAATCCTTTTTCCCTGATTTCCCCCTATAAACAACAGCTTTATCACAACATTTCAGCGTTATCTTGTTTTAGCAACCGTACGCAATAGCGAGCAAATTTAAGCATTTCGTGTGACACCTGTGTGACATGGGGAGAGGTTTGCTCTTTCCTTCATTTGACATCATATTCGCTGCTATGATAATAGTTGGAATATTATAGATTGGGATAAAGTGAGCTTTAAGCAAGAGCTTTGATGCTAGTTATATAAGGCGGTAAAAATGTCAGTTAAGTGTCCTAAATGTCAGCATGAAAATCCCGACGATACTCTCTATTGTGGTAGATGTGCCGCACCTTTAAAATCCGCTGAAGAAATCTCTATTACGAAGACTCTAATAACACCTAAGGAAAGTTTGCAAAAGGGAAGTACCATTGCAGGAAGGTACCAGATCCTTGAAGAGCTGGGTAGAGGGGGCATGGGTGTAGTCTACAGAGCCGAAGACACAAAGCTAAAAAGGACAGTCGCCCTGAAATTTTTGCCGCCGGAGCTGACACACATCTCAGAAGTTAAAAACCGATTCATGAGGAAGGCACAGGCCGCTGCGGCACTGGACCATCCCAATATCTGCACTGTTTATGAGTTTGACCAAGCCGAGGAGACATCCTTCATTTCCATGGCCTACATCGAGGGCCAGAGCTTGAAAAAGAAGATCGAATCGGGTCCACTCGAACTGGATGAAGCCCTGAAGATAACCACACAAGTGGCAGAAGGTCTGCAGGAAGCCCACAAGAAAGGAATCGTGCACAGGGATATCAAGAGCGCCAACATCATGGTGACCGAGAGAGACCAGGCGAAGATCATGGATTTTGGACTGGCCAGGAAAACAGGAGGAACTCTGATAACACAAGAAGGGATGACGATGGGGACGATCGCTTACATGTCTCCTGAACAAGCCCGAGGAGAAGAGGTTGATCATCGCACAGATATCTGGTCATTAGGTGTGGCTCTTTATGAGATGTTCTGCGGTCAACTGCCTTTTAAGGGGGATCATGAACAGACTGTTTTGTATTCGATCCTGAATAAAAAGCCCAAGCCGATCACGGATTTAAAAGCAGACATTCCTGTTTCGATTGAGCAAGTTGT
>CAZIMJ010000081.1:0-12594 GCA_964540205.1 uncultured Eubacteriales bacterium | reverse complement strand
TGGATCGATTACGATGTAAAGGTCGGGAGGGACACTGTTATTTACCCCTCGGTCATCCTGGAGGGAGAGTCCGTCATCGGAAGCCATTGCATGCTTTTTCCATATGTTCATGTGATCGATACACGGGTCGGAAAAAGAGTTAAACTCCTCTCTTCTTCAATGATCGAACAGAGTGTCATCCAGGATGATGCCCAGGTGGGTCCTTTTACACATCTCAGGCCCAATACAATCATCCGACAGGGTGCAAAGGTCGGCAATTTTGTGGAGATGAAAAACACGGATTTTGGCCGACATTCCAAAGCCGGGCATCTCTCCTATCTGGGGGATGCAGATATTCAGGAAGACGTAAATATCGGTGCCGGGACGATCACGTGCAATTATGATGGAACAAGGAAGAGCAGAACCAAGATCGAATCGGGCGCATTTATCGGCTCTGGAACAGAACTGGTTGCACCTGTGAAGATAGGGAAGAAAGCCTATGTGGGCGCGGGTTCTACGATCACCAAAGATGTGTCCCCAGAAGCTCTTGCTGTTTCCCGGAGTCGTCAGGAAGAGATACCGGATTGGGTTAAGAGAAAAAGGAAAAAATAATGTGTGGAATAATCGGATACATTGGACCAAAAAACATTGTGCCCCTCCTTATCGATGGATTAAAGAAGTTGGAGTACAGGGGGTATGATTCTGCTGGAATCGCTGTCGTCGACTCGGGAAAGTTGTATCTTTATCGGGTGAAGGGAAAGATCAACGAGCTGGAAAGTACTCTGGAGGGAGAAACTGTTTCCGGGCAATACGGTTTAGGACACACGCGGTGGGCGACTCACGGCCGTCCCTCAGAGGAGAATGCCCATCCTCACCGCGACTGCACCGGTTCTATCGTCGTGGTCCACAATGGAATCATCGAGAACTATTTGACTGTGAAGAAAAAGCTCAGAGAGGAAGGACACGAATTCGTCACGGAAACGGATACGGAAGTCATCGCTCATTTGATAGAGAAATATTTCGAGGATAATTTGGAGGATGCTGTCCAAAAGGCCCTTAAAGAACTGGAAGGTAATTTTGCCATCTCTGCGATCTCCACAGAGGACAAGGATAAAATTGTGGCAGCCAAATCGGGCCCGCCTGTAGTTGTGGGGATAGGGGAGGGCGAAAATCTCGTTTCCTCTGATATCAATCCCTTGCTTTCCCACACACAAGACGTTGTTTTTCTTGAGGATGGAGAGATGGCGATCATCCGGAGGGAGGGTGTGGAATTCAGGGATTTTGACGGCGATCCATTGGAAAAGAAGCCGGAACGCCTGGCCTGGAACCCTATTATGATAGAGAAGAGGGGTTACAAACATTTTATGCTCAAGGAGATCTTCGAACAACCTCAGGTGTTGAGGGATACCTTCGAGGGGAGGATCTCACTGGACTCGGGAACAGTCAATCTGGGAGAAATCGAGATCTCTCCTCAAAAATTAAGGGACATCTCCCGAGTTGTTATCATCGCTTGTGGAACGTCTTATCATGCCGCACTCATGGGGCGATACCTTATCGAGACTTTAGCCCGGATACCGGTCGATGTAGAGTATGCCTCTGAATACCGCTATCGAGATTTTATCCTCGATCAGAAATCTCTTGTTGTTGTTGTGTCGCAGTCTGGAGAGACAGCGGATACGCTGGCAGCGCTTCGAGCTGTGAAGGAGAGAAATCCGTTGACTCTTGCTGTCTGCAATGTGATCAATTCATCGATCACAAGAGAGTCCCTGGGAGTCCTTTCAACCCATGCAGGTCCTGAGATCGGAGTTGCCGCAACAAAGACATTTTCGGCCCAGATGGGAGCTTTTGCTATTCTGGCGATTCATCTAGCTCAGATCAAAAAAACGATCGACAGCAAAGAAAGCCTCGCGCTTATTCAGGATCTCCAGCGAATCCCGCACAAGATCGAGATGATCCTCAACGAAGCGGACGATGTCGAGAAATTGGCATGGGATTTTGTGCCATTTTCGCATTTCCTCTATTTGGGACGATGGATCAACTTCCCCATTGCACTCGAGGGGGCGTTGAAGCTCAAGGAGATCTCTTACATGCATGCTGAGGGATATGCAGGTGGTGAGATGAAACACGGCCCCATCGCTCTCATTGACGAGAAAATGCCCACGATGGCCATCGTACCCAAAGATAGAGTCTATGATAAAATGCTGAGCAATATCTCTGAGATCAAAGCAAGAGTGGGGCATATTATAGCAGTGGCCTTTCAAGAGGATGAGGATATTCGGGATAAAGTGGATGATGTTATCCCCATCCCCTCAACGAACCAGCTCTTCACGCCCTTTTTAACGACTATCCCGCTCCAGCTCTTCGCCTATTACATCGCAGCCATCCGGGGCGCTGATGTGGACCAGCCCCGTAACCTCGCCAAATCCGTCACCGTCGAATAAAAAAAGGGGACAGGCTACTTTTTACAGGGGTAATTAAAAAAGCAGCCTGTCCCCTTTTTTAATTTAAGGTCGGATTATTGCGATGTAGGGTCCGTTCCCCGAACGGACCGCTTGATGAACGCACCCTACATCGGTCAGCTCGGTGAGCTGACCCTACATGTGAGGCATTGGATTGTTTGGGAAACGGTCCCTACATAATAATGGAACTTCATTCTTGTTTTACCAGGAAAGCTTATTTTACCAGGAAAGTCTGATAAGGATGCGGGCTTGTCGAGGTTGTTGCCTGCCCCACACCTCACCGAAGATCGGAATATCCTCCTTGACATAGGAGATAGGTCTCTGGCTGTTGAGGAGGTTGAACACATCGAGCCTCAGAGTTAAGCCCATCCTCTGAGGGAGCTTAATGCTTCCCAGGCCGAACCTCTTTTCCACACCGAGATCAAGATAAGTGTGCGAAGGAGTCTGCCTTGTGCCTCTTGTTTCGGGGTAGGAATAATATCCGCCAAAAAAGGGAACGTACCCCATTTTCTCCCAGTAGTAACCGGAGATGTATTCGAAGGCGGCCGAAAAAGAGAAATCGTAAGGAGCAAGATAAACCAGGTTGATCTTTAAGTCGTTGTCCACAGAGTAGGGGAGCTTGCCGTACCAACCCTCATCACCGATCCCTCTTCCTCCGAGGCCACCCAGAGCCCAATCCACATACTCCTTGACCTCCTTTAGTTCAGGCACATCAGGAACAAAGAGATGATTCCCAAACAGGCCCAGATGGCTGGTGCTTCCCTCCTCCTGATTCCAGGACCCGTATTCGGTCTGCCCCGGGTTCGTCCCTTTAGCCAAAGCGTGGCTGTAAGACGTATTCAAGAAAAGATGTGTTCCTATCTTGCCATTCACTTCAAACTCAAACCCCTGATAATTCCGTCTTTTATGCTCGAAATTGTCATATAAAAATCTGTAGAGTGTCTCCAGATCCAGAATAGCAAGCACTTCCAACAGGTCATTAGCACTGGTCCTCACATAGCGGACCATGACAGCCCAATCCCTTCCCAGCCTCCTGTCGAATTCTATGAGATAGCGAGTAAGAAAATTGGGCTTCAGCCTTGAGGCTATTTCAAATGCCTGGAGCTTCTGTTCGTTTTCGAATTCCCAGAAAGCAGGGTTATGAAGTTCGCTTTGGGATGGATTATTCACTCCCTGCCATCTGTATGTCCGGAATGTTAATCCAGCTCCGGAATTGAAGAATCCCAAAGGCATCGTCGTGATCGTATCCGCAAACCTCCCCCAACCGAGTTTGAGCACATTGACACCGTCCCCTGTTATATCCACTGAAAGCGATAGACGCGGAGAGAGAAAGTCTGCCACAGACCATGACCACAGTTTTTCTTTGTTATCATCCAAAGTTGTCTGTGTCTGACTCCGCAATCCCAACATGACAGTAAATCTGCCGAAAGTAGCTCTGTCGGCAACAAAAAATCCAATCCCATTGGAGGAATTTGACATGTCGAACACGCCATATTCATAGAAAAATGTGGGGGTTCTCCTCTCCTCATCCCAGCTCTCCCAATAGTATTTGGTTCCAGAATCAAAACTATTTCCCGGGAAAAGGTCTTCATCTTTTCCAGTGAAGTCCACTGAGAACCGAGACGAAAATGAATAATATTCAAAACCCAGTTTGATCTCATGATGGCCAAAAGTCTCTGTATCGAAATACTTGGTGAATTTGATGTTAAAATCCATCCGCCGTGAATCGTCCGTAACATTACCGTAAGAGTTATTGATGTTGCGGCCCAGGTCTTCGATGTAATACTGTGCCGGCCCCAGGTCACCATCTAATGGCTCGATCAGGGAGTTCCTTGTGACCCATCCCAAACCGGACTCGATGAATGTTGTCGCATTCAGGATCCCCTTATAGTTGAAACGAAAGAGAAGATCAGAGAAACTGTCTTTATCATTAAGCTCTGGGAAACCGATCCCTCCCTCCTGTCCTAAGTTTGTGTTATAGCTCGTCGTTAACGACAGGTTATGGTTGACATTCAGAGCAAAAGTGAGTTTGGCAAAAAAGTTGTTGCGCTTTGTGGAGAGTGTCCCCCCAGGCACATGGAGGTAGTCCACCGTGTCTTCTCTCGTCTCTAGTGTATCCGTGAAGAGGTTCTGTGAGATAAAAAACCACAGTTTATCTTTGACGATAGGGCCTCCGAGGTTCAAATACCAGTTGTAGTTCGAGAAATTGTCCGCTTCGCTGACCAAAGCCAGCTGATCTTGCCGTTTGGCCTGAAGATTTTTATCCATGAACACGAGAGAGAACTCCCCAGAGAAGTCATTGCTTCCGCTTTTTGTGACCATATTGATGATGCCACCGGGGGCTGTCCCATATTCCGGACTAAAAGCATCGGAAATGACCTGGATCTCATCTATGGAATCGTAATTCAGCGGCATGCCCGACCCCCTCAGTCTCACACCGCTTATCGAGAGACCATCAAGGATCCAGTTGTTGCCCTCCTCCCCCTCACCGCGAATGCTCGGCTGTCCCTCTATGGCCACCCCTCTCCTTGTATTCATCCGGACTCCCGTGACACCTGGAGCAAACTTAACTGCATCCACAACCGTACGGTTCTGTGATGGCATCTTCTCCAGATCATCACTGCTCAGGTAGAAACTCGTGTCTATGGATGTTATATCGATGAGTGGTGTGTCTGCAGTGACGACGATCTCCTCTTGGAGCTCTGATAGTCTCATGGTTGCTTCTAAGCGTGTGACTCGTCCGAGCCGAACGATGACATTTTCTTGGGTGATAGGGATAAATCCTTCAAGATTGAAGGTCAATGTGTATTTGCCGATGGGTAATAGAGGAAAGTAAAAGTCACCGTTTGGCGTGGAGAGAACACTCCTCTCCCCCTGAAGGTTTGCGCCCCTCACAATGATCGCAACACCAGGAAGCCCCTCTCCGGTCTCATCGATCACTTTCCCCTGGATCTCACCGGTTTCAGTTGCCATCAGGCTCACAACACTCACGAGAAGAAAGCCCCACACACTAATAATGGTCTTGTTTTTATTCACGTTGTTTTGTCACCTTCCGGACATAAAAAGTGCGCTGCAGCGCAGTGAAGTTCGAAATGACGGCAATAAACAGTAAAATTCCTGTCATCAGCGGGTCGAAGATATCGAAAACAATGCTAAAAATCGTACCCAATAGGAGAAGAACCATCCGTTCTGCCCTCTGCATCACTCCGATCTTACATTCAATCCCCAATCCCTCAGCTCTGGCTCTGGTGTAGCTTACCATCGTGGAACCGAGGAATGTGAAAAACGGCACCCACAGTGCCCAGCCCTCTCTAAAGTGATAGGCAAGACCCACGTAAATAAAGAACTCCGAGTATCTATCTAGAGTCGAATCAAATAGGGCGCCAAAATCACTCGTAGTGTTGGTCTTCGCCGCAACCTTACCATCCAGCATGTCGAATAAACCACAAAGAAAGATCATAAGGCTCGCCCAACCTGGCTTCTCCAAGGCAAACAACGCTCCCGCTCCCAAACCAAACAGAAGGGCTAAAACCGTGAGGGTGTTCGGCGTAAATTTAAGTGCCACAAACAGATCAGCGACACCATTTGCAAAATTCGTCGCCGCAGTTATTAAAAATTGTGGCATGATGCGGACATTTTTCTTTTTTTGTTCAGACATTTCTATCCCAGATCTCCCAATATTTCCATGAAAATTTCAATCTAACCCAATACCGGGCAAAATTCAAGCTCTATAGGATTTATTCATACGGGCAGGTGACCTCTCTTGTTGGGTTTTTGACGTTGTGATATAATCCCATCGCCAGCCATGCCGGGGTGGCGGAATTGGTAGACGCAAGGGACTTAAAATCCCTCGTTGGTTATCCAACGTGCCGGTTCGAGTCCGGCCCTCGGCACTCTTAAATCTTAAGTACTCCCCTTGACAGACTTAATCAAATTATGCTTTACTATGCTGTTATTTCGGCTATGAGAAAAAATATCATTTCAACAGAAGGATTAACAACTCATACGCCCTCCCTCTCTATCTATTACTGCTATTATGGGCGCTAAGCGTCCATATATACAAATACCCCCAACTCTTGTCTTATTTAAATAAGTCGTCTTGTTTATATTTCCCCGGAATGAGGTGTTTGTAATGAACGATATCAGGTTAGTCACTTTGGAAAATAATAAGAAAACAACGATTCAGGTTGGGAATATTCGCATCGGTCAGGATTTTGTACTGATAGCCGGCCCTTGTAGTGTGGAAAACGAAGAACATACATTGAATATTGCCACGGCTGTGAAGAAGGCCGGAGCCAACATGCTTCGCGGAGGGGCGTTTAAGCCGAGGACATCTCCCTATTCCTTCCAAGGCCTTGGATTAAAAGGCCTCAAGATACTCAAAAAAGCTCAAGAACTGACTGGGATGCCCATTGTATCTGAAGTCCTTGATCCTCGAGATGTCTCATGGATGTGCGATTACGTTGATATCCTTCAGATCGGTGCCCGGAACATGCAGAATTTTTCCTTGCTCAAAGAAGTGGGAAAGGCTGAGAGGCCGGTCCTTCTCAAAAGGGGAATGTACTCCACCATTTCTGAATGGCTAAGTTGTGCGGAATACATTTTAATTGAAGGAAATTCCGATGTGATCCTCTGTGAAAGAGGGATCAGGACTTTCGAGACCTACTCACGGAATACCCTTGATCTCAGCGCTGTTCCAGCCATCAAAGAACTCTCGCATTTGCCGATCATTGTTGATCCCACTCATGCCACAGGCAGAGTGAGTTTGATTCCTCCCATGAGTTTGGCAGCTGTTGTTTCAAGAGCGGATGGATTGATCGTTGAGGTCCATGATAATCCAGAAGAAGCCTTAAGCGATAAAGACCAGGCCTTAACCCCTGAATCCTTTTCTGAAATGGCAGATAAAATCTTCCGCCTGCGCGATTTCATGAAGGAATTGAATTGATATTTTAAGTTGTCAGATTTAGGAATCTGTGGAGGTGAAACATGAGCTTGGCAGAGATCAGGAAAAAAATCGACTGCCTAGACATAAAAATATTGGAAAAATTGAACGAACGCCTGGCGCTTGCCTTGCAAACAAAGGCATTCAAACCAGAGATATCTGATCGTGGGCGTGAGATTCGGGTTTTAGAGAGAGTTAGAGAGTATGCCAGAAAACTTCAGCTTATCGATTCCGATTTTGCTGAAAGGGTATTTACTGAACTTATTAGGGAGGGCCGTAGGCTTCAAGACGAGGAGGAAAGATGAAGATCACGATTTTGGGTGCTGGAAACATGGGCACATGGTTTGCTAACCGGCTAAAAAGTGAATATGAGATCGGAGTTTATGACTCAAATCAAGAACGGTCAAAAAAGATTTCTGAGGTGAGGATATTTAATGAAATGCCGGAGATTGAGGATTTCCAAACTGAGATACTCATCAATGCTGTCAGCATACAGAATACGGTTTTGGCATTCAAATCGGCTGCTTCCTATCTCCCAGAGGAATGTATCATCGCGGATGTCATGTCAGTGAAGGGGAAGATCAACGAGTTTTACGATGACAGCAATTTCCGCTTTGTGTCCAGCCATCCCATGTTTGGACCGACTTTTACCGATATCGATCAACTGGGAGAGGAGAATGTCATCATTATTCGTGAATCATGCTTTGAGGGTGCTCTGTTTTTCAGGGATTTTTTCCAGGGATTGGGCCTCCGGACCTTCGAGTACTCCTTCGATGAACACGACCAGATTATCGCGTATTCTCTGACTCTGCCTTTTGCGTCCTCGATTGTCTTTGCCGCGAACATGGATTCTTCGACTGTCCCCGGGACCACTTTTAAAAAACATCATGAGATCGCAAAAGGCCTCTTATCAGAGGAAGATGCTCTTCTTTCCGAGATTCTTTTCAACCCTTATTCTCTTTCCCAGTTGGAAAAGGTCACAAACAAACTCGAATTTCTCAAGCATGTTATCCGGCAACGGGATTTTGACGAGGCACATAAATTTTTTGATCGTTTGAGAAAAAATATTTGATGAACATAGCTGCCCAAGTTGAGAGTGATTGTTCCTTTCTAGACTTGGGTATCAAAATTCTTTAAGAGATTGTGTTTTGAACCAGCGCTGGGTTCGCAAACAGATCCGTACAAGCATCAATATCTGTAGGCAGAGAATAGTTTTTCGTCTATTTCCAAGCAGAGGAAGGGGCCTTAGCCTCTTTTTCCTGATGATTTTTCATCATGCTCAAAACAGATTCGGGAATTTCATGCACATACTCGATTCCCATTTCAAAAAGATCCGATGTGTGGAAATTTTTCACCCACTTTACTTTTGCAACAACATTGACAATCTGCCTTGTTAGCGATAAAGACAATGTGATTTTCAGCAAAGTCCCGACCGGGAAGTATTTGTCGGTTAAGAGTCTCACGCCCCCCTCAGACACATCTCTTGTTAATGCGTATGTCACGTTTTTGGGGCGGGGATTCTTGCCTCCAGGATAAAACTCGATAACGACCTTTTTTTCTTCTTTTATGCGTTGGTCTTTTCTTTTTTCTGCCATCGAACAACCCCTGCAATCGGAGGTTTTTCCAAAAATTACAATTCAATCTTATCGCATGCATGTTTATGGTCAATCGCCTTTTGGGGGGATATAGGGGGCGATTTTGACTGGATGCTTACAGAGGCCCATAACAATTTGACAGCGATTCAACCAAGTGATATACAGGAAAAAGCATTTGTGACGTAAGGTTCCAATTAAAAAATAATGGCGATTATTTGTCCAAAATGTAACGCCGAGAACACTTCAGACTCCAATTATTGCAAAAGTTGTGCAACTCAGCTTATTTCTTTAGAAGAATCCCAAGTTTCTGTGACAGTTACACTTGAGACCCCCAAAGAGGAATTGACAACAGATTGTTGGAACAGATTGTTGGGGACGGGCCACAGTAACATCCACATATTTATCACGTTAACCAAAAATATTGGATTGAAAAACGTCTTAAATCGCCATTTTTGGGGCCATAAATAGCCTTCTAACAGAGCTCCCATCCTTATCAGTGTTTATACTCAACATTATACTTAAACTTTAAAAATGGTGGCGTAATCTTGGTGGGTTGCTAGAAAATTCTTTTGTTTTGTATACAATATAAGAGATCCGGATATTTAATACCGCCAAGTCCATAAATTTCATGATGGAGATTTTATTCATAGAAAGGAGTCGAGAGGATGAAAAGCACTGAAGAAAAAATACCGAAACAGGAAGCATTGTGTCAAATCCAGGCAGCTTTGCGAAGAGCTGCCTTGCTCTATCACTGTTTTTCCAAAACACTTTTCGAAGAATATGGCGAAGAGAGGGGAGAAGAGCTTGTACGGAAGGCGATAGACGAATATGGAGCTTTTATTGGAGGAGAAGCGAGGAAAAAGGCTCAAATGAAAGGCCTCTCTCTAACACCTGAAAATTTTGCAAGCGATCTGCCCGACATCGCCTGGGAGGTAGAAAGTGTTGTTATAGATGGAGAGGAGAGAGCCAGAGTCCATCATTGTCCTTTAGCAGCAGAATGGCTCGAATGGAGCGATCCCAAAATGGCCCGGCTTTACTGTTATGTCGATCAAGCCAAGATAAAGGCATATAATCCTGATTATGAATATGTGCACATCAAAAATATTCTCGATGGGGATCCTTATTGTGAACTTGCGATGAGAAAGACAGGCAAGGAGGAATCAGCGGAAAATGAAACCGTTCACGATGAAAAAAATGGAGATCTCCCGGATTCAGAAACTAATGATACAGTCCGTTGGTTATATGGCCGATACACTAGAGACAACCTCATGACCATGGATCCAGTGTGTCTGCGCGCTCTTTTCCGGGAGCGCGTCCATCACACCATCGAGGTCGATCTTTATCCCATCATCCTGGGAAAAAAGCCAATGAGACCCAATTTGGGCCGGGAGCCCGAATTGATCCTTGATGTGTGGAGAAAAAGAGGCTTCATGGATAACGAGCCTGATTTAGAGTGGGGGAAGACATACATAGAGATGGCAAAAAAACTCCGCGGAGGCCACAACGTTACAGTTTCTGAACCAGATTCTCCAATATTTTCTGAAAATGATATGGAGACCGTTAAAAAACTAATTTGGGAGAGAAGATCTGTCCGCGACTGGATCCCTGGAAAGGAAATTCCGAATGACTTGATCGAGCAGATCCTTGAGGCAGGAAGAGCAGCCCCTACAGGATGTAATCTGGAGATTGTCCGGTTTGTCGTCATCAGGGATCCCAAAGACGCAAAAATGGTGTGGAGCGACATCCCTACACCCATGGATAGCTGTGTTCTGATCGTAGTCTGCTACGACAAGCGAATTTATGAGACCTTGGGACACGACCGTCTCATCCCCCATAACCAACTTTACGATTGCGCAGCTGCCGCTGATCACATGTGTCTCGTGGCTCATGCCTTGGGTTTAGGGGCAGTCTGGCTCACACGCACTGACAAAACCGCTCAGATCTTCAAAGAGAAATTTCACATGCCCGATTATATGGAACCGGCTCTTCATATCGCAGTGGGCTGGCCGGCCATCCACACCATAAAGAGCCAGCGAATGCCTCTAGAGGAGATGATTCTCAAAAGAGAAACTTAATTGAAGAGTAGCCTGTTTTAATCAGTATCATTAATCGTAATACTCTAATCCAAGATGTGTGATGAGTTCTTCTCCCTTGAGATGACGCAGAGTGTTTTTCAGCTTCATAAGCTGGATAAACAGGTCGTGTTCAGGATAGAGTCCCGGCGCACACATCGGGCTTTTGAAGTAAAAGGACAGCCATTCCTGGATCCCCTTCATCCCGCTGCGCTGGGCTAGATCCAAGAAAAGCGCTAAGTCTAGAACTAGGGGAGCTGCCAGTATACTATCTCGGCAGAGAAAATCGATCTTGATCTGCATGGGATAGCCTAACCAGCCGAAAATATCGATATTATCCCAGCCCTCTTTGTTATCACCCCGTGGGGGATAGTAATTGATCCGCACCTTGTGGTAGAGGTCTTTGTAAAGATCCGGGTAGACATCAGGCTGGAGGATGAAATCGAGAACTCCCAACTTACTTTCTTCTTTTGTTTTAAAAGATTCGGGGTCGTCGAGGACTTCACCATCCCGGTTACCTAGGATATTCGTCGAAAACCACCCGTTCAGGCCGATGAGCCGTGCCTTAAATCCTGGAGCGAGAATGGTTTTCATCAAAGTCTGTCCGGTCTTGAAGTCTTTACCGGTAATGGGCACATTCTTCTTGCCAGCCAGCTCAAACATCGCAGGAATGTCTGCCGTTAGATTGGGCGCTCCATTGGCGAAGGGAACACCAGATGCGATAGAAGCATATGCATAGATCATGCTCGGTGCAATGGCCGGATGGTTCTCCTTCATGGCCTTCTCAAAGGACTCGAGCGTCTCATGAACAGGGCCTGGCTTCATGAAGACTTCTGTGCTGGCGCACCAGACCATCACCATTCGGTTGAGATCGTGTTTTTCTTTAAAGGCTTGAATATCTTCCATGAGCATCTGTGCTAGGTCATATTTAGTGGAGGCTTTTTTAACGTGTTCACCTTCCAGCTTTTTAACATAATTCTGGTCGAAGACCGCCTTCCAGGGCATAATACCTTCAATATCGTCTCGGACTTGGTCCAGTAATTCTTTGCGAAGAACTCCCGCATTGAGTGCTGCTTTGTAAACGTTATCTGTAAAGATGTCCCACCCGCCGAACACCAGATCATCAAGCTCTGCCAACTGAATAAAATCTTTGATTTTAGGGATCCTTTTTTCCGTCCGTTTACCAAGTCTGATCGTTCCCATCTGTGTCAGAGATCCGTACGGTTGGGATAGGCCACGTTTGATGGCCGATATGCCCGCAATAAATGTTGTGGCCACTGCTCCGAGTCCGGGCATCATAACTCCTAGCTTGCCCGCTGGTTTTTCAATAGGGATGTTTTTGCTCACTTTCATTCCTCCATGTCGATTTCTTATGAACACACAATCACATCATGAATGTGACATCAAATTCTATCCGAATTTGAAATTTTTTTCCATCGGAATTCACATCACACGCTTTATACTCTTGAAAGAGAATTTTTTCCTTGATATATTGTATGTAAAATTGTCAAAATTCCATCAGGGCCAATAATCTCTCAGATGAATAT
>CAZIMJ010000080.1:0-22608 GCA_964540205.1 uncultured Eubacteriales bacterium | reverse complement strand
AGGCAGTGGCCCACGAAGCTGTAGTGAACTACCGCGAGTGGGCTACAACGAAGACTTTGTAGTGAGATCAGCTCGCCTGAAGGGGAAAAAATGTCGATTATAAATGAAAATCGCATTGGAAATTCAGTGCTTAAACGAGTATTCCGAAAAAACAATGTACCATTCTGATATTGCGTTAGTTGTGATAAGTATCGACATTTTTTATGAATAATTCAGGTTAATAGGCTTTACATCACAGATATATTCCATAATAATTCTATAAGAGGACTGCTTGAATGAGAGCGCTTATTGAATCTATTCTGGTTGCTGTGCTCCTTCTTGGATTTGGAGGCACTGCGCTACTATTGGCCCAAGAGGGTTTGATCGCTGAATTCCCTATTGCGGCCAATGAACTGGCCCTCCATCGGCTGGCTCAACCCGAAACATCTTTCATCAAAGCGGGGCGGAGATTTGCTGTTTTAGGCGATGAGGGCGGTGCGTTCGAAGCCTGGGCTTATCCTCTTAAGCTCTTCCGCAACTTTGAGTTCTCATTCTTTGTGGCCGACTCTACCCGCCCTATTGTGGGTAAAGACATCGTAACCTACATTGACGTAATCCCAGAAGCTACAACTCTCACCTACACCTATCAATCTTTCACTCTGAAGGCGATCTATGTCACTCCCATCAATGAACCTGGATGTTTTATCCTCCTCGATGTCGATACAACAGTGCCGCTCACCATTGTATGTGGATTTCTGCCAGTTCTGCAGCCCATGTGGCCCGCTGGGCTGGGCGGACAGTACGCCCACTGGGACAACTCAATCAAAGCCTACGTCATCTCCGAATCCACACGCAAAAACCATGGAATTGTGGGGTCCCCTGCAGCATCAGGAATAACATACACACCCGCCCACATGCTTTCCGACTCGCCGAATGAGTTCAAGATCGAAATCCCAGATCCCCAAGCTGTCCGATCCAAATATATTCCCATCATCTGTGCCGGCGGCAAAGGGAAACGGGAAGATGTCCAAAAAACCTACCAATTCCTCCAGAACAACACTGCACAACTCTATTATGACAATGTCGACCACTATCAAACATTACGAGAAAACACACTGGTCATAAATACCCCTGATCCCAAGCTCGACCTCGCCTTTGAATGGGCCAAAGTGGTTTATGACAGCCTACTGGTCGATAACCCTGATCTGGGGAGGGGTTTGATCGCAGGTTTAGGGCCGTCAGGCACGAGCGGCCGCCCTGGATTCGGCTGGTTTTTCGGAGGAGACGCCTACATAAACTCCTTCAGCATCCTGAGCTATGGCGCTTTTGACAGCGTCCGAGAGGCTCTCCTCTTCACACAAAAGTGGCAGCGGCATGATGGGAAGATGGCCCATGAACTCTCCCAGGCAGCTGCATACATCGATTGGTGGGAAGACTACCCGTACGGCTACATTCACGGCGATACGACACCATACTACATCGCTGCCATGTACGAATACGTAAAGAGATCAGGCGATGTGGATTTTTTAAGAGAAAGCTGGGAATCTTTAGAGCGAGCTTATGAATGGTGCTTATCCACGGATGCCAATGATGACGGGCTGATGGACAACAAGAAAGCGGGTTTAGGTGCCCTGGAGTACGGAGCGCTCACTGGAATCGCAACGGATATCTACCTTGCAGCCGTATGGTTAAGAGCGACTCAAGCCATGCAACATCTTGCCGATATCGTGGGGAACGGACCATTCAGCAAACAAGCAGCCAGGAATTTTGAAAGAGCCAGGCAAACATTTGATACAAAGTTTTGGGACGAGGACAACCAATTCTACACCTATGCCTTTAATTCGGAGGGACAGCAAGTCAAGGAAACATCTCCCTGGAATGCGGTGAGTCTTATGTGGGACTTGGGAACGCCCGTAAGGAGTGCCCTCTCTCTCAAGAAGTTAAACTCTTCAGAATTGACTACGGACTGGGGCATCCGGAGCATATCACTAAAAAGTTTTCACTTTCAGCCGCTGAACTACAACTATGGCGCGGTCTGGCCTTTTATAACAAGTTGGGTCAATGCCGCTCTCTATGTTCATCATATGCCCCTTCAAGGCTTCAGTTTGCTCAAAGCCACTTCAGAACATACTTTTAACCGGGCCTTGGGAAGCGTCACCGAAGTCCTCTCGGGGACACACAACGTATCCCCTCAGGAATCAGTGCCCCATCAAGGCTTCTCATCAGCTGGAGTTGTCCTTCCTTTGGTCAATGGACTGTTGGGTTTGGAGGGCAATGCCCTCAAAAAAAATGTGGTATTCGCCCCACAATTCCCTGCAAATTGGGAGCATGTTTCCTTAGCTAATTTCAAAATCGGAAAAGCGACATTTTCTTTTGAAATCCAAAAAAGTAAAGGATCTCTTACTGTTCAAGTCCGGTCTAAAAACGCCCAACAATACAGTTTAAAATTCGCTCCGGCCTTAGCCATTGGAACACAAGTTAAATCTATAACTCTTGATGGGCATCCCATTCCTTTTGAAACACAATCCTTCTCCCAAGTTATACAACCCGCCTCACATATTCCCCTACAGAGCGAATCTCACGTAATCGAAGTCAATTACAAGCCCACCCTTGAACTGCTGCCAATTATCACACATTCAAAAGTGGGTGATCCAAACAAGGGGATGAAAATTATCCATGTCGACAAAAATAATGAAAAGTTTTTGATCTATATGGAGGGGATTGCGGGCAAAACGTACGAAATCACTCTAAAAAACTCCGAGTTTATAAATGACGTCACAGGCGCCGAACTCAAAGATAACAAACTTATAATCACGATCCCAAAAAATAAGGCGGGTGAATTTGTGAATTATCAGGTCACAATTCATCTTCTCTCAAATCGCACGGATTAGAAGAGATATTTTATGCTCATGAAAAAAGAAGAATTGTACAAGACAAAATCGAAGATCCTGACTCGATCAAAAGTTCTATATCTTCTGAGCCTCCTTGTTTCGCTATCGATGCTCCATTCTTTCTGTGCTAGAAAGACAGACTTTACTGTCCATCGATTCATCGATCATTTCACAGAAGACAATATTCTCCTCAGCCCATTCAGTGATATGGCCAAGGATCCAGAGGGATTCAAAAAGATGAATCCTGTCTTATATGACATCGCTGACAAATATCCCCTTATGGATTCGGGTATCGGAAAAAATCCTTTTCTTTTAAAGAAAAAAATGAAAATCGGGACTGTGGACATCAACACGCTTATGGCCCCTCCGAATAGCCACTACAAGTTTCCGGTCAAGATCCCGGCAAACTCTATTCTTGAATTTACTTATGGCATCAGACGTGATGACGAGCTTCTCAACAGAGGAGAAGGCACACGAAATGCAGCCTTCACGATCATTCTAGAAACAAGGGAAGAAAGAAAAAAGATATTTGCAAAAACTTTGAATCTCGGCTCCAAACGGTCTCTTGTTTTTAATTATAAAACATTAGATCTCTCAGAATATGCTCAAAAAGATGTCGTTCTCTATTTTCAGACAAGGGGAGATTCAAAGGCTCTTGCCGCATGGTTTAATCCGGTGATCTATGTGCCACAGCAGAAGACGAAAAATGTCCTCCTCATCTCTCTGGACACATTGCGAGCCGATCATGTGGGCTGCTATGGCTATCCGCGAGAAACAAGTCCAAACCTCGACGAGCTAGCCAAGGAATCTGCGGTATTTTTGAACACCTTTGCCACCTCTTCTTGGACTCTACCCTCTCATGTCTCGCTGATGACCGCACTGAATTGCATCAATCATCAGGTCTATCACAACGATCAAAAGATCAATTCCTCCATTCTGACACTTGCTGATGTTCTGAGAGAAAATGACTATTTCAATGGAGCTATCACAGGCGGCGGTTTCGTCAGTGGTTCGTACGGATTTAACAAGGGTTTTGATAGCTACTATGTGCGCGGGGATTTGATCGCGCCCGACCAAGCCGATAGAATAGGCAAAGCATCTCTGAGCTGGATAAGAAAACATAAAGACCGGAATTTTTTCCTTTTTGTCCATACATATCAAATCCACAGTCCGTATGAATCGCCTCCCCCCTACAATGAGTCTTTTTTATCCGAAGACCCTGAGTTCAAGGGCTTTGACCTGAAAAAATTCCGATTCTACCAAGAAAACAGGTACAATCCTCCTCAAAATGATGAATTCAGGCAAAACATTATCGACCTTTACGACGCCGGGATCCTGTACACCGATGAAGTTTTGATCAAAGCTCTGGTCGATGAACTCAAAGCACTCGGAATCTACGACAACACCATGATTATTCTAGTTTCAGATCACGGGGAGGAATTTTATGACCACAAAGCGTGGGCTCATAGCCACAGTGTCTATAACGAGATCATAAAAGTCCCTTTAATTATCAAATTCTTCGATTCAGAGCATGCTGGCGTGAAAATCAAAAAGTATGCACGTCTCATCGATGTTTTGCCAACAGTTCTCGACGTCTTAAATATTGACTACCCAGATCAGTATTTAGATGGAGAAACTTTGCTCAACCTTATAATAAGCAAGAATACAGGGGATGAAGAAAGGATTTTCCTCTCTGAATTAGCTACAGACCCGATAGATCGAATGATACCCAGAAAGATAGCCATAAACCAGGGAAAAAATAAACTGATCATGAATGATGACTATGATCCTCAGAGCCTCGCTTATTTCAGTTTCTCACCCCCAGAGATCGAAAAATTTGAAATCTATGATCTAGAAACTGACCCATATGAGAATACCAATTTTGCATTATCAAACCCCGATCTGACCAGGCAACTAGTAAATTTCATGGGAATACACTTTATTCAAAAGTGTGAATGGAACTCCATAAAAACCGAAAACGAAGATGAAATCCGCGAGCAATTGCGGGCATTGGGATATATCAAATAGAACAAACTGTCCACCACCGCACACCAGGTGTTTCCCAACCGAACACACATTTTTTGAAGGCTGGAATCTACGGACGAACACACCTCCAAAATCTCTAGATAAAACACTCAAACGATTACACATACTTAGCCTAATTCCTCTCTAAAGGAAAAGGCTGGCATAGGACTTGCATACGGATAAATGCAAATAGCTGACCATATGGTTCTGAGTCCTGTGATGGGCACAGATATTGGAAGAGAGTGATGTTTAAGAATTATCTGAAAATCGCCTTCCGCACTATCCGGAAACACAAAGGATATTCCCTGATCAATATCATAGGATTATCCCTCGGTATGGCTAGTTGTATTCTCATTTTGCTCTGGGTTCAACATGAGCTGAGCTACGATAGATTCCACAAAAATAGGGATTTTATCAACCGGATCTACCAAGACTATCATCACGCGGGTGGCATTTCACAATTCAGTAATGTTCCCCAGCCTGTGAGCCCTGAAATCCAAAACACCTTACCAGAAGTCGAATTCGTGACGCGATTCTTCGACGGAGATTTCACGCTCAAATATGAGGACAAACTCTTTACTGAAAACAATGTCCGCTTTATCGATCCGTCATTCTTCCGCATATTTTCCTTTTCATTTGCAAAAGGAGATCCGGAGGCCGCTTTTAACGACCCTCATTCCATCATTCTTACGGAAGCGATGGCCAAAAAATATTTCGGGGAAGAGGACCCCATCGGGAAAATATTGACTGCGGACAGTCAATATCAGATGAAAGTGACCGGCATCGTGAAGGATGTGCCCGATAATTCCTTTCTTCAATTTAACTTCCTGGTCCCCTATTCCTACCTCGAAGCCACCGGTTATGATGTGAACAACTGGAATTCGCACAACTGCCAAGTTTACGTCCTGTTACACAAGAATGTTTCTTACGAGCAGGTGGAAGATAAAATTTACGGGATGATCAAGAAGCATACGCCTGACGACGAATCCTATCTGCGACTCCAGCCACTCAAGCGGATCCGGTTATACACCTTGGGCGGAGAAATGGGAACCATCAAGTATGTGTACATCTTCTCCCTCATCGCTCTCTTTATCCTCGTGATCGCCTGTATCAATTTTATGAATCTTGCAACGGCCCGCTCGGCAAAGCGTGCCCGGGAAGTGGGTTTGAGAAAAGTCGTGGGGGCAAGGCGCATACAGATCATCCGTCAATTTTTTGGCGAATCCATTGTTTTAACCATCTGTGCCCTTGGCTTTAGCATGCTCATAGTGGAAGTTCTTCTGCCCCTTTTCAACAACCTCTCTGGAAAAAACCTCAGGTTCGATCTATCCGGAAACATGGCCATTTTCGCTAGCGTTATAGGGATCGCACTGTTCACAGGATTCCTCTCCGGGAGTTATCCAGCCCTGTTCCTTTCGTCTTTTCTCCCCGGCAAAGTGCTGAAAAGCACGTATCGTTCAGGCAGCAGCAGCTCAGCCCTTCGAAAAATACTTGTCGTTTTCCAGTTTTCACTCTCTATATTCCTGATCATCAGCACCGCTGTGATCTATTCGCAGCTCCAATACATCCAGTCCAAAGATTTGGGCTTCAACAAAGAGAACCTAATCTATGCTAGTATCAATGACAGGATCAAAGAGAATTATGACGCCATCGAGAACGAAATCCTTCAGAATCCCCATATCCTGAATATGACTCGGACATTCCAACTCCCCTCTTATAACAGGTATTCAGCTCCTGTCGAATGGGAAGGCAAAACTCCGGATCAAAATATCGAATTCAACATCAGCCTTGTCGATCCTGACTACTTGGATACGCTGAAATTGGAATTGGTCCAAGGCCGGAATTTTTCTGACGAATTCTCCACGGACACATCCAACTATATCTTGAACGAAGAGGCCCTGAAACAGATGGGATTGGAATCCCCCATCGGGAAATGGCTTGAATTCGGTGAAAAAGGCGAGATCATCGGTGTGGTGAAAAACTACCATTACATGCCCTTCACATATGAGATCCAGCCACTTATTCTCTATTACAACCCATCTTATTATCGATACACAATGCTCCGGATCAGCGGGGACGACATCCCCCAAACATTGGGTTTTCTCGAGAAAACCTGGACTAAGTTCGCACCTGAATTCCCATTTGAATACCATTTCCTGGACGAAGACTATGAACAGATATACAGGACCGAACATCGTTTGGGTGAGCTTTTAAGGTATTTTACATTTCTGGCGATATTCATCTCTTGCTTGGGACTTTTTGGCCTGGCCTCATTTATGGCTGAACAGAGGACTAAAGAGATCGGTGTCCGTAAAGTTTTGGGAGCAACAGTCTCGAGTGTCACTCTACTGCTTTCGAGAGAGTATACAAAATGGGTGTTACTGGCAAATATCATAGCCTGGCCGGTGGCTTACTTAGCCATGCGAAAATGGCTTCAGGGATTTGCGTATCAGGTCGATATGAGTGTTTTAACATTCGTTTTGGCAGGCTTATTAATCCTGGTTATCGCTCTTCTGACGGTTAGTTATCAGGCGATAAAGGCTTCTGTTGCCAACCCGGTGGAGGCACTGCGCCATGAATAATGCATATAAAGTATTTAAGTTAAGGAGGTAGAATCAAATGAGAGAGGTCGTTCTCCAAATCCCAACACTTGAGTCCGAACAAAACATAGACATCGAAGTGAAGATCAATGGGAAAAAGCGTACAATGCGTTACCGTGTGGAGATCGTCGAGTGGGAGAGTTTCAGTGACATGAAGGAAGACAGAGTTGCCGTGATCCGGCATGTGATCAAGGAGCACGAAAAGAACTGGCAATTGATCCAGATCGGAGTTCCCACCGACACTCACATCCCGATCATGTTCCGGGAAAAAGAAGGAGGTTACATCCCGCGAGCCTAAACCTGAAGACAATAGGCAAGCCATGCTTAAGAACTATCTCACAATAGCTTTGAGGAATTTCAAAAAATACAAAGGACATTCCTCCATTAACGTCATCAGTAAGGAATTCCTTACACTCGTTCTTTTTGCCAATATTATTGCCTGGGCTGTAGCTTATTATACCATGAATCAGTGGCTTCAGAACTTCGCATATCGTACCTTCATTGAGTTCTGGACCTTTCTTGTAGCTGCAGGCCTGGCATTCCTCATTGCGCTGCTTACAGTCAGCTATCAGGCAATCAAAGCTGCGCTCTCAAATCCTGTAGATTCTCTGCGGTATGAATGATGAGGCATCCAAGAAATCAAGAGAGTCTATCATGTTGAAAAATTACATAAAGATCACTTTGCGAAACATTAAGCGAAACAAAGCATTCTCCTTTATTAACATTGCTGGATTGGCCATCGGTATGGCATGCTGTATCTTGATAGTCAATTACGTCGTCTTCGAAAGCAGCTATGACCGCTTTCATAAAAACGCCGACCAAATCTACCGGGTGAACACGATCCTCGAATTTGGCGGCCGTGGCGGTAATCTTGCCTCTACTAACCACCCTATTGGCGACTATCTTAAAGATCAGTACTCTGAAGTTATAAATTCGGTAAAGTTTCGCCGGTATAGGCATGGCCAGACACTGGTGGAGTTCGAGGACAAGAAGTTCTTTGAGAACAGAATCTATTACGCTCAAGATTCTGTTTTTGATGTCTTTACTTTTCCCATGATTCTCGGTGATCCAAAAACAGCCCTCAAAGCGCCTCATTCTGTTTTACTTACAGAGAGCAATGCAAAAAAATTCTTCGGTGAGGAAGATCCCATCGGTAAAATTCTCAGGCTAGACAACAGAGAGGACTATAAAGTCACAGGAGTGATCAGAGATATTCCCAGAAATTCACATTTCCCCATTAATATGATGCTCTCTTTTGAATCCTTTTATGTGAGTAATCCAAGGCTAAAAGGAAATTGGCTGGGTGATTTTGAAATTCACACCTTTGTACTCCTAAAAGAGGACTATAGTGACAAAGAACTTGAGAAAAAACTTCCTGCCATCGTCGAAAAAAACATGGGAAACATACTGAAAGCTGTGGGAGGGAGAGTGGAATACTCGCTTCTTCCGCTTACAGATATTCATCTCCATTCGGACTTATTGAATGAACCGACAGGGCAAAGCGATATATCTTATATCTATGCTTTCTCAGCCATTGCTATTTTCATTCTTTTCATAGCGTGTTTTAACTTCATGAATCTTTCCACAGCCCGTTCAGCTAAACGCGCACAAGAGGTGGGAATGCGGAAAGTTCTGGGCGCAGACAAAAATAAATTGATTCTTCAATTTCTCGGAGAATCCATCATGCTCAGCTCATTCGCTTTCGTTATCGCCATGGGTCTTGCAGAGCTATCCCTTCCCATTATCAGGTCCCTCACCGCACTGGAACTCAGTATCCTCTTCACAGATATCCCTCTATTTGTTGTTTTATCCGTGGGGTTTGTGTTTATTGTAGGGATTTTGGCTGGAAGCTATCCTGCATTATTTCTATCTGCTTTTAAACCTGTAAGTGTGTTGAAAGGAAGCTTAAGAAAAGGGCCAGCAAACTTCCGCATACGCAGTGTTTTTGTTGTCTTCCAATTCACTGTCTCAGTTTTCCTCATCATCGGCACAATCGTTGTTTTCAATCAAATCCACTACATGAAAAATAGAAATCTTGGCTTCGACAAAGAGCATATCCTTTATATCCAGATTTTAGACGACTCGATCCAGTTCTCAACTGAAACCATCAAGGAAGAGTTGATGAAACTTCCCGGAGTTATTCGTGCATCGGCAATATCTCATGTCCCCAGCCAAGGAGCCATGCACAATGCATTTATTCCTGAAGGATTCTCTCGTGAGGAATCTCAAATGATGGGAAGGATCAGCGGTGATTTTGATTTCCTCGAGACTTTTGGCATCGAATTGATCGCAGGAAGAAATTTTTCCCCTGAATTTTCTACGGATATCAAGGGCTCTATCCTTATCAATGAAACAGCAGCAAAAAAAATAGGATGGGATGATCCCATAGGGAAAGAAATCTCCGAACTGCTTGCAAAACTAACTCCGAGAACTGTTATTGGAGTTGTTAAAGATTTCCACACCGACTCATTGCATAATCCGATGCAGTCGATACTAATAAACTTGGATCCAGATGACTATAGTTTTGTGGCAGTGCGGCTCAGCCCCGAGAATATTTCAAGGACCCTCGAATTAGTGGAGAAGAAATGGAAAGAATTTGATCCAACCGGCATGTTTGACTATGCCTTCCTTGACGCTAGCGTCGATGCACAGTATCGCACAGAAGAAAGGCTGGGCAAGATTTTCACATATTTCAGCATGTTGGCCATTTTTATTGCCTGTCTTGGTTTATTCGGTTTGGTATCCTTCACAGCGGAACAGAAGACAAAGGAGATCGGAATTCGGAAGGTTCTTGGGGCGCCAGTCCCTGGAATCGTCTTCTTGCTGTCCAAGGAATTCACAAAATGGGTCGTCGCAGCCAACCTTCTCGCCTGGCCCATTGCATACTTTGTGATGAACAAATGGCTGCAGAATTTCGCTTTTCGTATCTCCATCGGCATCGGGTCATTTCTTCTTGCCGCATCAATAGCATTGTTGATCGCTTTGCTCACTGTGAGTTATCAGTCCCTCAAAGCTGCTCTGGCAAATCCCATCGAATCCCTACATTACGAATAATTTACTTTGAGACTGTTCAATTGCGCACACCTTATGTCTCATGAGCGAACATCGAGAAATCCGCCCAGAAATCAGATTCTCCGAGTTCCCCTAGAGCTCAAAATGGCATATTTATTGCAGACTGTTTTAAATGAATCGGAATAGAGGAAATTATGATCAAGAACTACATCACCGTTTTTTTAAGGATCATCCGAAGGCATCGGGGATATTCATTCATTAATATTGTCGGTCTCGCCATCGGAATTGCCAGTTGTATCCTGATCTTATTTTTCGTTCAGAGTGAACTGAACTATGACCGCTTTCATAAAAAAGCCCGTAACATATACAGAGTCCCTCTACGATTCAATGTCGGAACGAATCATTTTGACTGCGCTCTGGCACCATCCCCTCTTGCAGAAGCCATGGTCAAAGATTTTCCTGAAGTCAAGGCATCCACAAGGATGTATAAACAGTTCCGTACGGGAAATGTTTACGTCCGGTATGGAGACAAACAGTTCATGGAAGAACAGTTCGTGTGGGCAGATCCCACAGTTTTTGATGTGTTTACCATTCCACTCATCGAAGGGGAAAAAAAGGCCGTACTTAAAGAGCATAATTCAGTCGTTTTAACCCCAAAAATGGTGAAGAAATATTTTGGAGAAGAAGAGCCTATCGGGAAAATGCTGATTTTAGAGGATGGGACACCCTACAAAGTGACTGGAATCGCCAAATCCCTACCAGAAAATTCCCATTTCCATTTTGATTTTCTCGCCACTTTCGCATCGCTCAGAAAAAGCCGGGATCCTGACTGGTATGACACAGCCGTTTATACCTATATTCTCGTCCAAGAGAATGTCACTCCCGGCCAAATAGAAGCCAAATTCCCAGAATTTTCACGTAAATATTATGAGCCGATAGTAAAAAGGGCGATGGGAATCTCGTATGACAAGTTCATTGAATCCGGAAACTTCATAGGCTTTTTCCTGCAGCCGCTTCTGGATATTCATCTGTATTCAAGAGTGGAAAATGAATTCGAGCCACCTGGAAATATCAACACGGTTACCATATTTGCAGCCATCGCATTTATCATTTTAGTTGTTGCCTGCATCAACTTTATCAACCTGTCTACTGCAAGATCCACTCAAAGAGCCAAAGAGGTGGGAATCCGAAAAGTTGTTGGGTCCAACAGGAAACAACTCATCAGGCAATTCTTGACCGAATCCATCGTGTTCGCCTCAATTGCTATACTCGGAGCGTTGATATTGGTTGAGCTGTTCCTTCCTGTATTCAATAACCTCGTGGGAAAAGATTATTCCATGTCCACTTTTATGAATTGGACCTTTTTATTGGGGATTCTTTTCGGTGCGGTGATCATCGGTGTGGCAGCCGGCATTTACCCTGCGTTTCTCCTTGCATCATTTCAACCCGTAGATGTGATAAAAGGGCAATCCCAATCCGGGATGAAGGGACGCCAATTCAGGCATGCTCTTGTTGTTTTTCAATTCGTCGCATCCATCGTTCTCTTCATCAGCACGTTCATAATTGGCAATCAACTGCGATATGCCCGCAACAAAAACCTGGGATTCGATAAGGAGCATGTGGTCATCATCCAGGGTGCGAGAAAACTCGGAGCAGAAAGAGAGGCATTCAAAGAGAGGCTCAAACAAAATCCGGATGTTATAAACGCCACATTCACAGATTCACTCCCCCAAATGCTCCTCGAAGTGAAAGTTTTCCAAAAACCGGGAGAAGGGAGCAACATGAACCACACCCTGGTTACGATATCTGCCGACTATGACTTCATGGAAACTTACAATATCAAGTTTAAAGAGGGTAGAAATTTTAGAAAGGAGCACTCTACAAATTCTTCTGCTGTCATTCTGAATGAGTCTGCTGTAAAAACACTCGATATGGAATTCCCTCTCGAAGAACAACTGCTTCTCACAGAATTCAAGAACAAGCCATACAATGTCATTGGAGTCGTTGAAGATTTTCATCTAGAATCACTCCATTTCAACATGCGCCCCATGGCATCCATTCTCATCGAGAATCGGCCGGTGATGTATCTTTCCGTCAGGATCCACCCACAAAAGATCGAAGAAATCATCCGCTTCATGGAAAAGCTGTGGGGAGAATTCGTCCCTGCCCAGCCCCTGGATTATGTCTTCTTCGACGATAACTTCGCCCAATTATACAACACGGAGATCCAAGCTGGAAAGACTTTCACTGCATTTGCGGCACTAGCTATCATCATCGCTGGATTAGGGCTCTTCGGTCTTGCATCGCACGTCACGACACAGAAAACAAAAGAGATAGGCATTCGGAAAATCCTCGGGGCCACTATCCCGGGGATCATTCTTCTGCTGGACAGAGAATTTCTCATAAAAGTTCTGGCGGCCAATCTTATAGCATGGCCAATGGCTTATTTTGCCATGAACAAATGGCTTCAAAATTTTGCCTACAGGGTAGGTATCAATCTATGGGTGTTTGTGGCGTCGGCAGCACTCGCTCTTGTTATCTCTTTGCTAACCGTGAGTTACCAGACTATCAGAGCAGCCAGTACGAACCCTGTTAATTCTTTAAGATACGAATAATTCCACAGCGGCATCTCGCTCCTTCTGAAATAAGGAGAGTTTACCGATATCTGAAAAACTCCTCCGCACCGTGAACTTTTAAGCACTTACTCTCGTCTATCTTTATGAGTTAATTCAGCCTGGACTAGTCACAAAAGATGCTGACAATAAAATATTGAGTGTTATTTGAATAAAAATGTATCAGCAGCTTTTGTGATTAGTCCAGAAAAGAATGGAGAGTTGGAGATATGCTCAAAAACTACATCAAAACAGCGTTGCGGAACATTAGACGAAACAAGTTATATTCCGTGTTAAATATTGCCGGTTTGGCCATCGGTGTGACTTGTTGTCTCCTGATCCTGCTTTATGTGCAGGATGAGCTCAGTTACGACAGTTTCCACGAGAAAGCGGACCGAATTTTCAGAGTGTGCACCATCATCGACATCAAGGACCGGTACATGAATTTTGCCTCTACGGCTCATGTTCAAGGCCCCATGTTTAAAGACGAGTTCCCTGAGGTGGAAAATTTCGTCCGGTTCAATAGTTACGGATCACGTCGAGTGATTAGGTACGAAGATAGAGAATTCGCCGAAGAAAAATTCATCTGGGTAGACAACTCCATTTTTGAAGTCTTTTCATTCAAATTACTTAAAGGAAATCCCGACGATGCTCTCGTCAAACCGAATACCGTCGTCATCACTGAAGAGATGGCAGAGAAGTATTTCGGGAAGGAAGATCCGATCGGTAAGAACCTCCGCGTGCACAACGAAACGTTATACATGGTTACTGGTGTCATGGAAAATGTTCCCATGAATTCGCACTTCCGGCCTGACTTTTTTGCATCTTTTAGTACGCTCGACCTGAAGCCGACCGGCAATGCTGCAGAAGATTTGATGAGCAATATCGACTACCTCACATTTGTACTTCTCAGAGAAGGGACTGATTACAAGCAACTCGAAGGAAAGTTTGAGGGTTTTGTGGAGAGACACCTCGGTCCTCTCCTGAAAGCTTTTGGAGGGAAGGCCCGTTATGAACTCGATCCCCTCGCTCGCATTTATCTTCACTCAGAGAGGGAAGGCGAACTGGAACCCACCGGCGACATCGCTTATGTTTATCTTTTTTCTGGGATAGGACTGTTTATCCTTCTTCTTGCCTGTTTAAATTTTATGAATCTCTCCACAGCCCGGTCAGCGAACAGAGCCAAAGAGGTGGGATTAAGAAAGGTCGTAGGTGCCCAAAGACACCAACTCATCAAGCAATTCATCGGCGAATCCATGATCCTGACAATCGTCGCCTTCATCATTGCGTTGCTGTTTGTGGCTTTCTCCATGCCGGTCTTCAACAGCATATCTGGAAAAGTGCTGACGATGGAGTATTTTACCAAGCTTCAATTTGTAGGAGGATTTATAGGTTTGTTTGTCTTGGTAGGCCTTATCGGAGGAAGTTACCCCGCATTCTTCCTTTCGGCCTTTCGTCCGGTAGAAGTATTGCAGGGCAGACTCAAAAGGGGGGCAAAAAGCTCTGTTCTGAGAGTGACCCTTGTATCGCTCCAATTCACTGTATCTATCGTGCTCATCATCGGCACTCTCATGGTGGATAAACAACTCAATTTTGTGCGCAACAGAAAATTGGGGTATGACAAAGACCACGTGATCGCACTCAGGATCCGAAATGAGGAGACCCAGAAAAAATACGAGGCCATAAAGAATGAGTTATTGAGACATCCCAACATTTTGAGCGTTACGGCATCATCAAGCCTCCCGTTAGGTAGAAACAGCTTCAGCGCTCATCATGCGATCGGGAAACCGGAAAATGAGCTGACCATGCTGCATTCACAAATTGTGGATGAGGATTTTATCGATACATACAATATTAAGATTGTTAATGGCCGGAACTTTTCCAAAGACTTTCCTACAGACCGTGAAGAGGCTGTCATAATCAATGAAGCAGCGGCAAGAAATTTGGGATGGCACGACAATCCATTGGGCCAACAGATCGAAGTTTTTATGTCGCTCGAAAAGCGAAAAAAATTCAAGGTGATCGGAGTCGTTAAAGATTACCATTTTGAATCCCTGCATAAGGAGATAGCGCCTCTCATCCTGTACAACAGCAATCCCCATGGCGGTTTTTACTACCGGATATCCATGCGGACGACACCGGAACGAATTCAGGAAACAGTGGCGTTTATCAAATCAAAATGGAATGAGTTTGACTCCCAGTATCCTATTGAATACGTCTTTCTGGATGAGCAGTATGATGAGCTGTACAGGGCAGAAGAGCGTTTGGGCAAGCTTTTCGGCTATTTTACGACACTTGCTATCATCATCGGTTGTTTGGGTCTGTTCGGCTTGAGCGCGTTCAGTGCTGAACAGCGCACCAAGGAGATCGGGATCAGGAAGGTGCTTGGCGCTACAATTCCAGGTGTGATAATGCTGTTGGTCAGGGAATTTACCAAATGGGTGTTGTTGGCAGTCGTGATCGCCTGGCCATTGGGTTACTATATCATGAACACATGGCTGCAGAATTTTGCCTACAGGACAAGCCTTGAATTCGGCACTTTCTTGCTGGCGGCAGCGCTCGCGCTGATGATTTCCATCATCACGGTTATCTATCAGGCCGCGAGAGCCGCAACCGCAAATCCTATTGATTCATTGAGGTATGAATAATCTCATCTGAAGTGTTCTTAAAGCAATAGGTGACGCAGGCAGGATTCTCGAATCGAAACCCGGGACATTTAAAGGGCACTTCTATTAGTGCCCGGAGGATCAATCTTCATATTCCATTTTAAATCTGATCTTTATCCCTGGATATTTCCATGTAATCGTGCCTGACTCAAATATGATATACAGCATTTTTTCAGCCGCGTTTCTCCTCATCCGTAATTTTGGTTTATTAGGAATTTCCGTTTCGTCTATATATTTTAAATACTCACCTGACACTAGACATAATCTATTTCCCTTCTTTTTAATCCTGAGATAATAAGCGGTCTGCGCTGTGTGTTTTAGGATTTCAATCTCATACTTCCCCTTTTCGATGATCTTATCTTCGTATTTAAGATCGAATGGGATCTGAACATCCTTGAAGCTGCTAACATCTTCCCACTGAGAAAAAACGGGCAAAGACAATAGAGAAATAAAAAAGATACACACAATCACTTTACAGGATAGTCGGTAAAACATGATCTTCCCCCTTCATAAAATATCAATCCAGATTCTCCCTGCCGAATTTGGCACCTTAAAGTTCAAACTCAAGTCTAGAATTATCAAAGAAATGGGAGCGTGTCAATTTTTTATCCCGCTCAGGAGCCCAGAATTGGGGCTTTACGTGTGGATTTTACGTCTACCCGAATAGGTAGATATCACTTAATCTCAAGGGAGGTTACAATGACAAGAGTGATAAAAAAAGTTCACCCTGGTACTATCGCAAGTGCGATAGTGATCGGCATTATCGCGTGCCTCATACTTGCATTCTTTATCTTCTAATTCTGCACTTTTCGTTCAGGGAAGCTAAGGTTGGCAGCGCTACGGGGATTCGAACCCCGGTCTGATGGCTGAGAACCACCTGTCCTAGTCCCCTAGACGATAGCGCCACCTATTTGGGGAATTGCAAGGATACCAAAACCACCCCTGGCAAGTCAAGGGGATTTGGGCTGATTTTGGAACATTCATGGGATCGAGAGGACTGAAAAATTGTTCAATTTGCTGGTTTCGATTCACTGCTTATCTTTGGCTTTTTCGGGATCGATGTGGATTAGGATGTTTGCCGGCTTGGATAATTCGGAGTGGATCTGTTCTTCAATCCTTTCTATGATTTTGTGGCTTTCAAAAACAGTAAGCTCGGGATCGACGATCACATGGCAATCCAAAAATAATTCCCCACCCAGACTCCTTGTGCGCAGGGCATGCCATCCGGAAATATCTTCGGCTTGTGAGAGTATTCTCTCTATGGTCTGGATGGACTTTTTATCGGCGGAATGTTCGGTGAGTTCGATGAGATTATCATAGAATATCTTTCCCGCCACACCCATGATCATGATTCCCACAATAATCGTAGCCATATGGTCTGCATGCCCCCATCCCAAAAGGCTGGCGGCTCCTCCGACCAGAACGGCCATGGAAGAGAAAGAATCAGAGCGGTGATGCCAGGCGTTGGCATACAAGGCAGCGCTATGGGTGATTCGAGAAATCTTACGTGTGATATGAAAGATAACTTCCTTGGAGACGACCGAAATTGCGGCCACTACGAGCACGAGGAAACCGGGATAATTCACTTCTTTGCGAGAGATGGCTGTCCCTGCAAAAAAAACTAAGCCAAAACCCACAACGATCAGAATAAAAGCTATCAATTGGGAGGCGATAGTGTCGAACTTTCTGTGTCCATAGGGATGTGTTTCATCAGCAGGTCTGCTGGATAAACGAGCTCCGAGCAGAATGAGAAGGTCCGTAGCAAGGTCAGACAGGGAATGGACACCGTCTGCAATAAGTGCCGATGATCTTATGAGAAGCCCTGAGACGATCTTGAGTATCAAAAGAACGACATTGAGGAGAGCTCCCCAAAGTGTGACAGACCGGATTTTTTTCTCTCTAGGAGTTATAGGCCCAAACCTGGTTTGGAGTATCTTCATGGGCGTCGTATAGAATAAATATATTATAATTGAAATTTCTAATTTTGGCGAATTCCATACGTGGACTGATACGGTTGGGGAAGGTTCTCTTTTTTGTCGCTACGTAGGGGCCGTTCCCCGAGCGGTCCGATAAAAAAAAGGTGACTGTCCCCTTTTCTTTCTGATATGATTGATGAAAAATCGGAGCAGGAAGAGGCGACTTGAGGCAGTATATATGAGTTTTCTCGAAACATCATTCTTTAAGAAATACTTGCTCCCGGGATTTGTCTTTCAATCCGTGCTCATCGGAGGAGGTTATGGAACGGGGAGAGAGCTTGTCGAGTTCTTCCTCAGCTATGGCCCTCTTGGAGGGCTTTTGGGAATGCTGCTTGTGTCTACTGTGATGTGGTCGCTCCTTTTGGCCGTGACATTCGAATTTTCCAGGAAATTCCAGGCCTATGATTACAGGACATTCTTCATGAATCTGCTCGGTCCATTCTGGTTTGTGTTCGAGATTATCTATTTTCTCTACATGCTCATCGTTCTGGCTGTAGTAGGTTCAGCCTCAGGGATCCTTCTCCGGGACAATTTTGGTATTCCTTACTTGGTTGGAGTAATTTTCATGCTTACAGCAGTAGGATTTCTGACATTCAAGGGCAGCGGCCTGATAGAAAATTTCCTCTCCGTTTGGTCGATGATTCTTTACGCTGTGTATGCCGCTTTTCTTGTTGTCGGACTCATAAAATTCGGACCGGAAATCCAGAAAACTTTTTCAGAAGGAGTGATCCAATCCGGATGGGCTCTGGGAGGATTTAAATATGCACTCTACAACTTGGGCAACATCGCGGCTGTACTTTTTTGTCTGAATCATATCGAAAAACGAAAAGAAGCCATATCGGCTGGTTTGATCGGTGGCGTGATCGGAATCATTCCGGCCGTTCTTTTTTACATCCCTGTTGTCGGTCTCTACCCGGGTGTTCTTTCTGAAGAAATACCTGCGGTATTTCTTCTGCAGAAGGCCGGGATCGCAGCGCTCTTAATCGTATTCCAGATTATCCTCTTTGGGACTCTTATCGAAACAGGAACAGGATTTATCCATGCAGTCAACCAACGCATCCATGTGACCTTAAAGTCTAAAGGAAAAAAATTCGCTCAGTGGCACAGGCCAATCGTGGCTGTAGTTCTCCTCTTGATCGCTCTGGGTATATCAACGTTCGGCCTCATTGACTTGATCGCTAAGGGTTATGGCACAGCAAGTTGGGGATTCTTGGTCGTTTTTATCCTACCGCTGGTAACGGTGGGTATTTATAAGATTATTAAGAACTGAAAAAGGACGGCCCTCAACTCTTTCTGTGGGGACAGGCTACTTTTTTAATTACCCCTATAAAAAGTAGCCTGTCCCCTTTTATTTTCTTTTTATACATATTCGATGGTGGCGGGAGGTTTAGAAGTGAGCTCGTACGCGACCCTGCTGACTCCCGGAACCTCGGTTGTTATTCGCTTTGCCAATCTTTTTAAAATATTCCACGGGATTTCAGTCGGTTCGGCTGTCATCGCATCCTGGCTTTCCACAGACCGCACGATGATGATGTCTCCAAACCTCCGCTGTCCTTCCTCTACGCCGGTCCCTTTGTCGCTGAGCAACGCAGCAAAAGTCTGGAAGGGTTTGAGCGGTGTGATCTCCTCCTCCACAATCGTTGTCGCCTTCCTCACCTTAGCCACTCTCTCGGGCGTTACTTCACCCACGATCCGGGTTGCTAAGCCGGGCCCTGGAAAGGGCATCCGTTGATGGATCGCTTCGGGAAGTCCCAGTTCCTTGGCCAACTCTCTCACTCCTGGCTTAAACAGCTCTTTTACAGGTTCTACGACCTTAAAACCATACCCTTCATCGGGATCGATCCCGATCTGTTCAAGGATGTTGTGCTGCGTCTTCACTCCACCCTGCGTTTCAATAATATCCGCTGCGATCGTTCCCTGGATCAAAAATCTGGCGCCGCTATTTCGGACTTCTCTTCCAAAAACTGAGTAAAACGTGTTACGGAAGGCTTTTCGAACCTCCTCAGGGTCGGACAATCCTTTGAGTGCGCTAAAGAACTCATCCTGGGCATTGACGATATCGACCTTGATCCCAAGGCCAGCAAAGATCTGAGCGACTTCCTGAGGCTCATTCTCCCTCATCAACCCATCATCGATGAATATCACTTTGAGGTTATCGCCGATGGCCCGATGTGCCAACACCGTACATGCCGAACTATCAACTCCACCCGATAAGGCAGAAATGGTCTTCTCTGATCCGACTGTGGATTTGATTTCTTCTGTCTTTTCTTCAACAAACTTTTTTACATCCATCTCTATCTCCCACTCTAAATTTCCACCATAATACACTATCTCTCCGACAAAATCCAAACACAAAAACAAATAGAAAAATTTGTCCAAAATTTAGAAATTAAGGTCGAGTTTTTGTCGGGAATTCGGGATCTCGTTGCGGAATTTATTTTAAGGGGTAGCCGCTAGAGGTGAAAATTATAAATTGAAAATCATCCCCTCAGCCACCCTTAAAGGCTATTGACCCCAAAAAAGTGATATGTCACTATGATTTCGGAAGATTAAACTAGAAATGAAGAGGAGGGCCCATCCAAGGCATAGCTAATCTTGAAAGGGAGCAGGAAGAACGGGGATTCCTCTCTCCGGCCCTCCTCATAAATTCTTAAAATCACAATCCTTTAATACAGAAATTTTCTCTTAAAAACTTCCGGTTTAAAGTCCTGCATCCCTTTGTTTTTTGCACAATATATAGGTATTTTTTTTATTAAAGGTACGATATATGGTAAAGAAAGTCAAGTTTTTTTAAAAAAAAATGCAATTTTGTTCTAAGAATATAAGTTTCCGGCAAGTTCGTCAAAAAAGAGGAGATCCACGCGGACGCACAGAGTATGGAGAGAAATCCCTGTTTATCAGGAAAAATTCAGAGCAGGGAATATAATTCCAAAGATGTAATTGATTTTAATGATCAGATCTTCAAATCAAAATCAGAGTTCCAGACAATTCTGCCATACACCATGGATATTGCAATACTCCAGAGCACAGAGAGCCTTGAACTCATCAACTTTCACTCTGTACACAACGTTAGGGTCTGCATAGACAGGCTCAAATGTCGTCTTTCCAAGGCATATAATTTGGTCATTCTCTTTAACACCATAGAGTTCAACCCACCCAATATGGTGCTCAACCGTGTTCGGATGAGGGACTTCTTTCCCGACGATAACTCTTACTTGGTCGGAACCCTCAACTTCGATAACGGGAACGTGTTTCTCTTTGCCCTCATTTTCGGGACTCTTAAGGAAATCTGCAAATTTCATTCTTATTTCTCCTACATCTTATATTCCCCATCAATTTACTATAATATAAAAACGATGTCAATAATCCCGTTCGTTTTTGAACGAATTTATTGCTATTTCAGAACGTCCTTCAACTTCTCGATCCTCTCGTTGAAATCATCTCCGCTGATCTCACCTGTAATTCTTTTTGACACAAGGGGAATTAGTGGAGCAGCCATGAGTTTTGAATTAGAATCTTGAGTATACACGGAATCCATCATCAGTATGATAAGCCCTAGCCGTGTATCCCCTACTTCATATGTTTGTATCCAGCTTTCGATCCTGTCTAGAGATTCGGCAATCGGTTCTTTAGGATCACCATTATTTTTCTCGATGAGAACAGCCGTTCGAGAGATATTCAATCCCTCTTGGAATCCCATCAGATATCCCAGCTTCGCCTCCATCGACATGGTTTTCCATTTAGTGCCATCAATGAATACATCCAGTTGTTCTTGGATGCCGTAACCATAAGAGAAGACACATATTAAAAGTCCAAGACACAAAATTGTTTTTTTCATGGTTTTCCTTTTAGAAGAATATTCATCTGAGAGATTATTGGCCCTGATGGAATTTTGACAATTTTAAATACAATATATCAAGCAAAACATTCTCTTTCAAGAGTATAAAGCGTGTGATGTGAATTCCGATGGAAAAAAAATTCAAATTCGGATAGAATCTTATGTCACATTCATGATGTGATTATGTGTTCATAAGAAATCGACATGGAGGAATGAACGTGAGCGAAAACATCCCTATTGAAAAACCAGCGGGCAAGTTAGGAGTTATGATGCCCGGACTCGGAGCAGTGGCCACAACATTTATTGCGGGCACATCGGCCATCAAACGTGGTCTTTCCAAACCGTACGGATCTCTGACACAGATGGGAACGATCAGACTCGGTAAACGGACGAAAAAAAGAATCCCCAAAATCAAAGATTTTATCCCGTTGGCAGAGCTTGATGATCTGGTTTTCGGCGGGTGGGACATCTTTACAGATAACGCCTACGAATCGGCTCTTAATGCGGGTGTTCTTCACAAAGATTTACTGGACCAAGTCCGAGAGGATATCGAACGTATTAATCCCTGGAAGGCGGTCTTCGACCAGAATTATGTTAAAAGACTCAAGGGTGAACATGTTAAAAAAGCCTCCACTAAATATGACCTGGCGCAGATGCTCATGGAGGATATTCAGGACTTCAAAGAAAAAAACGGTCTCAGCCGATTGGTGATGGTCTGGTGCGCCAGCACGGAAGTCTTCATGAAACGAGACCCTGTTCATGAGACACTCGAGTTCTTCGAAAAGGCCATGAAGGAAAACCATCCGGCTATTGCACCAAGTATGATCTATGCATACGCGTCGATCGCATCAGGTGTTCCCTTCGCTAATGGGGCCCCTAATCTTACGGTAGACATTCCTGCCATGTTTGAACTTGCCAGCGCGAAGAATGTGCCCATTGCCGGTAAGGACTTCAAGACCGGGCAGACTTTGATGAAAACCATTCTCGCTCCGGGATTCAAGGCGCGGCT
>CAZIMJ010000079.1:0-4052 GCA_964540205.1 uncultured Eubacteriales bacterium | reverse complement strand
TGAAAGTATTTTTCGTTCGAGATCTTGGCTTTGAGGGAACTGGTTGATATGCGGGAAGTCAGCGACAATTTCGCTCTTTTTCCCGAAAAACTTTTGAATCTTTTCAAGCTCCTTATGGTTTAGAGCCTTGGCATACATTTCAGCAGGAGGACGGATAACCGTGTTGAGATGAATTTTGTCGGGCTGAATCTCCCTAACGGCAGCCTTGAGCTTTTTTATGTGTTCAGGGGAGTCGTTTTTGCCCTTGACCAGCATGATCTCTAGCCATACCTGGCCTTTAAATTCCTTCCGGAATTTTTTTAGGCCTCCGATGGTGTCTTCGATCTCTAATGAGGCATGGGGCCTGTTGACCTCGATAAATTTTTCCTGTGTTGCGGCATCGAGAGAGGGGACAACCAGGTCAGCAGCTTGTAAGGCCTTTCGAACGTGCACATCTGTAAGAAGTGTGCTGTTCGTCAGGACAGCCACAGGAATGTCGGTGTTTTTTTTGATCTCCCGGATGATTTTGCCGAGAGATACGTTCAAGGTTGGTTCTCCAGAGCCGGAGAATGTGATGTAGTCGATCCTTTGCTCTGAATCCAGAGCGTGTTTGATCTGGACTAAGATTTTTTCCGGAGAAAAGTATAAACTCCGTTGAACAGTTTTTTTGGGAGTTGGCCCCAATTGGCAGTAAATACAGTCCAGAGTGCACGTCTTATAAGGGAGAATATCGACGCCCAGTGAGAATCCCAGCCGTCTCGACGGAACTGGGCCATAAATATGGATAGGAGATTCTTTTCCCTTCGTTTTTGTCACTCGGATTATATTCTGTCCTTGTAAATTTCGATAAATCGGCTTAAGGATCTGTCATAAGTCCTTTCTACATCGTCGGGGAATAGACAGGCGGGGAGCTCTTTCATGCTCCAGTGGTACTGCAGGCATTCACAGCAGACGCCCTTTCTGCTGCACGGTTCATAGGAGCAGTTGCAGAAGGTCAGGTTTTTGTCCTTGTCGCATTCTTTCATGCTTGACTCTGATCTGTCATCCCAAAACATGAACAATGAGGGGAGAGTGCGTTAAGGAAATCGTGTTTAAAATCTTGGATTTTTCGCCTCACAATTTGCTCAAATCTAACGATGCCATGTGGTTTTAGGTCTATTGCTAGGTTTTTCTGTACTGTTTTTTCCAAGAATATTTTTGTTGATAGAGGCTGTCGGCTAAAGCCCGCCTTAGTGTTTCAGCAGCCAGAAACGCACAATGGATACTAGCTTCTGGTAAACCTCCCAATTTTTTGAGGATGATTTCGCCGCTGACAACAGCAAGGGCCTCTGTGAAGGTCTTAGTGAGCGCGAGCTCAGTCGCTATACTTCCACAGGCGATGGTGGTTGCGCAGCCATCGGTGAGAAAACTGCACTCCGATATTTTCCCATTCTTTACTTTGACAAACATCTCCATCGTGTCACCGCAAATGCCCTTCACTTTTGCGTAGCCGTCTGGCTGTGCCGTTTCCCTGAAATTTCTTGGATTCTGCCAGTGCTCGATCACAACTTCAGAGTATTCTTTCCTGGCCTGTTCCAGGATCATTTCTTGGATCTGCTTTGCGTATTTTTCGAGGTCTTCTTTGTTTGGCATTTTCTATTGACTCTTATTTGTCCTGGGCTGTGTATAAGAGATTTAAAACACGTAAAAAAACAAACGCCAGCTTAGCCCAACTATTATACCAAAAGGGCAACTCGTAATGTCAAAAAGTTCAAATGATTTTCTCTGGCCGTTCATTTATGGCGGAACGAGTCGAGCACATCTTGAAGAGCTCCTGCAAATTTTCCGATCTTTTCCTGGGTCATGCCTGCATACCCGATCCGGATGCAGCCGGGAGCTCCAAAAACAGATGCGGGTACAGCGCTGAATTTTCCCATTTCCATAGCCTTCTGCACAAATTCTTTATCGTCCACATTTATGTCCGCAGGCAGTCGGGCGAGCACGCTGATCGCACCGGATGGAAAATCCTTGTCCCTGCCGGCTAGAGTGAATCCCTTCTCCTCGAGAGTTTGGACGATGAGTTCGCATCTTTTCCTGAGCTCTTGTTTGATTTCCGTGATGATTCTTGGAGGCTTTCCATTTTCCATGTCGCTCACTTCTTCTTTGAGGATCTCTATCAGGATCTGCTGCCCGAGGACGTTGGGAGATGAGGAGAAGGAACGGATCATCTTTGACATCCAGGAGTTTGTGAATGTCTCATCCGCAGCAACTCCATACCCGATTCTTGCTCCCGGAATCAGATATTCTTTGGACGCCGAGCTTATGACGACCGTTCTTTCCGGAGCGTATGCCAACATGGACTGGGGAGTTCCTTTATACCGGAGCGTTCCGTAGACTTCGTCGGAGATGAGTATCAGATCCATTCGTCTTGCCAGTTCAGCCAGTTGTTCCATCTCGCTTTCAGAGAGAACATCTCCTGATGGATTTGTGGGAAAGTTGATGAGCAGTGATGTGATTTTCTGTTGCTCGATCTGCCTTTGCACTTTTTCAAAATCGGGATTGTAGTTGTCGTCAAAGAAATCGAGGATAATTGGATTTCCCCCCGCATTGAGGATGATCCCTCTATAGTTACTCCAGTAAAGGGGAAGAAGACCCACGTTTTGCTGGGAGGCCACAAGATGCATCACGATCGAAAGCCCTTCTGTGGCTCCTGTGACGATCGCCACATTTTTTTTGTGTAAACCGTCCGGAGGAATCCCCGGTTTTCCCTTCAATCGATAGGTCAGGGTCCAGAATCGGCCGATCAATTCCCGAAGTTCTTCCAAACCGGCAGAAGGACCATAGTAGATTTCCTTGTCGGGATAAATGTCAAGGATCTGGCCCTGATCGCTGCGAATAAATTCGGGATTTTGCTGCGCTATAACCTTTGCTTTTGCGGCGATAGCGGGAATTATTGGTTCGGAGGAGATGGTCTGGCGGATGCCATCAGGCATAGTAGAGAGGGCGATCTCAAGGATGGGCGTTTTTTGCTTCGTTGTACTCATGATTATTCTCCTGATTTATAACCCGGTATTATTCACGAGCTAAGAGGCGAGTTGCGTCGGATGCTTCCTCGCTTTTATCACTAAATATTCCGGATCTTTATTTATCTAAAAGAGATGCGATAGCGTCTCTCACGTCTTGCATGGCAAATCCGTATCGTCTTCGCAGGCGTCCGAGTGACAAGTCCATGGAGATGTTTTGCGGGAGGCCGAGTGTATTGGCGATCTCCCGTGCTGATAGTCCTGTCTGCTTCCCTATCTCATAGAGTGTCATCCGCCCCGTGATCAAAATCCCGGATTGGTCCTCGGCCAATCTACCCCTTGTGATTTTTTGTTCTTCTTCATGAGTCACATTCTTTTTATCGAGGGATTGATGAGTTGACGGGGCCTCTTCCTCCGGAACAGGGATCTCCTCCTGGACAGATGATCCTTTTGTCTCTCTCTGTCCTTGCTGTAAAAGTGCTGTGATCGCATCTCTCACTTCAACCAGTGTGAATCCGTATTTTTTCCTTAATTGACCGAGAGTTTCATCGGGAGATATGTCCGTGGGCAGACCCAGTTCTCTGATGAACGTGTGGCTTGGAATACCAGTGATATTTTCCACTTCGGCAATTGTTATGTTGCCCGTGATGGTCACATATCCTTGTTCCTCATTGATAAAGTCCCTAGGTGAGGAATCGCTCCCTGATCTGGCTCCCATTCCCTTTCCGTAGTTCTCGTATATCAGAGGATATTTTGGCGTGAAGATCCAGAACACAAAAATGAGGAGGATCGATCCGAGAAGCGTGAGTGAAATTACAGTGCTCCATCTTTTTTTAAAAAGGGCCTGGGATTTCCCTTTGATCCAACTCCAGGCTAGCATCAGATGTAAAATGATGAGGAGAATAAAAGCGAGCGAGAGATAGAGATGGATGTCGCCCCATTGATGGCGATGTAGACCCAGGAAGTATTTCTCGCTCTCTCTGAGTGTAGGACCTTCGGCAAGGAAAAATGCCATGAGAATACCGATGAAGGCGATACCGAACATACAGATAAAAAGCAGAGTGTCTACGA
>CAZIMJ010000078.1:0-9532 GCA_964540205.1 uncultured Eubacteriales bacterium | reverse complement strand
CGTTTTACAGAGTTCCACGCCATGAATCTTTGGCATGAGCATATCACTGATAACGAGGTCTGGGTGCTCCTTGTTGATAAAGTCGAAACCCTCCTCTCCATCTTTGGCACTGTAAACCCAAAATCCACGCATGATCAGGTTTCTCTCAAGAAGAGCAAGAGTTGCCCTATCATCATCCACCACGACTATTTTTATGCTCATTATTATCTGCGCTATGGTCTATTCTTGCTTCTCAAATTCTTTATACCACATTAAAAAAACATGTTCAACGAAAAGACAATATTCTTTTTTCGATTATTTCCAGATTAACCACACGCAATGGGTAAATGGGGATGGGCCACAGCATGTTATTGATTTTAAAGAGGGAACAGCTTTCCATTGCCCTTATTCATGGTATTCGAACACATCATCGAGCGAAACATCAAACACCCGGGCGATTCGAAATGCCAGTGCAAGTGAAGGCACATACTTCTCTTGTTCCAGCGCAACAATCGTCTGGCGCGTGCATTGGGTGTGATCTGCTAGTTCCTGTTGAGTCATCTCGCTATTCTCAAACCGGAGCCTTCTGATGTTGTTTTTTATCTTAGATTTCGCCATCGCCGCTCATCCTTCCATAGAGAGCCAGTGTGGCGATCGCATGGGAAACAAATCCCATAAAATATGTTGTGATGCCCAAAAGCCACAGCCACCCTATGGGCATGTCCACGCCGTTGAGATGAACTTTATAATACGCATACAAAGCCAAACAGATGAGAAACACGTAAATCATCAATGAATAAAAACCAGTGGAGTATGCGCGTTTGGAGATCAATTCGTCCCTCTCGTCCTTCAGGAGTTTTTTGCTGTCTGATTTAGTGCGCGTCAAATACAACGCAAGAAAGTAGCATATGAATCCAACTGTGAAGACTACTCTTGTGAGTTCGACTCTTGTATCATTTTCCAGAAAAGTTTGAGGTCCTCCGCCCATGAAGAAAATGATGTAGGCTGCGATAAGGGCAAGCCCCCAAATGAGAAGCCCCCAGATAGCACGTTTTTTTAACTGCGTCATTGTAACCTCCTTGTAATCTTATTTTTTGCATCTAATTTTTTATTTGTCATAATTACCATACATAATGTAATCTATTTCTGTCTATTTGTCTAGTTATTTTTACTATTTGTTAATTATTTCTTTCAATTATCGGGATTGAAATATTGCCCCCCAGCTTAAATTATAATTATTTTCCTAGAGTTTTCAGATGTTCTAGAGAACCGTACAAGGAAACGATTTTTTGAAATTCCTGGTCATCGTAAAAAAAGCACTTCTCTTCCCCAAAGGCCTTGGTGACCTCAACCACAAATCTCACGGCTGCCTCAATGTCCATACAATGATTTGCCCCTGTAGCACATCCCGGGACAGGCACTTCTGTTGTGATCGCGACGCCGATAACTGGCGCATGAGTTGCTATAGCAGGCTGGAGGATGCTGTTCAGATGATAGAGATCATTCCCATATGGAGTGATATCCTGGATTGTGATAGAAAAAACCACTGGCAGTTTTCCTGTCACATTCTGCATGATATCCATCAAGTCCTCGCTAACTCTCAGGATATAGCCGTCTTTTACTGTTGGTGATATGGCAAATCCTTTCTGGTTGATAACGCGGTTCCCCTTTGTGGCATCGATGGAAAGAATTGCCTCCATTCGGCTATCGACTTCATATTTATTCATTGTTGCGATTGAAATAGGCGAACCCATAAACGGCACAGGCTCATGTGGAATGACAGGAGAATTTGGGCAGAGATGAGTGGATACAATTACATCCCCCTTGAGTTCGTCGCCCTTTGTTCGCATCTCTACGATCTTGGCTGCGCTTGCTAAGGAGGATATCGCTCCATCCGCATCGGAAACAAGGCCGATCTTGTGGGGCCGAGCGCCGATTCCACCTAATTGACCGATTATACCCAGAGTCGGTGACTCCCCTCCTCCGGAGTGACCCTCTTTGCCTTTGATATGGATTTTTATAAAGCTTGTCTCGCCTTTATGCTCATCGATTGTCAGGATGTCTATTTCTGACTCTTCTAAACCTTTATTTATAAAAAAATCCCTGACTCCGGTTTCATCAATTGAGGGAGTTTCCAGAAGATCAAACACTTCTAAGACTTGTTTTAGAGCCATTGTTTACTCCTTTTCTGGAAATATTTTCATAACAAGATAATAAAGAAAAATGGAAGACAGGATTCCATTGAAGGCAAACACCGAGAACGGAAAGATATTTATCGTAAAAGGATGTCCAGAAGTAGTCCATCCTATAATGAAAGAAATGATATACACAGACAGCGCTTTAGGATTCCATTTAGTAAGGCTATTTTGCCTGAAATCCTGTCGCTTTAACCGTTTCAGAAAATAATAATCTGTGATAAGAATGCCTCCGATAGGTCCGATGCTCACAGAGAGGATTACGAGGAAGAGTTCGAGTCGTTCCAGTATGCCCAAAGCGGCAAATAATGAGGCAATGACGCCGGCGATGATAGTAACCTTCCATCTTTTCGCACGGAAAATATTGTTGAGGGCCAAGACAGAGGAGTAGATGTTGCTGTCGTTGGTTGTCCATTGCGCGAGAAGAAGAACCATGAAGCCAACGAATCCCAACCCCAGATATTGATCGCTAATGATAAGCTCCGGAAGCCGCTCATGGTAAAGCCCGGTGTTCATGGCGAGAATAGAGCCGACCAAATGGAGAAATGCACTAGCGGTCATGGCGACGGCTGCGGCCGCAAAGATCTCTCTGAGGCGCGGCCGGGCGTAGCGGAAAATATCCGCACTGGTTGTAGCGCCGACGATAAACCCACCAGCCACGATGGAAGCCGCCGCCCCGATTGTCAGAGGATAAGGGTCTGGCTCATGATTCATTGCTAGGGAAATGAGAGTTTGCAAAGGGAGAGAATGAAATCCCATCTTGACGATTCCCCACAGAAAGATAAGAATCATAAATGGAGATGCAGCCCAACTAAGGACGCTTAGGCCGCGGATGCCAAAAATGGCAGGAATCATCATCAGGATCCCGCAGATAAATGAAAGAAGCGGAAGGGATAAGTGCACGCCAAAATAGAAGTGGACTGTGCGAGCAAAAAAAGCCGCCTGGACTCCAAACCATCCGATGAGGGAAAAGGCAATAGATAGAGAGATCAGGATAGCACCCATTCGACCAAAAGAAAAGTTTGCGATCAACGGGGTGGAAAATCCTGTTTTTGCTCCGATAAATCCGGTCAAAACCATCATGGCAATGAGAATGATCTCACCAAGGATGTAGGAGAGGACGACACTGGAGACCTGCCCGAGCCCAAGACCTATCATCATTCCACGGAAAATGGCGGACATAACCACAGCAATTCCAATCCAGATGACAGCCAGGTTGATCCAGGATTTGCGCCTGTCGAACGGAACAGATTCTAGAGAATAATCCTCAAGCAGTTCTGAATTATGGGGACGGGCCATAGCAACTCACTCTTTATAAAGACTTTAGCTCAAAATTCAACTCAAAAAAAGATCTTAAAAGCACGATTTCGTACCCGAAATAGGAGCTCTAAGAGTTCTTGTTTCGATATTATCACCCGCTGTAATCTTGGAAAAACTATATCATAGCCAAAACAGAATGTTCAACGGTTTAATAAGATTTGATGTCTAGAATCTAATTTCTCATAGCATACCTGATGGCAAAGAAACCTTATGTTCAACCTTGAATTTCATAGGATTTGGAATTGGATTATGGATTAACTAGTGGAGTTTATGGGAACGGGCTACAGCAACTAATTCATTACAAATACATTAGTTCAAAATTCCACTCCAAAAAGGGTCTTAGAAGCACGATTTTATATATAAAATAGACGCCTAAGAACAAAACAGGGATATATACAAAAAGATTGCCCCTAAAAAGTGCCTAAGACCAACGATTTTGCCAAAAAAAACATCACTGTAAGGGCAGAAAAAGGTGTGTTATAGGGGATATTTTTTTATGTTATCTTTTTATTATCAAGAATTTCTATCAGCCAAGGGATTATTTAGCAATCCTTTCCCATATCGCTTCGATGTTGTTTTCGTTAATATCGACATCTCTCATTTTGATGATTTTATCCTTGAAATAGGGAAAGTCCTTCTCTATCGTGTATTTTTTCTTTGCATCTTTGATTGTTTGTCCCTGCCGATACATTTCCGACAATTCCTGCCGTAAAGTGTTAAAATACTTGTACTGTTCCTTAAATGTTTCCACCGAAAGGAACATATCGGAATGGGCCATGTTCACATATTTGATTTCCGATGGGCTATTCACAATCCTGCCCCAATTTTCCAACGTCATTGAAAAATCTGATTTAAGGTCTTTTCTGATATAGGGCAGCATTTGATCCGGCGCCACATCCCCTATGGCCACAAGGCCCTCTTCCGGGACGAATATCACGATGTCACTGTCTGTGTGCATGCCTCCGATAGAGTATAGCTCAACAGTCATGTCGCCCATGTCGAGCGTTAGGCTTTTCTCAAACATCACGGAAGGAAAAGTGGGGATAAATCCGCTCTGCAATTCTTCGATCGCCAACTTTAAGCAGACAATAAATTCTCTCACAAAATGATAGTCTTTTGAATCCGGCTCTACATGTTGAATCGCCTCTTCTCGATCTTTGAGCATTCCCTTGAACTTGTCCACAAGTTTGACCAATCCATCCCCGGTGAGTTCCTCTTTCATCCCGCTTAGAAGGTTCTTGTGAGCCACGATCGTCGCATCGGAGTAGATCTGATTACCGCAGGTATGGTCGTGGTAGTAATGTGTATTTATTAGATATTTGAAGTCGTTTCTTCCAAACTCCTTTTCGATCACTTGTCTGATCCTGGCATCATAAGAGCGGATCAAACTCGTTTCGATGACAACGATCCCCTTTTCCGTTGCGAGGGCTACTGTCGCAATAGTCTGCATGTGATCGCCAGCCCAAACAATGAGCACTTTTTCGCTCAGCCTTTTTTGATGCAGAGGCAGTTCTGAATCTGCCTGCAAAAGCACAGACAATACGGTTATAAGAATGAGGCTTACTAAAATCTTTATCGCTGATCGCATTCGTTCCACTCCTTAAAAGCCAAAATTTTCAAGCCGATAAAACCACTGATTACAAATCCTGTTTTATTCGGTACGTTCGGGGAACTGATCCTACATTTATTTGTCGATCACTATTATTTGTTAATCGCTATTCTATAGCCACCTTATTTGTACATACGAATTTGTTGTTTTTTGGTTCTGTATCATTGTTGTGGTCTTCCTCATCCACAACCGTAACCAAAAAATAGCTACCCTCTTCGACCGATTTATTCAGGAACCTCTCAATCTGCAACGTCCTCTTTTTCTTGGATTGTAAGGCTTTGAAACTTCTTTGATTAATGTATTAATGGGGACGGGCCACAGTATATTATTTATTATAAAAGAGATAGATCAAAAATGGTGTCTCTTTTTAACCTTAAAGTACTGTTTATATAGGCGAAACCAGAGTTCTAAGGATTTTCAGACTAATGCTACTAAAAAAATAGCAAAGATATTTTCTTAGGATGCCCATTTTACCCTAAAAAAGAATATTGTAAGGTTTTTTTTGGCCCTAAATTTTAGGTTAATCTATTTAATATCAATAACATCATGTGGCCCGTCCCCATTAACTCCGTCCCGGGTGCCTACGTCGGTCTCGCCGATAATTCCTCCGCTATTTATTACAATCCTGCAGGGATTGCCTTCCAAAAGGGAGTCGGTTTCCGGATCAATTTGACCTATTCCAAGTAGAAGGTGACTGCTGAACCAAATGCAGAACTAGGCTCAGGCTCATATGATTCTGTGGACGAACGACTTCAAGGCTCCTTTTTTATCTCATGGAACTTACATGAGAGGATCAGCATTGGCCTCGGAGGATTTACTCCGTACGCGATAGGAATTCATTGGCCATTCAACTGGCCAGGCGAACGACTCAACAGCATATCTAAGGTCTAGACATTCTATCTCCGTCCTGCCGTTGCATGGAGAGTGACCGATGCGCTGGCTATCGGCGCAGGCCTAGATATTGTCTGGGCCTCTCAAAGATGGGACGCCGACGTGTATTCCTTCAACATAATGATGAATTCGAGCGGGACTGGGATTGGATTGTCGGGAGGTATACTTCTTAAACTGAGTGATCACTTCCAATTAGGCGGACGATATCAACACAGGGTTAAGGTTGATCAGAACGGAACTTACAAAGTTCTGACAACTCCTGGGAACACTCTCCGAATAAACCTCAGCGGAGTATTTAGTGCTCACGACAATTCTGCAACGGCTCAAGGAGCTTCCTTTTCGGGAGCCATAATGTCACCACAAGATACAGCAGACATGCAAGGGTTCTACGACATTACCTATTCCCAAACGCTTCCTTCTGAGGCAGTATTCGGATTGATGTGGTCCCCGATGAAAAAACTGATGCTACTTGCCGATGCTCAATGGACGGAATGGAGCACGTTCGACAAATCGGAGTTTGCACCAGAAGATCTGAATGATGATCCCATCTACACCATTAATTTCAACTGGAAGGATACTTGGAGCTACAAGTTCGGCATCGAGTATTTTATCAAGGAAATTCTGTCCGTAAGAGGCGGGTATGCCCATCATCAAAGCCCTTCCCCAGACGATACACTTTCTCCCATTTTTCCTGTTTTGCCTCACAACGTTTTTTCCTTTGGCGTGGGATATAACGGTCCCGTTCGGACAATCATTGACCAGTCCCTGATGGGGAAGCTCACTTTTGATGCGTTTATCCAGTATGTGAAGTCAGAAAATACAACATCCACTCTTCCAGACTATCCCTTGACTTACTCTAGCAACTATTTCGTCCTGGGTTTTGGTGTAGGCTTTAATTTCTGAGACATCAATTTATCCAAAGATTATCAAAAATCCGTTGAAATAAAATGGGAAAGAGGGTTGTCTTATAGACATAGGGCTTGCTGTAAAATGTTGTTTCGGTTATCTTAATAGAGAGATACACAAAGGAATATGTGCGGAAAAAAATGACTATCATACCAAAAAAAATAAAAAAAATAGCAGTATATGGAGGATTTGTTCAAATTCTGGTGATACTTCTGGTTTTAGGCAGCTGCGATTTTGGCACTCCCGATTATAGGTTAAACGTTATCATCGAGGAAGGAGTCACGGGAACTCCTCAGGCGGGCGAGTACATGCATAAGGATCTCTCTGAAATAAGTTATGAATATACAGGGATAGATCCCATTCATACTGTGGAGGTCTTCCTCAACGATATACGTCAGACTTATACTGGCACATTCGCGATGTACACAGATGTCACCCTGCTCGCTCGATTGGTGGATATTCGCGGGAAATGGAGCATGGAGATGCAGCAGACTGATCCCAGTGAGACTTTTGAATTCGAAATGACCCTGGATGGGACCAGCTTGACTAGCGGCACGTTTTCCGATAGCCGCGGTTATCACGGATACTGGACTGGAGAAAGCGGAGTTGTCACTATTACTTATACTGATTGGAATTTCTTCGTCCTGACTGGTGCGGTGTTTAACATGAGCGGCACTTTTGCAGTAGGCGAAGATGAAAAAGGAGCCTGGGCCGCTGAGCGTTTGTAATTTAGAATAAGAGAATAAGAGGGACGGGCCACACCATCCTATTCATTTTAAATAGGTTAGTCCAATAATCCATGCCTAAAAATGCCTTAGAAGCACTTTTTTGGGGGTAAAATTGTGCTTCTAAGAATAATTATCGAAAATCAAGAAAAATATCAACTGGGCTACTTCAATTCTTCTCCGGTTAAAGGGTCCTTAAGGTTGATTCTGTGAATCTGCCCTAGCTTCTCTAGAGGGCCAGGCCACTTGTCTCCACCCTTGTTGCAAGGCTCGAAGTCCCCGACGATCAAAATGACGGCTTTTTCGGGATGTATGTACTTGTTGGCAACCTCCTGGACCTTGGCTTTGTTCACAGCGCTGATATGATCTCTGTAAGTCTCGTAATAATCCATCGGCTTACCTGTCATCTCGAGATTTGCAAACGTAGACATTGTGGTCTGGGGGGACTCAAAAGCATTGGAAAAGCTCTCCAAATAATAGTTTATCGCAACGTCCATCTCGGCGTCTGAGACAAGTTCTTTGCGGATGCGGTGAAACTCATCCAGGATCAAAGAAATGGCATAACCGACCGTGGAAGATTTTGTCTGGACATACCCAGAGAATGTCCCCGGATAACCCCACCGGTAGCTGAATCTGCTGCCCTGATTATAGGACAGGCCTTCGGTCGACCGAACTCTCATCGTGATCCGCGATGTGAAACTGCCGCCTCCGAGAATGAAGTTCATGACCTGAACAGCAAAGTGGTCCGGGTTTGTGTCCTCGATTCCAAGATGCCCAAGGCTTATGTAGCCCTGATTGATCTTCTTCTGGATGAAATAGACACCTGGCTCAGGCTCTGGATATGTCTTGGCAAAAGTTGAGACGGTAAGGTTTTGATTCTCCCAGTTGGAGACAAACGAGTTGATTTTGTCTTTAAGCTCGGCCTTATTGAAATCCCCTGACGCAGCCAATATAGTGTTTTTGAGAAAGAAATACTGGACATGAGTCGCTTTCAAGTCTGCACCTGTGATGCCATCATACGTTTGCTTGGTCGGTTCCCATGTCAATGGATGGTCGCCATAGATGATACCTTCGTATTCGCGGTTCCAGATCGTACGCGGCTGGTCGTTGGCCTGCCGGAGTTGATCGATGAGACGGGCTTTAGCAAGATTCAACGGAGCTTCTCTAAATTCCGGGTTCATCAGAACGTCAAAAAAGAGTGCGAGCCCTTCATCGATGTCTTTGCTTAAAACGGAAAGAGACAAAGTCGAGGTCCGCTCTCCCGCCCTGAAACTCAGCGAACCCCCGAGAAAATCGATCTTTTCCTCGATGACATCGCCTTCCATGGTTTTTGTTCCGCCTTTGATCAATGTCTCGTTCATGACCGAAGCTAGACCCCGTTTTTCCTTAGGGACATACAGTCGGCCAAAGTTGATCAGGGCTGATATGTTGATCAACGGCAGGTTGTGGTCTTCCTGGATATACGCGCGCAGGCCGTTCCCAAACTCCATACGGGAGTCCTTGGGGTCGGGCGGATCATATTTGAGTGGAGGAAACTTAAGATCTGATGGTTTTTGGACCTGAGCGTTCCCAAGAGAAATACACAAAAAGCAGATAGCTAATAGAATGGTGAGTGTCTTTTTCATCTTCGTTGTCCTCCTCTTCGAGCGCCCCCTTTCCGTTTATAGATGGCAGTGAGGCTGTTATATTTGACAAAGTACTCAGCCACGACCCGTTTGATGTCGTCATTTGTCACGCTCTTAATGGCTTCGAGGTCGGTGAGGGTTGAACGCCATCCTCGATGGAGTTCGGCCCGTCCCACACTGGAGGCGAGGCCCCTGCTGCTAGACAGGCTTCGGATGAACCTTGCCTCAAAACGGTTCTTGGCCTTTTGGATCTCTTCAGGCGTCACACCCTCTGTTTTTATC
>CAZIMJ010000077.1:0-13486 GCA_964540205.1 uncultured Eubacteriales bacterium | reverse complement strand
GAACAGGTATTGGGTTATATGAATAACCTCAAAATTCACCATAAATTGGGGATACTCGTTCTTGAAAGTATGGTAACAGTGAGGAGAATTAACAAGTATTCTTTTTACCCCATTATCGACAAACGTTTTGATGTTTTCCTTGGCCAAACGTTTAAATAATTCTTCATCACCGGTCTTGCGGATACTTTCTCCACAGCAATTCTCCTTGGAACCCAGTATCCCAAAATCTATCCCTGCCAAGTTGAGAATATTGGCTGTGGCTATGGCCACCTTTATTAACCTTGGGTCATAGCAGAGATAGCAGCCGGGAAAATATAAAAATTCAATTCCCTCGGTGAAGGTTTTTACAGAGTGACCTTCTGCCCATTCAGCCCTATTTTTTCGCTCTTCATTCAAGGGATTACCTTCGCCAGCGAGGCTTGCTCTTATGGCGGGAATCGGTTTGGCTGAGGCGGGAAAAATCCCGTATTCCGTGGCTATCCTGCGCAGGGATACAACGGATTCTATCTGTTTCACGTCCCTGGGGCACTGCTGGGGGCATATTCCGCAGGTCGTACAAAGCCATATATCTTCAGCTTCTATCTCAGTCAAACCGAACGCAGCTTGTCGGACTATCTTGCGCATACTAAAGGTTCTAACCCTGTTCCACGGACAAACAGTATCGCATAATCCGCATTGATAGCATAATTTGAAGGCTTCTCCACCGCTCTCTTTTATGACATCTATGATCTCCTTGGAAGGGGCTACAGTCTCCATTGTTTTTTTAATCCTCTTCTTTCACCTTATGTTTTAGGCCCTATTTTGACATTGACATTCGGGCAACGGTGTTTATTATCTTCTCTAGTCCATATTTATTTGCCAGTGATTCCAATCCGATCTCTAATTCCTCGCGTTTCTCTTCTTCTTCGCCTTCCTCTTCTCTTTCTTCATAAGTCAGGGCATCAGCTAAGCACCACTGAACACACATCGGCTCTGTTAAAGGCGGATCGCTTTCACACATATCGCATTTCAGTGGGAGACCGGAATCGGGTTCTTTGAAAACGTCCCTAGACGGGCAGGAGACTCCGCAGAAGCTGCACTCGTCATATTCCTTTCCGTTAATCGTATAAGTATGTCTACCGGTACATTCGGCTGGAGTATAATCACCGGCACGTATCGGAACATAAACATCTCTGAGTGGTTCATGAATCACCCGAATACGCGACCTCGCTGGATTATTGCTGCTATATTTTGGCGTAGCGTGAAAGGCGGAGCAGGCTACCTCACATGCCCGACAACCATTGCATTTATCAAGATCAACTTTGATTATTTTAACTATTTTCTTTTTTTTCTCACCCACTACGGTTCCACCTCTTTGTTTTATTTCTTCTCTGTTTCCGACGAAGCCTCTTTGGAAGGAGTGTCTTCACTATCCGTCAAGATCCCCCTCTGTAAAAAGTCTTCGCTCACGTAATCCAAATCCAATTCATGTAAAGATTCTTTAGTAGGAATACCCTCTTTATTCCACCCCTTTAGTTTGTAATACTCATCTAGTAGCTTTGTTTCAAGTTCGGGAAATCTTTTTTTCCAATGGTTCTCCGGGGGTTTCTCATCTTTTCTTCTCATGCCTCTTCTTATATTAATGGCTCTCACTAAAGTTCGGTACCTCTTGGCGGCTTGGGTGAGTTTGGCTTCATCCATTTCGATCCCGGCCCCTGATGAGATAAACTCGGGGTAATTGTGTATATGATACGGGGGTTTCAGGGGGAATGATGATAAACCGGAACACATCCCGATGGCGTCATCGATGTAGTGCATCCTCTCTTGCCAGTCAACAATATCACAACACATTTCTACAGTTGGGTAATAGGGGAATGAGTTTTCTCCCCGTAGTTCCCAGTCCAGAAAATATTGCTTAAACTTTTCATCAGGAACCTGGAACCAATCCTTTACAAACTCTTCTCTCTCCTCTCTCGTGGGAAAAGGCATCTGGGGGAACTGTCCTTCAATTTGGGTAATGTTTATCTTCTCGCCGGTACAATACATAAGGAAATAAATAGGATTCAGCATTGACAGTTTGAGAGGCATCTGCTCATGTTTCTTAATATTATTATGAGCATATTCCTCTGCGCCCTTACCAATCTCTTTGGCCGCCCAATAAGTACCATTGGCCAGAATATCTCCTATCCCTTCCCGCCGGACAATTCTGTCAAGTAACCAGTAAAATCTCTCCTCGTTATCGGATGGCAATCCCGGCATATCGTCATCAGTTAAAATGTCATTTTCATAGAGTTCAAGGGCGAAGGCCATAACTTGTGGGGTTGAAAATGCATCCACTCCATACTCCGTTGCCCGTTGAGCGATTTTTAAGCCAAAATCCAGGTCTGACATGGCCGCCATTGTATACGTCAGTTTCGAGAAGCATTTCATCTGGTATGTTTGAACTCCTGGCATAGAAATCGTAGCCGCGCATTTCAACGGACAGTTATAACAACTTATAAGCCGCGTTTGCGCATTTTCCATAGTCTCTGTCCAAGCCTTTTCGACTTCCTCGGTCCAAAAGTCTCTTCTGCGGTGGCGGGAATTACCCCACATGAAACTCTCAGTGTGCCACTTTTCATCATGGATTCTCATCTCTTGCGGTGACCCAAGCCCAGCTAAAATGGGCATTACCCCCGGAATTGGCTTTTCTTCACGGACTTTTATATATTCCAGCACTTCATTGCAAAGCTCCAGGAATTCATCCGGTTGGGCAATATTTATATCCCCTGTTCCTCGAACAGCTATCGCCTTTAGTCCTTTGTCTCCCATAACTGCCCCTATTCCGCCTCGGCTGGCACTGGACCTGCCCTGCTCAATAGAGGCAAAATAAACCCTGTTTTCACCGGCCAGGCCGATGGCAGCCACCTGGGCTTTCGGCTCTTTCAACTCCTGCCGAATAAGTTGTTCAGTTTCTACAGCGCCTTTCCCCTGCATATGAGAGGCGTCACGTATTTCTACTTTGTCATTGTTTATCCACAAATAAACCAAATTGGGAGACTTGCCGCGAAAGATCACTTTATCATAACCGGCATACTTCAATTCCGGCGCCCAAAATCCCCCCATCATTGAAAATGCCATTAACCTGGTCTGAGGGGAAATGGTAGAAACAATGGTACGATTACAACCGGTAGCAAGTGTGCCACATAAAAGACCAGCGGCAAATATTAGTAGATTATCAGGAGAAAAAGGTTCAACTTCAGGGGGAACCCTGTCCCATAATATCCTGGCGTTTGTACCAAGCCCCCCCAGATAAAGCTCGGTTTCCCTTGGGTCCGTTGTTACCCTATCAATACTTCCCCGGGTTAGATCAACTTCTAAATTAAATCCTGTCTCTGCATACCTCATTTTTTTTCCTTATGTATTCGATTCCTTCTCTAGAGGTATCATGTTCAAAATATTGAACCCTAGCGATTTAAAGAATGAAATCAAATCACCCGGATACCATTCCGCCATTGTCCTGACTCTTTTTATACCTCTCCGTTCAAAATGCTCTAGGAGGGCTTCTCCCAATTTTCTGCCTATTCCGCATCTTTGAAAATCAGGATTCACACCCAAAATTCTGATCCATCCGGTTTTTTCTCCGATACCGAATTCCCATATTCTTATTTCTCCGATGATGAATCCAACGATATTTCCATCAAGCTCCGCTCCGAGGTTCATCATGGGCTCGCTGCGTTCGATATTGTATCGTGTTGCCTCTCTTAAATATTCCATTCGCTCTTCACTGATTACACCCAATTTCTCTTCAAGTCGCTTTTCGATTCTTACTATATCTTTAATATCATCCAAACTGAGCGGTCGTATTTTCACTTTAGAGCTGGCCTCTTTCCACAATTTTGTCCTGCCAACTGTCCTGTGCATCACGAGCTTTTTGGCTTTCAAAATCTGAAGATATTTGCTAACCGTGTGCCTCACGAGATTCAATTTTTTCGCAATCTCATCTATCTGCATCCCATCTGGAGAATTTTTAAGCAGGGACAGTATCTCTTTTTCAACTTCAAGTTTGCTCATTTTTTTCCTCTATGGTTACCAATAAATCTTAATAATATGGTGAAAATCTTGTGCTAAATTTGAATTTTCCCCATATTGTTCCCACCTCTGCTTGTTTTTTATTACTCGTACTGGCAATATTATAGTTTATGGTAACCATTGCTTGTTGATAATATAGGAATAATCTGAAATATTGTCAAGATGTACATCCAGATAATCCATCGACTCTTTCTTTTATATTCTCAGGGGAAAAAAGAGTGCCTGAGAGCCTCGTGCCGTCACTCCATATGTTGACCAGTCGGGATTCAACCTTTGGCGATTCACCACTCTTTACACCGACATCTTCCTCTGATGGACTGGACCCGACCAGCACAACCAAAATAGATACAACCACAATTGGAATAACCAAACTTCTTTTCAAGATTTTAACCACCTTTTCCGTGTGTACCAAGTGTGGGCAGGATCTTATTATTATTCTTTTCCGATCTTGTTGTTTCTATCGAGTTCATCAGCCACATAACCCAGCTCGAGGGATTCCAGAGTGCTTCGATTGGGATATCCTGAGCTCTCATCCCAGCCCTGGAGGCGATAGAATCGTGTTTTGAATTCATCGAATTTGTCTTTGTCCAGCGTTCTCCGGGAATAGCCATAGTAATCCCATTTCCCATCCTCTTTACCTGGCATATATGCGTTAGGGACATCAGCAGGGAAAAGCGGCCGTTTCTCATAAACGTTATCAACGAAATGAACCATATCCCTGTGACGGCCTTGGAGGGTCCAGATGGCATGGTCCAGATTCCATATCTTGAGGCCGAGATCTATCCCTTCCCGAAAGGAAAAATCCTTTCCTGTTACCGCTTTTACATATTTTGGTTCAGCAATACCGGTTGAGCCGATATTATCAGGTCTGTGAATATTCACGAAATCGGGCCAGCGGACATCGCAGAAAAGCATGGATTGTTTCCAGAACCGGGTGTAATACCGATGCCAGGAGACCATTTTTGCCATGTGCTCGGAATAGATATTCTTCTCACTGAAATCGAGCATATCCAGGTCACCTTGAAAGGGAACCATTTTGTCGGTTACGATTTTCACGACTTCTTCTGCAGTCAAACTGGGTTCACTGCCCGCGCTTTTGGCGTTGGAAACATCCCATTTAATCCAGTAAAAAACGGAAGAAATACATGATGCTTCATTGCCTCGGGCGTCTTTGTATCTGGCCCGGCAGCCAGAATGGCATCCCATACAAGCCTGGGGTCTTTGGTCAATCTTCGGGCGGCCTTTCGCCCACAGTATGATAGGAGCAGGCGGGCTCTGAAACCGAAATGAGCCCCAGGTTTCTTTTAAATGTGCGAGATGGAAGGCGTAATTTTCCTTCTGCCATAGTCGAGTTGCTATGAGCATTTTTGGATCATTGATTTCCACCTGCACGGTTCCGATTACGCTGATCGCCTTGAGGTTTTTCGATCCAAAGACAGCCCCAAAACCACCTTGTCCAGCTGCATTACTGGCATCGTGTATCAGGCATGCTAACCGGCTTTGATTCTCTCCGGCTGGCCCAATAGCAACCACCGCTGGACGCTGAGTTGTCTTGCCTCCTTCTTTCCCGGAAGGGCTGTTCCAGTCACCATATTTCCCGCCTGCAGCCACTTCCTCCCATATGATTTCCTGGCAATCCCATGTTTCTGTACCCCAAAGCGATAATGGAGCACAGTCCCTGATTTGAACATCGCCATCTCTAATGTCAATCCAGGCCGGTTTATCTGCTTTCCCCTGGATAACAACCCCGTCCCATCCGGCAAACTTAAGCATGCCTGAAAATCGGCCACCAAGATTACTTCGTGTAAACCAGCCGATAGGATAGGATTGCACCCCGATTCCCTGTACTTCTGTTCTGCCTGAAGCTGCTGGTACCAGGGTTCCGGATAGTGGAGAGGTCATCATGGTAACCACATTGGTGGGATCTAAGCCATCAATGGTTTTGTCTTTGACCAGGTCAAAAAAGATGGCCGAGCCCATACCATGTCCACCCAACCAATGCTGGTATTGGCTGGTAGGTATAGTGCCGACTTTTCGATCAGTTAAATTCAATCTTAGTATCTTTCCTGCATAACCGTTCATTCTGTATTCCTCGCGACTGATCTATTTACCTGGTAGGGTAGCCGAGTTTTCCCCAATTCCGCCCCCTCAAGTTCACTTTGTACCCATCATCTCCTTTTTGCTGGGGAATTTCCTTTGTAAACTTGATGGCGCCCACGGGACATACTGCTACACAGGCTTGTTTCCCATCAGGTCCTCCACCTGCTTCATCCCAATGAAAAGGAGTGTTGGCACACAGATCGCATTTTCGACTCTTAAGCTCACCGCCATAATCTTCATCAGCTACAACAACCGGTCTGCTTGGCGTATAAGGGCAAACATCATAACATGTGCCGCAGCCAATACATTTCTCTTTATCCACCATTCTCACATTGCCATACTTGGCATTTGCTTTTAATGCGTTAGTCGGACATTCCTTCACACAGGGGGGATCCACGCATTGACGGCATTGTTCTATAGTTAAATCATCTGGAAAGGACTCAAAAAGCAGCCACAGATACCATCAGAAATATTCCCCTCTCTCCTCAGTAGCCATAAGTAGCTTTAGTCACACTTTTAATTCAATATGAAGTCCAATGATGAAGAGGATGATCTGTTCCTAATCCGTTATCTTTCCTCGCTGCCAAGGCCAGGCTCCTACAGTAATGTTGCGTCTATTGAAGCAAATTAATGCCAGAATAAAAAATACGGCCGCTATTCCTATTAGAATAAGGATATCTGATAATTGTGCTCCCTCTGTGAATATTGTTTCGGTGGTATTGTAATAATTGAAAAGGGAAAAATATTTTATTGGTTCCAAGGATTTGACCATTCTAGCTAAATTTTCTCCAAAATAACTAGCTATAAAATATACAGTCATTACTATTGCAGCTATTCGGCGATTTGGAAGAATTGCTCCAAGAAAAATGCCTATCATAATTAATCCCACCGCAAGAGGCAGACTGCTGATGAGAGCTAGAAAAAGACCAAATGGTGTTACATTTATTGGTGTATTGAATTTTATTACTTCAAGGAGAACGGCATTACCGATGGCAGCGATTATCATTAGAAATAAAACAACAACAGAAAGAGCAAGGGCCTTGGCTGTTAAAATTTGCCAGCGGCTCAGCGGCATCGAAACTATTAACTCAAGCGTTCCATTGTCTTCTTCTCCGGCTAAGGTTGATGTGCTTGTGACAATACAATAAATACCTACAAGGACAGGGATATAGGCCAATACAACGGAAGCAATATAGCCCTCGATGGATCCAAGCTGCATTCCAACTATCTTGTAAATTGATAGATCTTTAAATACTGTCATTTGTTCAAACATTCCGGGGAAGATTGATATATATACGGCTCCAAAAATAATTAGGCCAAAACCCCAACCGAGGATTGCTACCCACCGTGATTTTACTTCATATATCAGCAGATTAATCATTTTTGCCCCCTTTGTGGTCAGGGCCATAAAATGATAAAAATATTTCTTCCAAAGAAACAGATTTTGTCTCTAAATCCTCTATCCCATAGGGAACAGCCTTTTCCATCAGTCGATCTAAACCGCGTTTGATTTCAAACATAACAAGATTGCCATCACGACTTATTTCCTTTACGCCTTCAATTGCAAAGGCATCATGAGGAGGTTCTTTCCTAAAATTAATTTCAAGGTGTTTGAGCTGTTGGTCTATAAGGGTTTTTACTTTTTCTGTCTTGATCATCTCTCCATTCTGGATAATGCCTACACGATCACAAACCGCTTGAACTTCTGTTAAATTATGTGAGGAAAGGAAAACCGTACGCCCTTCTTCCTTAACTTCCTGAACCAATTCTAAAACAGTTTGTTGGACAAGAGGATCTAAGCCGATCGTAGGCTCATCTAGAATAATCAATTCTTTTTTCCCCATAAAAGCAGCAACAACACCTATTTTTTGTTTGTTACCATGAGAATATTTCTTCATTTTTCTGGATGGATCGAGGTCGACACGTTCTAAAAGCTTTTCAAGATAAGATTCATCCAGCTTGTTTTTTTGAAGGGAGCCGAGCAAATCAAGGTAATAGCTCGCTTTCATAGAGGGATACAGGCTTAATTCTCCTGGCAAATAACTTATGCGCTCACGAATAGCTACGCCATCTTTTTTACTATCAAAGCCAAATAGAGTTGCGCTGCCTTGTGTTGGATGGATAATATCCAGGATTGCTCTCAGTGTGGTTGTTTTGCCGGCACCATTTGGCCCTAAGAAACCAAAAACCTCGCCCTTTTGAACAGATAAATTGAGGTCTTTTATGCCACGATGTGCACCGTAATACACAGACAAATTTTTGGTTTGAATAATAAATTCTGAACTCATTGCTCCTCTTTTTACTGTTGTGAGTTAATCACAAACAAGTTACTTCATTTTACAGCCTATTTCCATCAAACACCGCCCTTGTGTCGGCTTAATTGCCTTGTTGTGTGCTGCGGCTATTTATCAGTTTCCATAGTAATATTTGAAATAATCTCTTTACTAATCGAATCAATCAAGTTTGGGGGTAAATCATGCCCCATATTATTAAACCATTTTGTCTTAGCATGTGGGATTACTGATGCTAATTTTTTGCTGTGTTCAATGGATACCAATGGGTCATTTATTCCATGCATGATCAATACTGGGATTTTTAAATCTTTCAACTTCTCATAACGAAAAACCGATAGTTTTACAACTTCATCATGCTGTCTTGATGCATCTGGATTGTAGCCTTTTCGGTTCCTTAAATTATAAAGGACTTGTTCAGCTGTTCTTTGTACATCGATGTCATATTGTGCATCTCCGCGAAGAATCACTTTTGCCGCTAACATTAATTTTATTGTGTTCTTTTCACTCTGAAATATTCCATACTTAATACCAATTTTCGTAAAATCAAATACTAGACTGTTAGATGTTTTTGGTAACTCTTTGTCCAAAATATTTCCGGAAGACATTATTGATGTCAAAGATAAGGTCTTGTCTGGATTCTCAATTGCAAAATTTTGAGCAACCATACCGCCTAACGATAATCCAATCAAATGAGCTTCTCGAATTCTTAATGTATCGAGAATTGTTTCTGCATCTTTTGCTAAATCTGCTACTGAATACGGTTTTTGTTGCCAGTCTTCAATCCAATCAGACAGTCCTGTCCCTCTATAGTCATACCGAATGACTTGATAACCAGAATCAGCCAATTTATCAATAAATGTTTGTGGCCACCCCAATGCATCAGTCGCCATCCCCATGAATAATAATATTGCCCCTTTATTAGAATCTTTTGGTGTAATTGACTCATACCATATCTTATAATTATCAGAGACTACATATCCAGATTTTCCTTTTACAAATTCAGGAAGCTCAGAGTTTATAACATTATCAATAATCGTATCAGTATTATCTGGTAATTTTGGCCCAGTAAAAAATATAAGAATTATAATTCCAGTTAATAAAATGAGTAGAGTAATCCCAAATATTTTCAACAACTTAAAAAGTAATTTTTTCATATCATGTCCTTATTTTTATCATGGGATATAACGTTCGTGTATAACGCTGTCGATAAGCCGCAAAAGGACTTAGAATTACAGATTATTAATTTAAAATGAATCTTGTTGTAAATGTCAAGTACTTGGGCACCGAAGCGACAAGCATTTATATCATGTTGTATCCATGCTGCCATCTCCAAATATAGGCACAGCTAGCTCGTCGGGCTCATAACCCGGAGGTCGCTGGTTCAAATCCAGCCCCCGCTACCAATCCTCCCATTCGTTATCTCCCCTTGTCAATTCATCGAAATGTGATGATTCTTCTTTAACTGGGGAATTGTTCTCCCTTTTTTGATGATTCAAAGACGGAGGTTATTTCTCCTGTTCTAATGAACCTTAAGCAGAAACAAGGTATCCTTTGACTTTTACTGTTAATTCAACAAGCTCAGCCATTCATCTTTATTATCATGAAATGGGATAGGGAGATCACTTCCTCCGTCCTTTATTTTCTCAGAAAGAAGATTCGATGGACATGCCTTATGAACGGGACGAGGGATTGCTTTTCGCATTCTTTCGTCAAACAAGCGTTCAGATAGGTGAATATCCCTGCTTGATTAAAAAGTGAGATCGCCTGTACAGCATCTTGAAGACGTACAGTCTGTTTTTCTTTCAATGGTTCCTTAGCCAGTCTTCGAGAATCTTTGACTGCAGCGGATCTGGCCTGGAAAGGGATTGGATTTTGAAGCTCCTCTCCAACCTTTGTTTTAAAAAAATTTCGAAATCTTGGTTCCGGCCGCGCCGTAAGATTGAAACTTTAAGTTTATCTCCTGGTTTTTTTGAATCGAGAATTTCTTCCAATGATTTTGCTATGGCCTTGAGACCGTCCACAGATATAATCTCGTCTCGGGCACTTAGACCTCCGTGCCAGGCAGGCGAATCCCACTCCACGGTCGCAATTGTCAGTCTTCCTCCCTGTTCCCGTGTCGTCGCTCCAAAAAAAACACCAGGCTCCTCTCGGGGAGTCACATCGATCTCGAGGCCGGCATAGGCAAAGTATTTTGGATAGTCGATTACCTGTACAGTACGCACATAGACATCGAAGATCTCGGGCAGGGGACAGCCGGCAGCGTTCTCACATTCCTGGCGAAATTCCGCGTCCGTAAACCCCCTCTTTTCTTTTTGGTAGTATTTCTGGTAAAGAGACCGCATCACATCGTCCAGGGACACTCGATTTTCTGTCTCATGCCGGATTTTCAGGTCGAGCAGGAGGCCAAGTGCTGCGCCTTTGTCGTAATAGGAGATAGTTGTATTAGCGCTGTTTTCATTACGGCCGAAAAACTGCATCCAGGTATTAAAACTGGCATCCTCTGCCGATTGAAAGAGACGTCCTGGACGGTTCTCGTAGCCGGCTATAAATCCCCGCACCCGGTCGAAAAACTCCTCCCTGGTCAGGAGTCCGGCCCGCCTGAGAATGATATATTCGTAATAAACGGTAAATCCTTCTGAGACCCAGAGCAGATTCGTGTAGTTTTCACGGTCGTAATCGAAAGGCCCCAAAGTTATGGGCCGGATCCGTTTGACATTGTAGAGGTGGTAGTATTCGTGAGCGATAAAGGCCAACCAGCGAGTGTATCCGCTTGGGCTGACCCAACTGGATGGATTGTAGAAAACGGCCATGGAATTCAGGTGCTCGAGGCCCCCTCCGCCGCTTTCCATCATGATAAACGTGTAATGTTTGAAAGGGATGTGGTCGAAAAGCTGGACTGCCCCCTCGCATACCCTCTTTATGTCGGCCGTAAATTTTTCGCGGTCAAATTCTCCAAGGTCCTCGATGGCGATAACATGAGGAATCCCTTGGACGTCGAAGCGGATAATCTCCTGGGTTCCGATAAGCACTGGGCAGTCGTACAGTATATTGAAGTCTGGTGCGGAAAACGTGTCAGGCATTCCTTCGACGGGATCAAGACCAGTTGAAATTTGGTCCTGCGTATCATTCAACCGGAAAGTGACGGACACAGGATGACTCAGATGTCCATCCACAAACATAAAAACGCCGGTCGGGCAAATGAAAGCCCTAGCATCGTCGAGGAAGCTTTCAGCCACAGAGCGGGAAAAAGCATAGACATCATAGCTTACTGTTATCACTTCCGCCTTCGCGCACTTAACCTGCCATGTATTTTTTGTCGTTTTGGCCCATTCCAGTTCATTTCCGTTCCCATCCTCTGCGTGAAAATTCAGCACGATTTTAGGATAATCCATGATTAAATAATAGCCAGGCGTCCAGACCGGAAGTTTGAAATCCTGAGTTTCACTCTCGAGTCCCTGACACCGGAGGATGACATGGAAATAGTGTGTGTGTGGCTGTTCCATCGAGACAGTAAAAGCCATCGTGCTTTCCGTCCTCTGGCCGGGTCCACAAGCGATTAAAAAGTGGATAAAAATAACTAGCAGAAAAATCTGTGGCTTGAGTTTCATTCTCCCATCTCCTTACTTAAAGATGTCATTTCCAATCAGAATTTATGGTGCTTGCTCAGGTAACTGTTGTTACTGAGCGGGAAGCCACGAAAACTCCTTTACTCGGGTCCGATTTCCCAATAACATGGAAATCCACCAAAAAAGGATTGCCATTGTCGTGAAGATTTCCCGAAAGCTGAGTTGTTTTTTAACCAATCCGGCTTGCATCGCAGGTGTCCGTGTTTCATCCCCAAATTTTAAGGCTGAATGCAGCCGAACAAAATTATAATAACACATTTGGAGAGCAAGGTTGTTAGCAAGAAGATCTTTACGCCTGGAATGACAGGCTGTCCGGCGCTCCAAATACGCACAGCCCTGGCGGATCGTAAGATTAAGTCGCTCTATGAATGAGGTGTTGATTGTCAAGGAATCTTCTGATTCAAAAAGGAGTTGTTCCATCTTTTGTTTGGTGCCAATGATTAATCGCCGTTCTACTTTGATGACACGATTCTTCCTTCGTTTCTTAATAACTTGCGCATATAAACAAATAGAATCCAAAAGGCTTTTAGCAGCCCAAGAATAAGGCTCAAAACCATCGGTCGTGAAGATGAATGGGTTAACAATCTGGCAAGCATCGATCACCTGATCTAGAAGTATTTTAATATTGCGGTAATTGCGGTTGCCTACAACTTTGGAAATCCACATTCGGGACCAGACTTCGATTGCAGCGAAAATCCACATAGGCTTTTTCTTTGTTCCTGCGAAGGTTCGGATTTCATCAGCCTGAAGTTCAATTAATTTAATGTTGTTGAGTTTCTTGTTGTTATACTCACCAGCTGCTTGACACGCTAGATATTGCCAGCTGGCAATCGTATTCCAGGCATAGCGCTTGATCCGCGAGATTGATGAAACTCCGACTCCTTCAACGGTCATTTGAACCACCTCATCGAAGTCCGAGCGAGATTTGTGGAGACGATAGCATGGTGTTCTCTTTGTTGAACAGAAAGTCATTTTACAGGTCTTACAGAGATAGCGCCGGCGTCTTCCTTGTCTCGTTTTATACTTCGAATGGCGGGTGATATTCCCCGTCCCAAACTTGCCATGATCCTGACATTTTTCATTCTGGCAGCAGCGATCCTTTACGGGCTTATACTTCATAGGACATATTCCTAGCTACAAATTTGTGCTTAACTTGTTTGGAAATAATAGCTTGCTTAACGTATTCGATCAAGTAACAACAGTTGCCTGAGGAAGCACCGAATTTCTCCAGAGCCGTGGAAATTCAGCCAGACAACCCAAAAACTCATTACAATCTTGGAATTGTTCACTACAGAGATGACAGAACTGAACAGGCCACCCAGTCATTCGAGAAATCTATAAAATTAGATCCAAATTTCTCTCCCTCCTATTACCAGTTGGGATTAGCTTACACTAAGACAGGAGATTTTAAAAAAG
>CAZIMJ010000076.1:0-18881 GCA_964540205.1 uncultured Eubacteriales bacterium | reverse complement strand
CCTCTGTTGTTGTCGGACAATGTGGGGGAAGCGCCTGGCCCATCGTAGAAAAAGCGGAAGACCAGATCAAGAGATGGACAGAAGAGGGGATCGCTCCCAATGCCGCCTTGCTGATCGGGCATGGAACAGTCAGGCAGATCGTTATGGGGATGGAAAACAGAGCTCCCACTCCTGAAGAGCTGGAAGAAATGAAAGCGCTGGTCAAAGAAGCTATGGATCAAGGTGCTCATGGGATATCCACGGGCTTGATCTATCTGCCCGGCCGATATTCTGAAACAGATGAGGTTATCGAGCTCGTTAAAATCGTTGCGCCGTACAAAGGTATTTATCACACTCACATTCGTGATGAAAGAAACAGACTCCTCAACGCGGTAACAGAGGCGATCGAGATATCCAAAAAAGCAAATGTACCCACACACATATCCCATCTCAAAGTGATGGGAAAGTCAAATTGGGGGCTTGTCAAGGATGCGTGCGTACTCATAGAACAAGCCAATGCTGAAGGATTAACCATAACAGCAGATCAATATCCCTATCAATTTGCCAACGGGAATCCTTACAGGAGTCCGATTCCCCGTTCGGTATGGGTAGGGGATAGAGAGGTTCCGAGGCTTTCCTCATCAGATATCAACATGATCTTCGATCATCTCAGAGATGCACAATTGATAGACCTTTACACAAAGATCACGCCCTACGTTCCACTCAATGAACATCATAAACAGTATCTCGATAAGCTGTCTCGACAAAGACTTGTCGAGTTGGTGGGTCGGAGCCTGATCAGCACCGGGGATTTTTCGGGCCCTGAAAATGATAGATCGAGGATGCACTTTCTGGAACGAATGAAAGATCCAAAAGAAGCCGCAATGATCCGCAGCCAAATCACAGAATACATCGAGAACCTCATAGGGGCCGATAGGTTCATTGTGGGAATCTGTGTGGAGAAAAACTTAGAAGGAAAATCCATCAAACAAGTAGCCGATATCAAGGGGATATCCATTGCAGATGCCGCAATCGAGCTGGAACTCATGGGAGCGAAAATCGTCCCTTTACAGATGTGCGAAGGGGATATCGAATACATCATGAAAAAAAGCTATGTCGGGACAGGGAGTGATGGGGTTGCCCCATACTACGGGATCGGGCTGACTCACATACGCTCCTATTCCACATTTCTCCACAAGATAAAAAAATATGCCACACAGAGAAAGGCCGTCTCCGTCCCCCATGTCATTCGGTCCCAAACATCTCTCGCCGCAGATATCATGAACTGGCAAGACCGTGGCTGGATCAAAGAGGGATACAAGGCTGACATCGCCATCTTTGACCTGGAAAACATAGAGACAAGAACATCCATATCCAATCCTCATCAATATTGTAAAGGCGTCGAATATCTCTTCATCAACGGGGAGATGGTTCTGGATAAGGGTGATTGGACTCACAAGCTGCCCGGAACAGTCATAAAACCAAATTTGCAATGATCCTCTAGTCTGAACAAGGAGAAGACCATGGTGCTCAGACGATTCATTCTTGTATTTTTAGCTGTGTTCTTGATATCTCAGATAGGCACGTTCGCACAGGAGTCCCCATCTGTTGTGGATGAGAAATTGCTCAAGTCGATTCAGAATGAAGTCTCTGGAGAGAGAGCCTGGGATATGGTATCGAAAATTTCCCGGTATCACCGTATCCTGTGAATTTGAGGAGACAGATGTTGAGTTTGTCCTTCACTTTGTCCAAGACCTCCACACGATAGGGCTGATCGAATTTTGATAAAGAGAGTCGGCTAAAGAGATCGTTTTCTAGGGATGAAATAAGCCGTTGTGAATATGCCCATAATTGCGACAAAGATAAAGGGAGAGTTGATCCCCATTGCATCTGAAAGAAAACCTGCCATGAAACTAACGACTGCACCAGCGAACATCTGAACGTTGGCGACAATACTGAATGCCTGAGTTTGAATGCCAGCCGACACTCTGCTTCCCACAACAGATTGGAGGGCAGGGTAGATCATAAAGAGAAACGCGCCAAAGAGAACGAGGCTGACCAGAGCGAGTTCTTTCACGGGTGATAGGCCGAGAAGTCCTAGAAAAAGCGTTGATCCTAAAAAGCCGAACAGAATGATTTTCCGCCGGCCGATTTTTTGACTCAGGTAGCCTAGGAGGTAAGGCATCACTGCACCTATGGCGATCCAAAGGGCGAGGCACAGCCCCGTCTTACCCAACGAGATATGAAATTTGTGATGAAAAAGAGAGGGGGCATAGAAAACCGTAGTTCCCCAGCATGCACCTCCGAAAAAGAAACCGGGAAAATACTCTGAGGTTTCATTTATAGCCTGTTTCCAAGAAGGAGAGTCCGGAGGCTGGACGTCTTGATTCATTGTCAATGTCTTTTTGACGGCAAGAAAACTTATCGTCCCCAAAACAAATAAGATGGCCGCAAGTGCGAGAAGAGGTGTTCGCCACCCGAAGCTCTGAGCGATAAATCCGGTCGCCATAAAAGCAAAAAACAGACCGATATTGCCCGAACCGCTTTGAACGCCCATGGCAAAATCCAAAGCCTTGTCCGGATGTGACATGGAAACAGTCGCGACACCCACCGAATGGTAAAAACTGGCAAAGATGCGCATCACGAGATAAAACATCAGCAATGTAACAAATGACCAGGAGAATGTTATCAGAACAAGGGAGAGAGAGATTCCTGCAAGGCTGATCAGGAGCATATGTCTGTATTCGTATTTGTGGGCGTAATGCGCGATGATGAGCTGACAGACAAGAGTCACCATCAGTCCCAGATTTGAAAGAATACCGATGTGGGCATACTTGGTGATGATAGACTGCTGGCTATACAGAAGGGGAAAGATCATGGGCACAGTGACTGTGGCTGCATCGTTGAGCCCATGGAAGATCGAAGCGGAAAAGAGAATCCTTTTGGACATTTTTTGGATAGGTCGACTTTATTGGTCAGAAACGACAGCTTATTCTCAAGCTCTTAAAAATGCAAATTCCAGACCCGTTTGAATTGTCTTAAAACTCTTCAACGATAAAAGCCACATGGCCTTCCTTGTTGAGCCTTCGTGTGATCGATTCGGCATCATCTCTATCTGTGGCTTTGATCCTCACTCTGTAGAAGGTCTGTGTGGGTGTCTGGAACGAGGACACATAAACATTTCGAAACGTATTCTTGAGCTTCTTTTTGAGAGACCTGGCATTTTCTTTATTTGCAAATGATCCCACCTGTACGGCGTATCTCTGTGAGGATTTTGGCGGCGACTCATCCGCTAATATTTCGATTTTCACGGGAATGACACCAGGACCGACGGCGTACAACACTTGCGCAGCAGCAAAGGAGAGGTCGATGATCCGCCCTTCCACAAACGGGCCTCGGTCGTTGATCTTAACCTTTACCGATTTGCCGTTATTCATATTCGTCACCATGACATAAGTGCCAAAAGGAAGAGATCGATGAGCTGCCGTCATGTCATACATATTGTAAATCTCTCTGCTGGAAGTGGTCTTGCCATGAAAATTTGGCCCGTACCATGATGCGAGACCTGTCTGCACATTCGACGATTCTTTTTGTGGGAGGCTGGAGCACGAATACATCAGGAGCACTGTAATGAAGATTATGAGGGGTGCTTTTATCCGTAAGCAATGTGCTGTCATCCACTCAGTGTATAACTTTTAACTTTTTACGTTTTACTTCTTACATCACAAAAGAGTTTCAAGCTTTTCTTTCAGAAACAAAAAAGTTTCTTTGGGATTTGAGCAGTACTGGAAAAAATGGATATCTTCGGGTGATATTGCATCGTGTTCCAAGAGTGCTTCAAAATTCACGACCTCTCTCCAATATTTTTCACCATAAAGACAAATGGGAAAGACTTTTTTTTGCATTTTTTCTGTTTGGACTAGAGTCAGGGTCTCGAAGATCTCATCCAAAGTGCCATATCCGCCCGGGAAGGCAATCACAGCTTTGGCTTGATAGACAAGCCAAAATTTCCGCATGAAAAAATAGTGGAACAGGAACGAAAGTTCAGGGGAGATATAGGGATTGGGGAACTGTTCATGAGGCAAAGAGATGTTCATGCCGATAGACTTTCCGCCCGCTCGAGAAGCACCTCTGTTGGCGGCCTCCATTATGCCCGGACCTCCCCCCGTACATAAAACGAAATTTTTCCCTTTGGCCTTAAGTTTTATCGCCCACCTAGCCAATTGGAAAGCTAACTCCTCGGCTTCCCAATAATATTTTCCAAGAACACTGTCTTTCTTGTTTGGGTCCGCTCTAGACGAGCCAAGAAACAAAACTGTGCTGTTCACTTTGAGATGTCTCATTCTCTGCAAGGGTTCTAGGTATTCACTTAAAATCCTTATGACACGAGCATCCCTTGAATTTAAAAAATTCAGGTTTTTATACGCTTTTTCGGGGACAAAGAAATTTTCCATGAAATGCCTTCCTTCCTAATCTATTGCCCTTCATAAGGTCAAAAACAATGATATCACAAACGGGAAAAATAATCGGGATGATTTTGATTTTGACTTCGTATATGTCCTATGATATCTATACAATCTTGATGAACTGAGCGTATCCTCATGAGTAATGATTTTTCCAATCTGAGAGATAAAGAATATCCCGGAAGACTCATCATAATCGGGAGAGATTTATCGGACGAAAATGCTATTATCGTGTATGCCATCACAGGAAGGTCTCCCTCAAGTCAGGCCAGAAGGATAGATCTTACGACGGAAGGAGCCTGGGTTAAACCTACTGACGAGAAGATCCTGAGAGAGCGAAACAGAGATTTGCTCATCTATCCGGCCATTCTTTTTGGGCAGGGTCTAGTAGTCAGCAACGGGAAACAGACCATGGATATCCAAGCCCATCTCTCTCCAGGCCTTGATCCTACGGACATCCTATCCTCTGCGCTGCATCACTGGGAATATGAGCCCGACGCCCCCTCCTTTACACCCAGGATCAGCGGATGTGTTCTCTCTGATGGAATGGCGGCTTTAAGCATCATAAAAAGAGCCGAAGACAGCTCGGCCTCAAAATACTATTTCAGAGTGCCCATGCTTCCTGGAGAAGGGAAAATGATCTCTACTTATTCTGGAGAGAACAGAGATCCTCTCCCATCTTTCAAGGGGGAGCCCGAGGATGTCAGATTGACTTATGATACAGCAAAAGAGACAGCCGAAGCTGTCTATTCCGCATTGAGACCCAAAAAACAAGACCAGGATTTCAGGGTGGCGGTGATATGTGTATTTTCAAGAGAGCAAGCAGCGCCTGATTTAAATATATCTGTGATAAACAGATCGGAGATAAAACAAAATGAGTAAGATCGACAAAATAACCCGCGCCCAATACAGGACTAAGGTGGCAGAGCAATTCTCCGAGACCATAGCACTTGGGAACATCACATTCAGGAAGAAAATGTCGATGCGATATGGGGAGAATCCCGGATACCCGGCAGCCTTCTACCAGGAAGAAGGTGCATCCGGACCTAATATGTCTTCTCTGAAGGTCATCCAGGAGGGGACCAAGGGACTGGGTTATATCAATGTCGGCGATATGGACTTGGGTCAAAGGCTCATCAAAAAACTCACCGATATATACCCCGGAAAGAATATCTGTGCTCTAATCAAGCATGAGATGCCCAGTGGAGTCGCCATGGAGGGAGATCCTGCTGATGTTTTCGAGAAAGCTTGGAATAGCGACCCTCTGTCGAACTTTGGCAGTGTCGATGTATTCAATGCCACTCTCGATAAGGACACGGCATTAAAGATCGTCGAGAAGGGGAGAAATGTTGAGGTTGTGTATGCTCCTAGTTTTTCGCAGGAAGCACTCGAGGTCTTATCTACAAGGAAGGTGCTGCGGGTTGTGGAAATGGGAGATACGCTCGAGGCCTCTTCAAAGGATCATAAGATCGAATTCAAGCGAGTCGCTGGAGGCCTCCTCATCCAGGAGCGTTTCGACTCGAGGATCGTTTCTCCTGATTCTGTGGATGTTGTTTCAGAGAGAAAAGCGAGCATTGAGGAATTGGAGGCAGCCATCTTCAATTGGACAGTGGCATGTTTTACACGCTCCAACGCTATCGTGATCGGGACTCGAGACAAAGTCCATGGAATAGGATCGGGTCAGAGAAGCCGGATCGATGCGGCCGAAGATGCCATTCGGTTATCTCATAGGGGGTATGGCTCCAAAGGGTGTGTTATGGCTTCGGATGCTTTCATGCCTTTTCCGGATGTTGTTGAACTGGCAGCAAAGAATGGCATTACCGCAATAATCTACCCTTTGGGTTCTATCAGAGATCTCGATGTTATTGAGAGTGCAAATGCCCATAATATCGCTATGATCGTCACCAAAAGACCTGACGAACAGGAGAGCGAACGCTGTTTCCTACACCGATAATTCGGGTCGATCCACTTCCTCTTAAGTTGGGTCCGTTCCCCCTACAGACAGATCGAGAAACGATCTTAATCATTTTAATCTCTTAACGAAATGAGGGTATTGTAGGTTCGAGGTGTCGGTCCATGAAATTGGGTCTGAAAAAATCTCAAGAAAGAGAGGATAATTTTTAAGAAGATGATTTTATCGGTTGTTTTTCAGAATAGAGTTGACATGAGGTTGTATAGGTTTATAATTACATTTTTAAGATCATATTTCATATTTTTTGGTGACGTTGTTTTTTTTCGAAGACAATGCCAAAAAAAGGAGCAATAATGAAAGAAGTCACTGTGGAAGAGTTGTTGGCCAAAACTGAACAGCCTTCCAAAGATGCGATGCGCCTCCATCCGTTTTATAAGGGAAAAATTGAAGTCATACCCAAATGTCGCATTAGAGATTTTCATGATTTTGCTATCTGGTACACCCCAGGGGTAGCCTCCCCTTGCAATGAGATCTACAAAGACAAGGAAAAAGCCTATGAGTTTACAAACAAGGGGAATTTTGTGGCTGTCGTGTCAGATGGGACCAGAGTTTTGGGTCTCGGAGATATCGGACCCGAGGCGAGCTTGCCCGTCATGGAGGGGAAAGCGCTGCTTTACAAGTACTTGGGTGGCGTGGATGCCTTTCCTATCTGCCTCGGGACAAAAGATCCAGAGGAGATCATCAAAGCCGTCAAGTGGATCCAACCCACATTTGGAGGTGTCAATCTCGAAGATATCGCCCATCCCAAATGTTTTTATATTCTGGATACACTGAGGAAAGAAACTGAGATTCCCGTGTGGCATGATGACCAACAGGGGACGGCGTGTGTGACTGTTGCCGGACTGATCAACGCTTTGAAGATCGTAAACAAAACCTTCGGGGAGATTAGGATTGCGATGATCGGTGCAGGGGCTGCAAATATTGCCATCTCCAGACTTATCGTTAAGGCGGGCGTGAATCCCGAGAATATCATTGCTGTGGATTCTAAAGGGATCTTGCACAGGGACAGAGAAGACAGAAAGACCCTTCAGGAGAAGTACAAGGAAAAGTGGCACATCTGCGAGACGACAAACATCAGAGGCGTAAAAGGTGACAGTCCTCAAGCCTTGGAGGGAGCAGATGTCCTCCTGTCCGCGTCTAAACCAGGCCCTGGAGTCATAAAGCAAGAATGGGTAAAGAATATGGCCGATGATGCCATCGTGTTTGCCTCAGCAAATCCCATTCCTGAAATTTGGCCGTGGGAGGCAAAAGAAGCCGGAGCGCGGATCGTTGCTACAGGACGTTCTGATTTCCCCAATCAGGTCAACAATTCTCTGGGTTTTCCGGGAATATTCAGGGGAGCGCTGGACATCCGCGCTACACATATTACGGACGAGATGTGTATTGAAGCTGCTCGAGAATTGGCAAAAGTTGCAGAAGATAATGGAATTCATGACGACTACATCATTCCAAACATGGATGAGTGGGAGGTCTTTCCGAGAGAAGCAGTCGCTGTTGGGACTAAGGGTATCGAGCAGGGTGTCGCCCGTATCGAGGCAACTGCAGAGGAGAGACTTAAACAGGCAGAAAAGATAATCAAGAAGGCTCGTGATCAGGTCCAGTTCATGATGAAACAGAATTTCATCCTCGACCCGGATGCATAACTTGGATTTCTTTGAATTCATGATCCTAAATTTTTATTAAAAACATCACTTCTTTACCTGAATTATTCATAAAAGCTGTTGACACATTTAGATTTAAAAAGCATTCAATATCTTATTGTCAGCATCTTTTACCCTTCGGGTGAACAGGTCTCACAGCATCGGCTTCGTTGTAGTTCACTCGCGGCAGTTCTCACTACAGCTTCATGAGCCACTTTCTCCACATTATTGTTAGGGTGGAGTGGGTTGGCCTCGCTCCGTGAATAATCCAAGTAAATAAAACTCCATATAACTCTGTTGTACGATATAAATATAATAATATTATTATAAAATATACTTGACAATAATACACTCAAGTATTATATTATATGTGTTATAAATCGAATTTATTTTTTATTTGGAGGAAATTATGTCGAAAACAATAGGAATTGACTTGGGGACAACAAATTCTGTTGTCGCTGTAACAGAAGGAGATAAACCCAAAATCATCCAGAATGAAGAAGGCGGACGGACAACTCCTTCTGTCGTCGCTTTCACCGAGAAAGGCGAACGCTTGGTTGGTCAAGTCGCAAAAAGACAAAGAGTAACCAACCCAGAAAATACGATCTATTCGATCAAAAGATTTATGGGCCGACGTTTTAATGAGGTCCCTGATGAGATCAAACAAGTCCCATTTAAAGTGAACGGAGCTGCAAATGGAGATGTTAGGATAGAAGCTCTGGGAAAAAAGTATGCCCCTCCGGAGATTGCGGCTATGATTTTGCAAAAGCTTAAAAAGGCCGCAGAGGATTATCTCGGAGAAAAGGTCGAAAAGGCAGTCATTACTGTACCTGCCTATTTTAATGATAGTCAAAGAAAAGCAACCAAGGATGCTGGCAAGATAGCCGGTTTACAGGTAGAGCGTATTGTTAATGAGCCCACTGCTGCCGCTCTTGCTTATGGCCTGGATAAGAAGAAGGATCAGACCATTGCTGTGTATGATTTTGGAGGCGGCACCTTCGATATATCCATTCTTGAAGTGGGTGAAGGCATCGTTGAAGTTAAATCAACCAACGGTGACACACACCTCGGTGGAGATGACATCGACCAAAAAGTCCAAGACTGGTTGGTATCCGAATTCAAAAAAGATACGGGAATCAACCTCTCTAAGGACAAGATGGCACTCCAACGTTTGAAAGAATCTGCGGAAAAGGCAAAAATCGAACTCTCCACAACTATGGAGACTGAGATCAATTTGCCCTTCATCACTGCGGATGCATCTGGTCCAAAACATCTTTTGATCAAACTCTCGCGGTCCAAGCTCGAACAGCTTATGGATGATATCATTCAGCGAACACATAAACCTTGCAAACAAGCCATTAAAGATGCAGGGCTCGAGGCGGGAGATATTGAAGAGGTGATTTTGGTTGGAGGATCGACACGGATTCCTAAGGTTCAAGAATTGGTCAAGGAGCTTTTCGGTAAAGAGCCTCATAAGGGTGTCAATCCTGACGAAGTGGTTGCTGCCGGTGCAGCCATTCAGGGTGCCGTGTTATCGGGTGATGTGAAAGATGTCCTTCTTTTAGATGTTACACCGCTCACCCTAGGTATTGAGACACTAGGTGGTGTTTTCACCAAAATGATCTCAAGGAATACTACGATTCCAACGAAAAAACAGGAGATATTCTCAACCGCATCTGACAATCAACCTAGCGTTGAGATCCACGTCCTACAGGGCGAAAGAGAGATGGCCAGCGCGAACAGATCTCTCGGCCGTTTTCATCTGGATGGAATTCCTCCGGCGCCTCGGGGCATACCCAAAATTGAAGTGACTTTTGATATGGATGCGAATGGAATTCTCCACGTATCTGCCAAAGATATGGGTACTGGAAAACAACAGGAGATCACGATCACGGGTCATAGCGGACTTGATGATCAAGAGATAGACCGTATGGTGAAAGATGCGGATGTTCATTCAGATGAGGATAAAAAAAGAAGAGAACTCATCGACGCTAAAAATCACGCCGATCAGTTAGTATACAGCCTGGAAAAGCTCCTTCGGGAAAACAAAGACAAAATTTCTGAAGAAGACGCCAAACACATCCAAACGGAGATCGACAACACAAAAAAGTCTATAGAGAGCGAAAACATCGATCAGATCAAACAGGCAATGGAAGCTCTTTCTCAAGCGTCCCATAAACTCTCGGAGATGATGTATCAGCAGGCTACTCAGCAGCAAGCTCATCAAGCAGCGGGTGCACAGGAAGCTTCCCAGGGTACGGCTGGAGCGGAAGCTGGCGGGCAACATGCAGGCACTGAGGAGGAAGCAGAGATCATTGACGCGGAAGTTGTGGACGAGGACAAAGAGAAAAAGTAAGTTTTCAGTATGTGCTCATCCGTAACTCCGTTTCTATTGCGTATCTTGCGCCAAAAAAGTTACGGAGGGAGTACTGTTGCTCTCTGAAGCTTAAAATCGAAAGCGTATTATTTTTAAAACGCTTTTGGCGGGAATTGAGTATAGAAACGTAGGGAAGGCTTTAAATGGCAGATGATTATTACAAGATCTTAGGAGTCAATAAGAAAGCCACGACATCTGAGATAAAAAAGGCCTACCGAAAACTCGCCCGTAAATATCACCCCGACCTGAATCCCGGAGATAAGACAGCAGAAAATAAATTCAAAGAGATTCAAGAGGCATACTCTGTTCTCTCCGACTCTAAAAAAAGAAGCCAGTACGATCAATTCGGATTTGTCGGCAATATCCCGCCAGGAGGAGCTCAACAGCAAGCCTATTCAAGTTCTTTTCAGGGATTTGATTTCTCTGATTTTGGATCATCGTCATTCCGAAATTTTTTTGAGAATGCTTTCTCGGGTGCAACGAGGCAAGCACAACCTCAAGTTGCCAGAGGTGATGACCTCCACTACAGGATGAAGATCAACTTCAATGATGCCATACAAGGATTACAGACGCGTATTCAACTCACGCGTATGGTTGCCTGTGTGAGTTGCGGCGGAAAGGGATACACGCAACGCAGTGGACAGAGCATGTGTTCTGTTTGCAAAGGATCTGGCCAAGCACAGATGCAACGAGGCGCAATGAGGTTTGCAACTGTATGTCAGGCTTGCGGTGGGAGCGGTGTTTCCCCAGGAGAAGAGTGCTCATCTTGCCATGGAAGAGGAGCCACTCAAAAAACCGAGCTAATCAATGTAAGGATCCCTGCCGGTGTGGATACGGGCTCAAAAGTCCGGATCCAGGGGAAAGGAAATGCTGGCATAGGTGGGGGGCCGTATGGAAATCTGTTCATCAGCATAGAGGTTGACCCCCATTCTTTCTTTAAACGCCAAGGGTCAAACATCTATGTCAAGGTCCCGATCACAATTTCTGAGGCGACGCTAGGTGCCAAGATCGAGGTTCCCACTCTTCAAGGCAAAACAACGATCCGTGTTCCTCCCGGAACAAAATCCGGTCAGAAATTCAGGTTGAGGTCCAAAGGAGCTCCCAAGGCAGGTAAAAAAATATGTGGCGACCAGTTTGTCGAGGTATCTATTGTTCCTCCTCCCTCTGACAATGAAAAAATAAGAGAACTCATGAGAGAAATCGATGAGATTTCTCATCAAAATCCTAGAGAAAAACTGGGAGTGAGTTGACATGGATAATCCAAAGAAAGCTACTGAAAAAGAGGCAAAAAAATATTATCATATCAGCAACGTTGCGAGGATGTTTAATATCCATCCCCAAACACTGCGGCTGTACGAACGGGAGGGATTGCTCAGGCCATCTCGAAGCGAAGGGAATACACGATTATACTCCGATGATGATTTGAAACAACTGAAGATCATCCTCAACCTTACGCGGGATTTGGGTATTAATCTTGCGGGTGTTGAAGTTGTGTTGAACATGCGGCAAAAGATAGAGCGGATCGAGGCCGAAGTGAATGAGTTTTTGGGATATGTCCGAAAGGAGTTCTTCGAAGGAAGAGAAGACGAGTTCGAGTATCGCCATCAAGCTATCATTCAGATGAGACCAGCGAAAATCGTAAAGTTCGTAAGAGAAGATAAGGATCAGGAATGACCAAAGGATATCAGGACTCCCTCGAGTTCAAAAACTTGAAACGATATCTCCAGAGGATTGCCAAATTTCCGCTCCTCACGCCGAAAGAAGAAAAGGAATTGGGAAAACGGATCCAAGAGGGTGATAAAGAGGCTCTGAAAAAACTGACCGAATCGAATCTACGTTTTGTTGTTTCCTATGTGAAGAAATACAGAGGTATGGGACTGAGTCTTCTCGACCTGATCAATGAGGGAAATCTCGGGCTTATCGAGGCAGCAAAGAGGTTTGATCCCTCGAAAAACGTCAAGTTTATATCCTATGCCGTTTGGTGGATCAGACAGGCTGTGATCCATACCCTCTCCAAGTATTCAAGGATCTATCACCTTCCACAAAAACTCTCTGATCAGATTTCAGAGATGAAAAAAACACGCTCCCAAATGAAAAAGGAATTCAAACGAGATCCGACAAGAGAAGAGCTGGCGGCAAGGTTGAAGACAAAAGTAGAAAACGTCGAAGACTGGGAGATATTGAGCAGTCGGGATATCTCATTGAGCGATAAATACTACGATGATGATATGGAGGTCGGTGACCGGATAAAGGACAGCTTGACACCTTCTGTCGAGTACCAGATCATAAAAAACTCCATCGAGGAGCAGATCAGGAATATTCTTAAAGAATTGGATGATAAAGAGGCTCTTGTGCTAAAATTAAGATTCGGACTCGAAGATGACCGGGCCCACACTCTTCAAGAGATTGGGAATAGACTTGATCTGACTAGAGAAAGGATCAGACAGATCGAGAAAAAGGCGATGAGAAAGCTCTCTCATTCACACAAGGTGCAACAGCTCAGGGGTTACTTGAACTGATGGATAATTTATATTGTGAACATTGTCAGGGGACTGGATGGTTAATAGATAACATTGACGGTCGTAGTGTTGCCAAGCGTTGCAAATGTTTTTTAGACAGACAGGCGGATATCCTCCTTGAACAATCAAACATCCCGCGAAGATACACTCAATGCAGCTTTGACAATTTTGAGATCCATAACGACTCGCACCGGCATGCTCTGAAAATATCGAAACAATTTGTAAAAAATTATCCCGTTCAGGACGTAGGGCTTCTCTTTATTGGGCCCTGCGGTGTGGGAAAGACTCATTTGGCCATTGCCACAATTCAAGAATTGATCAAAGAGAAAAAAGCGCGATGCTATTTTATAGACTTTCGAGACCTGATTCGAAAGATACAGAGTACCTACTCCCCGGATTCCCCTTTATCTGATTCGGATATATTTTCTCAGATCTTCGATAAGGAAGTTCTGGTTCTGGATGAGTTGGGTGCCAAAAGGACGACAGCTTGGGTTGAAGAGACGATCTTTTATATCATCAACAACCGTTACAACAATAAAAAGCTGACCATCTTCACATCCAATTATCTCGATCAAGAGGAAGAAGAGGAAGACAACAGGGAATCATTTTTTAAAAGGAAAGGGGATTCGCTGGTGGATAGGATAGGCGTGCGCCTCCGGTCTAGGCTCTACGAGATGTGCAAGATCGTGGAGATGGAGGGTGACGACTACCGGAAAAAGATCAAACAAGCCGGCTATCGTTTTTGATTGATATTCTTCCCAATTTTTGCTAAATTAATGGATCTGCTCCTCGGTAGCTCAATTGGCAGAGCGGGTGGCTGTAATAAATTGCAGCTTCCACGAGAAATCGTGGTTGAAAAATCGGGTGAACTCAGGGAAGCCTTCCTTCCGCATGTCACGGAAAATGGTAATCCTGAGCCAAGCCCTGGCGGTGTTGAAAAAGTCAGGGAAGGTGCAGAGACTAGAGCGAGAGCTCGTACCCTGAGCATAGCTTGAGGGAAGCGCCCGACACCCTCCCTTCGGTCTACCGAAGCGGGTGATGAGATAGTCCAAGCCCAGGAGAAATTCTGGGGTTCTTGTAACCACTAGGTTGTAGGTTCGAGTCCTACCCGAGGAGCCATTATTTATTTTGTCGAGTTGTTAATTCATTCCAATATTTCAATAATCAGCTAATTTTTCATCCTCTTTATATCTTATACGAAAATCTCATGTTTAAAACTCGGAGATGAAAGGCTCTTATACACTGGAATTCACTCCATCGGGAAGATTTGTTATAATGTATCATCAATAAAAGTGAGGTGTAATTTCCTGGATATCATGGAGGCAAAAATGAGAAAAACGACGAAATTCTTTTTGATTGTGATTGCCGTGGGAGTTATCTTTACAGTTGGAGTAGCAAAAGACAAAATCGTTACCAGCACATGGTGTCTTTCACCATTACGCATTGATGGCACAAATGTCGATTGGCAAGGAGTGGTTCTGACTTTTGAAAAGAAAGTCCAGGTTGATTATGCTTTCATGAACGACGTAGATTATCTCTACGTTTTTTTTATTTTTAAAGATCGCCTATATTTGAGTTCGATCAATCAAACAGGAATGACTATCTACTTCAATCTCGAGGGTAAAAAGAAGAAGGATTATGGGATAAATTTCATCCAAAAAAGAATTTCTGCCCAAAAGTATATCACTATGCTGGAAAAACAAAAAGGTCCTCTTCCCGATGCAGACAAAAGCAATATTCTTGCTAATCCCAACTATGTCATTTTCGATTTCGATGTTATCAATAAAAAGGCTAAAGAAAACGCTCCAGAAGCTCCTGCGGATGCCAAACCTGCGGTATACAGAATCCATCAGGATCAAGAAAAAAACGTAGCTTTTGAATTTGCTGTCCCCCTGGTTAGAGTCGCCGAGTTGGCACCTGGTATCAGCACCGAGGCAGGAAAACAGATAAAAGTTGGATTCGAATGGGGCGGAATGACAGAGGCTATGAAGCAGGCACGCATGAATCGGTTGCATGGCCGTACTGAGGGAGAGATGCCCGATGATGCCAAATCTGGAGGACAAACAGGAGAGCGGCGCTTACAATCCGGGTCCTCAAGAGGACGGCAATCTCCTAAAAAATATGATTTTTGGGTGGATGTGCAGCTCGCCAGCAATTAGTAATCATTTAGATCGAGATTTAAAGCTCCTATAGGCCGTGCACTCAATGAAGAAGCGAAGATTCCTTTTTGTGATCCTGGCTGTGTTGGGTTGCCTGAACGCGGATGGATGGCAGACCAAACAGCCCGATGTGATCTTCGTTCCTACGCCCAATCGAGTGGTTGAGGAAATGCTCCGTGTGGGGGATATCCACAAGGATGACCTGATCTATGACCTCGGATGTGGAGACGGCCGCATCATCATACTGGCAGCTCAAAAAGTGGGCTCCCGTGGTGTCGGGATAGACATCGATCCTCAACGTATCAAGGAAAGCAGACAAAACGCATCCGAAGTTGGAGTGGATCACTTGGTTCAATTTCTAGAACAAGACCTCTTTCAGACTGATATTCGCGAAGCCACTGTTGTCACTCTATATCTTCTCCCCATGCTCAACCTTCAGTTGCGGCCAAAGTTGCTCACAGAGCTTAGACCGGGAACACGTGTGATCTCCCACGATTTCGGGATGAACGAGTGGATAGCGGATCAGAAAACAGTAGTGGTGATCGGTGAAAGACATCACTGGGTCTATCACTGGATTGTACCTGCAAACGTTATCGGCCGGTGGGAATTATCCATTACTGAATTTCGAGACAGAACTCCATTCACGATGCAACTGGAACAGGTGTACCAGTATGTTGTAGGGGCCGTTATTTTAGAAGGATCTCGTAAATACATTAAAAATGCAAAGCTGAGTGGCAGTCACGTCCAGTTTGAACTGGACCTTCAAAAAGGCGGGGAAGTTCTCCCCATGTTTTTCGAAGGAAAAGTCCTGGGAGATGTTATCACGGGGACAGCCACATGGAATAGGGGTCCACAAGAGATAAAGGGTACGTGGAGAGCAGTCCGCGATCCTTCGACAGTGGAACCCATTGATGTCGTCTCCTTTATGAGATCTTTGTATGAAAAAATGAAGTGATTAATTCTAAGATGCGAGGAATAGATCTGACTGCATTCTCGAAACGGGGCTATTTGGACCACTAAAATGACACACCGATCAATTGTAAAGCTGGGTGTAGAGGTTTTTCTAGAAAAATACCTGGATCTGGTGAAGTCCAAGCGGGTGGGACTGATCACAAACCCGACTGGAACAGATTCTAACGTCATCAGTACCATAACCCTTTTTGCAAAAACCTCTGAAATCCATCTTGTTGCCCTCTATGGGCCCGAACACGGCGTCCGAGGAGATGCACAGGCCGGGGAATACGTCCCTTATAACAGGGATGAAAAACTCGATATCCCTGTGTTCAGCCTCTATGGCCAGTCCCAGAAAGCCGATCCGGACATGCTGGCGAACATCGACAAATCCATGCGGTCCTTTGACACGGTCGATGAGGGTAAACTTATCGAGCCTTCAATGGTTGAAAACATCGATGTGTTAGTATTCGATATCCAGGATGTGGGGACTCGAATCTACACCTATATCGCTACAATGGCATATGTTATGCAGACATGTGCAGAGAACAACAAAGAATTTATCGTGTTGGACCGCCCCAATCCGATCAACGGTATCGACATGGAAGGACCGATCCTGGAATATCCGAAGTACAGTTCTTTTGTCGGGCTCTATCCCATCCCCGTACGACATGGAATGACTGTCGGGGAGCTAGCGCGACTTTTTAATGCAAATTTCCTGTCTAAGAAAACTAACCTTACCGTCATCCCCATGATGGGATGGGAGAGACCCATGTGGTTTGATGAGACTGCGATGCCGTGGATTTTTCCATCACCGAACATGCCTTCGTTAGAAACAGTAACCGTCTACCCGGGACAGGTCTTTCTCGAAGGGACAAATGTCTCAGAAGGCCGGGGAACCACAAAACCCTTTGAGCTATTTGGCGCTCCATGGATCGACGGCACCCAACTTACCAAGGTACTCAATGGTCTCAAACTCTCGGGTGTTCGGTTTCGGGAAGTCTGGTTCACTCCGGGACTCTCAAAATATCAAGGCAAAGTCTGTGGGGGAGCCCAAATCCATGTGATGGATAGGAATCGTTTTAAACCTTTTGAAACGTCAATGCATATCATTCAGACTCTAATGGATATGAATACCGAGCAATTCCTGTTCCACACTGAGTATTTTGACAAGATCATGGGAACTGCAAAAGTGAGAGAGGAGCTGGAAGGCCATCAAGATGTTTCAGAAATTATGAACAAATTCTATGCTGGCCTTGATGTTTTTAGAAACCTTAGAAAGCCACACCTTTTGTATTGAGAATACAAAAAAAAGTTGTGCAACTTTCTAAAGTTGTCTGTAGTTAACAGGATTAAATAAGAGAGGAGAGATACATGTATAGAGATATTTTTTAGAGAGATGAAAACAAATAAAAAAAATTTAATAAAAAATGCTAAAAAAATAGCATTTTATATTGACATGGAAAAAAATGGATGCTATAATTTTAGCATGCTAAAAATTCAGCATTTTTTCACAAAATAAAATGGAGAGCAATTCAATGAAAGGACATAAAAACCTAAGCCGAAGGGAAAGGCAGATCATGGATATTATCTATGAATTGGGTGATGCATCAGCCGCACAAGTCCTTGAAAAGCTGCCCAATCCTCCCTCATATTCTGCAGTAAGAGCTTTGCTCAGAATTCTGGAAGAGAAGGGACATCTTTCTCACAGTCAGGATGGCCCCCGTTACATGTTCGTCCCAACTGTTCCACGCAAGACAGCAAGAGAAAATGCGCTCAAACATCTTCTTCAGACTTTCTTTGACAATTCAACAGAAGAAGCGGTTGCGGCGCTTCTCGATCTATCCGAAGATCAGTTATCCGAGGAGGACTATCGCCGATTGCTCGATCTGATAGAAGAGGCGAAAAAAGAGGGAAGATAATAATGGAATTCCTTTCGGAATTTATTTGGCTGGAGTTGCTGTCTGGATACTTGATCAAAAGCACTCTAGTGCTTTCTTTCGCCATTTTTCTAGCGTACCTGTGTCGTAAACAACCCGCATCGTTGAGGCACTTTATCCTGTCTGTTTCACTTATCGGATTGCTCATTTTCCCGCTCCTTTCAACTGTTCATATGGGATGGAAGACGGGATTGCTCCCATCCTGGACAACTAAGACTAAGATCTCCTCCGCGTTGGATGTTGCTGTTTTTAGTCAAAGTTCCAAGACCATGGCAATTAAGATGGATAACACTCCGGAAGAATCTCAAAGTCATAGAAGTAATAATGGTATTCAATCGACATGGCCTGGAATAACTGACACACGTTTGTGGAATCTTATGAGATACAGTTTACTTGTTATCTGGCTTTCCGGATTGATTTTTATTTTATTGATGCAGATCTTTGGCTTGTATGGAGCTTATAAGCTTACAAACGAAGCCGAAGACCTAAGAAGTTCATTTTGGTGTCATTTGCTGAACCGTTTTTTAGAGGCAGTCTCTGTGAAGAAGAAAGTGGATCTTTTGCAGAATAAAAAAGTCAAAGTCCCACTAACATGGGGCTGGCAAAAGCCAGTCGTTATTATGCCGATTGAATCAAAATCGTGGACTGCAGAACAACGTGAGTCGGCACTCTATCATGAGCTCTCTCATGTTAAGAGAGGAGATTTTCTTGTGATAATGTTGGCCCGGATAAGCTTGGGCCTTTACTGGTTTAATCCGCTCAGCTGGCTGGTTTTTCAGTTTATGAAAAAGGAACAGGAGAAAGCATGCGACGAGTTGGTCTTGAAAACTGGGATCAAACCATCCAATTATGCAGCGAACCTTTTGTCCATCAGGAGATCC
>CAZIMJ010000075.1:0-6021 GCA_964540205.1 uncultured Eubacteriales bacterium | reverse complement strand
ACATGGCGAAGGCCACTCTGAATTTTCCGCTGTCGACCAGTCTGACAAGCTCTTCCAAGCCCCGTATTCCCCCGATGAAGTCAATATCATCACTGGTCCTGGGGTCATCGATACCGAAAAAAGGTCCCAAAACGTTATCCTGAAGAACTGAGATGTCCAGGCTTTTGACGGGATCATTTCTGTCTGTATGTATGATTTCGGGTTTTATCGTCAATCTGTACCCTGTGTTATCCAGATACATGCCGATCTCGCCCTTTTTTTGGGGTTTGTACGGCTCAGCACCCATTCCTTCGATAGAAAAAGTTTTTTCAAGGATTTGGAACAATTCTTCTTCTGTGTGGTTGTTCAGGTGTTTGACGACCCTGTTGTAATCCAGGATCTGGAGTTGCTTATCGGGAAAGAGCACAGCCAAGAAAAAGTTGTATTCTTCCCCTCCGGTATGTCCAGGATTGGTTTCCTTCCGCATGTTTGCTACTTTTGCGGCAGAGGCAGACCGATGATGACCGTCAGCTACGTAGAGGAAATCGATTTCGCTGAACTCTCTGATGATCTTTTCGGAGATGTGGTCATCTTCAATGATCCACACCGTGTGCCCGATTCCATCGGACGCGACAAAGTCATACAGGGGAGTGCTCTTTACTGCTTCGGCCACAAGACTGTTGATCGTCTCTCTGGCCTTATATGTCAAAAAGATCGGCCCTGCATTTGCATTGGTGATATCCACATGCTTGATTCTATCTTGTTCTTTGGAATACCGTGTGTGTTCATGTTTCTTGATGACATCGGAGTCATAATCCTCCACTGATACGCAGCCGACAATTCCGTATTGTGCACGGCCATCCATGGTTTGGCGATAGATATAAAGCTTGGGATCTTCTTCCTGAATCAAGATCCCCTCTTGGATAAATTTCTTGAAGTTCTCTTTAGCCTTGTCATAGACGGGCTGCGAGTAGAGATCGGTCCCCACGGGAAGATCGATTTCCGGCTTCACGACATGAAGGAACGAATAGGGATTATCTTGAGCGAGATCCCTCGCCTCCTCACTGGATAAGACATCGTAGGGATAGGACGCGACGTCCTTTTCGAGTCCATCTTTTGGACGCCAAGCCCTAAATTTTCTCAGTATTGCCATCCAAAACTCCTTAATTTATAATCCATACATTATAATCCAATTGAATTCCAGGTCAACAGCTAATCAGCGCAAGCACATGACCTATAATTCACACTTTATATTTTACATAGTCCTTCATTTCTTCCCAGATCGATGAGTGGTACTCTTATCTTATGGAGCAAGAGCAGGAGATGAAGGAGGTATTGAGCGACGGGGAATCGATCCCTGTGCGCGCCTTGTCACATATGATATCGCTGGTTATTTTTTAGAGTTTGACTGGTTTTACGAAGACGATAAGAACACAAAGATTTCAGACTACCTCAATTAGTCGTTGAGCTCGTCCTTGACTGCTTCAACAAGTTTTTTGATTTTTTCCTGGGTTGGATTGACTTCGAGCGATTTCTCCCAAGCTAAGAGAGCCTGTTCTTTGTCTTTGATCTCATAATAGCAGACTCCGAGCGAATTCAGAACATCCGTCGTGTTGCCCCTGAGAGTAAGAGCTCTGTGATAATAAGATATGGCCTCTTCAAACGCGTCAATTTCCTGGGAGGATTTTCCAAGATAGTAATAGAGGGCATAGCTCTCAGTATTGCTCTCTGAAAAGGGCGAAAGGATTTGTTTGGCTTCTGCAAATTCTTCAGAGATGAGGAGAGTCCTTGCATATGCGAGTGCATAATCCAGCTCATCGGGCTTTCCTGTGTACGCTTTTTCCAGCATATCGCAAGCTTCCTCTATTCTCTCTTCATTGATGAGCTGGTTTCCAAGGAGAAAGGCGTACATAGGATCACCGATCGGAGGGTAAGGCTGAGCCGCAACCCACGGATCCGGGATGGGTTTTTCTGTGACGGTAAAGGACTTTGTCTTTGACGGGAGAAGTATCGTACCACCGTCTTTGAGCGAGATTTCCACTTGGTACTTATCAGGCTGAAATTTGTCGAGAGAAAGCTCCAGCAGGAATGATTTATCGCTTTCAAACTCTTTTACAGCATGAGTCTGGGTGTGCACAGGATTTCCTTCATGCAGGACGGTTATTTCAAGCGTGCCTTTTTCTTTTACCTCTGGGCTCATCCCAAACACCTGGAAGAATATGGACATTTTTCCCTTTTGGTAAAATTGTCTGTGAAGGCAAGGATAGATCTGAAGCTCTCCCACTTGAAAGGCTTTGCCCTGTTCACTGAATGTCGGATCTTCGAGTACTTTATTGGAAAGAAGAAGCGGGCTCATCATGAGTATCGATGTCGCGGGCACGTAGACGGATTTTTCGAGACTGGTGAATTCTTTCGAGACAGTATTCTCAAACAGAATATCGACCTTGTAGTTTCCTGGATTCAGGGGAAAAAAATCATGAAGGTTGAAAGGCCTTTGCCCGATCTGTTCCATTTGTTTCTTCTCCAGCTCGATCGGGAAATCTCTTGTATGCTGGTAGATCGTTTTTCCTTTCAAGTCACTGACCCGGGCTGACACTTTGAGATTGGCGAAATAATTGTTATTGAAGATATCGACAGAGAGAGTAGCGGGTTCGATGGCGTAATTGAGAAAGAATATCCCTGAATCATCCTGTATGATATTCACTTCCGAAAAACTGTTGATGTAGTTGACAGAATAGCTGACTTCTACAATTTCTCTTGTTTCTAAGAACTCCACAGCGTAATCGTCCTGAATTTTTTTGTAGGGGTAAGATTCGATCTCCTCCAAAAGAACTGCGGAAGGAAGAGCGCTTGTCGGGTCTCCTCGCCCAGGGAACGAAGACCACGCCGCCTCTGCGATCTCGAACAGCATTTGTTCCCGCAAGATCTCTGAAGCCATCCTATCGCGTTTGTCCATGACAGATTTGAAATTCTTATCGGATGCAGTATAAACGTTCGTCGAAGTATCTCTTCCCTCTGTTTCCATGTCTGTCGTACCTTCCGTAGCCGCGACTTCCTTCATGAGTCGCAGATCCGCTGACGGGACCAACTCTTTGGGCCCATCGATCAGAGGACTATAGAGTTCGTAATCGCCCACTCCTGCTCTCCGGAAAAACATCAAGCGGAAAAATGGAGCTTGCCTTAGATTTGGCTTTCCCTGGAAATACCATATCTCTATTGGATGGGTGATGTTGGAGTTGACATATCGCTCGATATAAGCCGGTTCTCCTAGCATAATATAAAATTTTCCCCTGTCCGTTGCCCATCCATCGAAAGGGGTAGTCCCGCCAAACATTTTGTTGGCGTAGTTGATCCTTCTGTAGTGTTCCTCTTTTAACTCGTTTCTGGGAGTTCCTGGAGTCGGATCGCGGTGTCGCCAAAATTCTTCGATAAACATACCTCGTTCTTTTTCGGTCTCTAGCTTTTCAAACACAGCCCTTTCTTTGGGTGTGATGATGTAGACGACTTCTTCCTTGATCCATTTCTCATTTTTCTCAGAGATCGCAGGATTCTCTTCTTGTGCCAGAAGGGGAAATAAAAACAAGACGACACACATGAAAATTAGCCATTTATTGACATCTCTTTTTGTTTGCATCAACGGAAATACTTCCCCCAGAATGAATTTGTGCTTACGCAGTGTTTCTGCCTTTGTGAGCGGATTTTGTCTTATGTGCACCTCATTCCTTACTCTTTACTCCTAGCGAACCATGACATACAGCCCACCTTTTTAATATAACCGATAAAACTTATAAGTCAAATTCCTGTTTTATGCCTCAGGATAGAGAATAACCTCTTGTCATTAATGTCTGTTTTGTCTCTAAAATCCCAGCATAGACACAAATATTGCGGCGAGAGAAAAAAGGAGATAAAGAGGCCGTCAAAGATGGTGTTGTTGAAATAAAAGAGAGTATCAATTATCATAGAGAAAACAATGACGAACACAAAAATAGTAAAAGGAACAACGGTTATCTGTATCCGGCATAAAGGCAAGGTTGCCATTGCCGGTGATGGCCAGGTGACTCTAGGTGACACGGTTCTCAAGCAGAAAGCGAGCAAAATCAGAACTCTGTACAAAGGGAGGGTTCTGGCCGGATTTTCTGGGGCCACGTCCGATGCCTTCGCTCTTTTTTCCCGCTTTGAGGCGAAACTGGAAGAATACAGAGGGAACCTGCCTCGTGCGGCAATCGAGCTTGCCAAAGATTGGCGTTTGGATAGATCGTTGAGACGCCTGGAGGCTCTTCTTGTGGTGGCGGATGAGAAACATTCATTTCTCATATCCGGAACCGGTGATGTGGTCGAACCTGACGACGGTATTGTCGCCATCGGTTCTGGGGGCGCTTATGCGTTAGCTGCAGCAAGATCCCTTATCAAACACACGGAATTATCTGCCAAGGAACTGGTCAAAGAGGCGATGAAGGTTAGCGCTGAGATCTGCATATACACCAACGCGAATATCACTATTGAGGAGCTCTAAATGGCTATCGAACTGCCTGAATCTTTGGAAAAAAACCGGGATAAACTCCGAGAAACGGAATTGACTCCCCAGGAAATCGTTTCCGAGCTGGACAAGCACATCATCCGTCAGGAAGCCGCAAAAAAAGCGGTGGCCATCGCTCTGCGCAACAGATTCCGCCGGAGGAAATTGCCTCCTGATCTGGCAGATGAGATTGCCCCCAAGAACATTTTAATGATCGGACCTACTGGCGTGGGAAAGACCGAGATCTCTCGCAGGCTGGCCAAGTTGACGTTATCCCCCTTTCTTAAGATCGAGGCCAGTAAGTTTACAGAAGTCGGATATGTCGGCCGCGATGTGGAATCCATGATCAGGGATTTAGTGCGCATGGCTGTGGATATGATCCAGCAAGAGAAGGTCGAAGAAGTCATCGGAAAAGCCGAGCGTAATGTGGAGGAAAGGATACTGGATATTCTGCTTCCCCCCATAAAAAGACGGCCTGATGCGACGAATGAGGAAGAGATCAACCGGTTTCAAGAGACCCGGGGAAAATTCAGGACTCAACTCCATGCCGGACATCTGGAAGATAGAATGATCGAAGTCGATGTCAAGGAAAGGATGTCGTCACCGTTCGAGATTTTCTCCAATTCTGGTGTGGAAGAGATCGGGATCCATATACAGGAGCTCATTCCAGGTTTAGGAGGGGGAAAATCCAAAAGACGGAAAATGAAAGTCAGTGAAGCGCGCGAGTATCTCTTGGAGGAAGAACAGAAAAAGCTAATCGATATGGAACAGGTGTCCCGTTTAGCCGTGGAAAGGGTCGAGCATTCGGGGATCATTTTTTTGGATGAGGTCGATAAAATATCAGGACGAGAATCCGGGCATGGCCCAGACGTCAGCAGGGAAGGGGTGCAGAGAGACCTCCTTCCTATCATCGAAGGAACCACTGTGAACACTCGTTATGGATTGGTGCGTACAGACCACGTTCTCTTTATCGGGGCTGGTGCCTTTCATGTCTCTAAGCCCTCCGACCTTATCCCAGAGCTTCAGGGACGCTTTCCCATTCGAGTGGAACTTTCCTCTTTGGATAAGAATGATTTTGTGAAGATCTTGATGGAGCCTGAGAATGCCTTGATCAAACAGTATATAGCCCTTATAGGAACTGAAGGCGTTAAGATCACGTTCACAGAAGATGCCATTGATGAGATCGCAAGCATCGCAGAGAAAGTGAACGATGTGAACGAGAATATCGGTGCACGGCGCCTCCACACAGTCATGGAAAAAGTCATGGAGGAGATTTCCTTTTCTGCACCGAACATCAAGAAAAAAAAGATCACCATCGACAGAAAGTATGTCCAAAAGCAGCTCAAGGATATTATTGAAGACGAAGACCTAAGCCGATTTATCCTCTAACGTTGATTATTTATAAAAAATGTCGATATTCCATAAAAGAAACCTTCTCAAAATGACCGTATGTTTTTTGGGAGTTTTTATATGTCATTAAATATTCCGATGACCTTTCTATTAATAATCGACATTTTTTACCCTTC
>CAZIMJ010000074.1:0-4459 GCA_964540205.1 uncultured Eubacteriales bacterium | reverse complement strand
TCCGGAGACCAACGCTCTATCCACTGAGCTACAGGCGCACCTGAATTTGTGGCAATATTATAGCAGATTTCTATTCGGGGGACAGCATACTTAATTCACTTCATCTCCCACCAAGCAGTGCTGAATCCGTCTCTTCGGACGTTCGTAGCGCAATGGACTTCGCCGCCCCGTTGATGATAGATCTGTGCATTCAAAAAGTGTGGCGTCAATGGCAGACCAGAGATAAGCCTCCTCATTTCTTCTTCCAGTTGATCCTGACCATCAATCACAGGGCCATTAGAAGCAACAATAAAGATATGCCCATTTAATACTGTAGAGTTGACCATATTTGGGACAAAAGCAACTCCAAACTTATCAAAAAACGAAGGCACTCTGATAAAATCTTCCTCTCTAAGGCCAAGCTCGCGTTTGAGAAGGCTAATATTCGGCTCAATACGTTTAATCTGGAGTGTTTTATTAAAATCCACCAAAATTTTATTCTTCAAGAGAGATGAAACAGTCACTTTTTCGGAGTAGAGATCAAGCATTGTTAATTCCCCATATCCATCACTCATCCATTTCTCAAGCAGGGCAATCATAGCCTCTGTATCTACCACGAGGACTTTGTGAGGATGCTCAGGATCACCGCTGGGGAGGAACGACAGGATTTCATCAGCATGTTTAATCAACAACCAGCCTGTATCAAGTCGTACTGCTGGGGTTTGAACTCCTTGAGCTTCGAGCATCCCGACGATTTCAGGATTTAACGATGCCTCCTTTGGTCCTTCTGGATTGTAGCCGTAGTATATGCGGCCGAATGGATACCCTGGCAATGGAGGCGTAACCTCCAAATTTCCGTACCAGTCCAACCAGCGATTACGACCTCTTCCACCCCCATATCCCTCTCGGTATGTTCCTACTTGAATCCAACCGAAGTCGGGCCCTAAAAGTTTATCCTTCGCATATCTATCGAGAGATCTGTTCCGATTTGCAATGAGGACCACATTCATCTTCTGTCCTGGCATCTCTGAGTACCCGATCTCCATAGTATCTTGAAGCCACATATTTGACGGGTGATATGGTTCTCCATCAGGAACGATATCCAGCTCAGCCTCTGCCTTGGGAACAAGCTCTCCTAAACTCTGGAGGAATGCCTCATTCCGTCCCGGAATTTCTCTCACATAAAGAGTTCTGCCTTTATTCAAGTTTGACAGAAGAATAAACGGCGCCACCTTCAGTTTAATGGAATCAAAATGAGTTTTTCCGTTTGGGATTCTCACAGAGACAGTGACTTCTGTTATGCCACTCCAGGATCCATCGGCATAAGAATTTGCCTCAATCCTCAATTCAAGGTCTTCCTCCATTAATCGTGCTTGAGGCATGTTTCCAGCAACGGCAAGATTCACTTGTTTGTACTCATTATCACCGACCTTTATAAAAAGATTAACGCAAGATAAGGAGGCATCATCAACAGAAACGGAAACTTGGGTATTTTCTGGCAAATCGGGAACTTGTTTGACTTTAAGAACGGCCAGGTCTTTAAGGTCTTTAGTACCATTGACAACAGTATCGGCATGGTCAGGCTCTTTTGAATTCAGGTCGCTGTCATTATTATTAAAGAATATGGCACCTCGTGTGGGGGTCCAAATATTTTTCCCAAATTCATCCGAATCGAAATCAACCTTTCCATCCCGATTCACATCAGCTACAATTTGAATCTTTAGCGGTGAAATTGAGTCTTGAGCACTCAAAAGAACTTGAGTCAGAAAAATAGCCATTACGGCTGCTAAAAAAATCAGAACCTGACTTGTTGATTTGCGAGCGGGCATTGGACCTCCGATTGTGACATTAACATTTCACACCTTCCATTTCAATATATGATAAATTTCAAGATCAAGTGATTTTGAAGCTGGGGTCAGCGTCCTTACAAATGATGTTGGCGTTTTAAGTCACACCATATATAATAAATAATTGCATGGAAAAGGAGGGGACCCTAGGATGAGATTATTCAAAACATTTATCCTTGCCAGTCAGATATTTCTATTTTTAGGAAATGGGGGGAGTTCATATCAAAATAACAGCAATTTAGTGCGAAAGATTGTCCTCCCAGCTGTAAAAACATTTTCTTATCTCCTCCAAAATGTGGATTCAAACGAGATGCAAAAAGAGCTCAACGAATCTCATTACGATATGTACATACTCGAACCGTGTGTCACTGAGAAAGACAATGAAGCTTTTCCAATCCAAAACCTGATCGAGGGCATCCGTCATTACAACCGCACGACATATCACAAAGAGCCGATAATCTTAGCTTATGTGGATATCGGCCAGGCGGAAGACTGGAGATGGTACTGGCATAAAGGATGGGAACCGGGACATCCTGAGTGGATCGTCACTGTGGATCCCGATGACTGGGAGGGCTGTTTTCCTGTTGCTTACTGGAATCCGGAATGGGAGGATATCGTGATCTATGGGGCCTATGGAATGAGCCATCTCGAAGTCATACTTCAAAACAACTTTGACGGGATTTATATGGATTGGGTTGATGCCTTTTCAGATGAGGATGTGATCGAAAAGGCAGAAGAAGATAGGATCAGTAACACCGCCACCGCTATGTTTGACTTTATTGAAAAAATCCGACGGTATGCACGTGTAGAATCTCCACATGCCAATCCAAATTTTCTTGTCGTTGCCCAGAATGCCTCAGACCTTTATGGCAAAGATCCTGACCGCTATGAGAATCTGATTGATGCCATTTCGCTGGAAGCGATATGGTACGATGGCACAGGTGGGTTCGACGATTGGGATGACCCCTCCGGCTACAACATTCCTACGAATTCAATTTATCCGGGATGGACCGAGGAAGTACTAGAGCATCTGAATGAAATCAAAGGACGAATGCCGATTTTCTGTGTGGAATATGCTCAAGACTTGGATGGGAAATGGCTGGCTACTGAAGTTTACTCACAACTGGCTCCTCAACATGGTTTTACAGCCTACTGCACACGGCGTTCCCTTGGCGGCCTATCGAGCACCCCATTCCCCCCCTACTATATCGAAGAAAAACCTGGAGGTAAAGGCAAAAAAGCTATTATCCGTAGATAGGATTGCAAATCGGATTGCGGAGTATCGTCCCAGCCTGGTTTGAGTCGAGGGTATAAACCCTGGAAGTTTGTAGAACCGCTTTTGTTGATGCTCTGCGGAGGAAGTCGGGACAGAAATTTCATGCAGTTTTTCTTACACAGCTTGATAATGGCACATTTTTTGCCGATTAACTGAATAGCAAGTATAAGGATTTTTGAATGTAAAAGGAGAATTGGACAATGAAGAGAGTCAGCGTTATTATTCTCATGCTTTTTCCCCTGTTGCTCTTCTCCCAGGAATTGAAAGATACCATCAATATCCATTTCTATCCTCATTCTCTCTCACCTCAGGACAGTCTTCGAGATGGCTCGCATGGCAAAATATTTTACATACAGGAAGATACATTTTTTATATGGGTTGATCTATTTCCTGGCATGTTCTTTGTTCATGAAACAGCTTACATTTTTATCACTAAGGAGAATGTTCGGATAGAAAGAGGAAGCTGGTGGCCAGAGCTAAACGGCCGCACGATTCTCTACGGTCAACAGAATAAAACCGGAATCCTCTCCCCTTTTAAAATCTCCTATTGACGGATGTTAAATCTTCTTAAGAGCTTGCAGAATTTTCAGAAAATTCTGCCCCCTCCGGAACTTACGAAACCTCTAAAGGATACAAAAAAGAAAATTTGTAAAAAAAAACCTTAGAAGTAGTTTTTTTGGGGTAAAGTTGACGTTCTAAGGGCAAAATATTGGCTATTTTTAGACATATCTTCCTGATATTTAAAAAAAAGTCGTGGCCCGTCCCCCTATATCTGAATCTATCAGAATTATTCTTTTAAAATTGCGGGATTAATCGTTCAACTATTCCTTGGTGTCCTCTTCCGGCAGGAAATTCTCCATTACCCAGATTTCTGGAAATTGCAATGCCCGACCATATGAGGAAAATGCGATATGACGGCCGTCCGGGTGGACGCTCATATGTCGGAATCTTGCCATATTCATATCCAGCTTCTGGAGCTGCCCATCTTCCAAGGAAATCCTCCACATATCCCATTCATCGGGCGTGCCCGACCTCATCTTCTCAATATTTTCTGGTGAATCGGTCGGCAGAGCCAAAAAGATATATTTACCGTCTGCGCTACATGTCGGTTTAATAATATAAGGCCCCTCTGTTTCAAAGCTGTACAGCTCTTGAGGCTCACCACCCTCAACAGGAATGATCCTCAAGCTGCGTCTCTTTCCCCTATTTAAAAAAACTAAAGATTTGCCATCAGGGGAAACATCGATGTCGTGCGCATCATCCGGCGTCCCCGGTAGTTCTTTTTCCAGCCCTGTACGCATGTCATGTGTATAGATCCGGTAGATTTTATCCCCCCGGAATTTACCATTAGTATAAA
>CAZIMJ010000073.1:0-6598 GCA_964540205.1 uncultured Eubacteriales bacterium | reverse complement strand
AAGATTTGACTCTTCCTCCACAAATTTATATTCTATCTTCATCAAAGAAGGGGCCAATGACAATTAAGTGTCCTAAATGCAATACAGACAATCCTTCTGATTCCAAGTATTGCAAAGAGTGTGCAACTTCTCTTCTTACCTTTGAGGGAGCCAAATCTTCCTTCACAAGAACTCTTGAAACTCCAGTTGAAGAATTAAAACGCGGCACTTTGTTCGCTGATAGATATGAGATCATCGAAGAGCTCGGCACAGGTGGTATGGGTAAGGTTTATCGAGTTGAGGACACACAGGCAAAAGAAGAAATTGCGTTGAAGCTAATTAAGCCTGAAATCGCGGCAGACAAAAAAACAATCGATAGGTTCAGGAATGAGCTAACAACTGCCCGTAAAATCAGACACAAGAACATTTGTGGGATGTATGACCTTGGCGAGGATAAAGGCAGCTACTACATAACCATGGAATACGTTCCAGGTGAGGATCTCAAAGGCTTCCTCCGAAGGTCAAAAAAACTCACTGTCGAAACAACCGTTTCCATAGGAATTCAGATATGCGAGGGTTTAGCTGAAGCCCATAGATTGGGAGTTGTTCATCGTGATCTAAAACCAGGCAACATCATGATAGATAAAGATGGCAATGCTCGGATCATGGACTTCGGCATTGCCCGATCCTTAAAAGCAAAGGGAATAACGCGAGCAGGTGCAATTATCGGGACACCTGATTACATTTCACCTGAACAAGTGGATGGCAAAGACGTTGATCAGCGTGCGGACATATATTCTCTGGGAGTTATACTCTATGAGATGGTGACAGGACAAGTGCCATTTGAAGGAGATACACCACTTAGCATTGCTTATAAACACAAGCATGAAGCTCCTCAAGACCCAAGGAAAATCAATGCCCAGATTCCAGATGATTTGAGTCATTTGATACTGAAGTGCTTAGAAAAGGATAAGGACAAGAGGTATCAGAGTTCAGGTGAGTTACGTGCTGAGCTAGAAAATATTGAAAAAGGTATACCAACAACTCAGATAGAAATTGAAAAAAGAATACCTCTGACTTCAAAAGAAATAACCGTAACCTTTAGATTGAAAAAGTTCTTTGTCCCTGCTCTGGTTATTGCTGCTTTGGCAATTACAGCAGTAATAATCTTGCGTCTCAAACCAAAAACGGAAGCAATTGTTGTCCCAAAAATTGAAAACTCCATAGCAGTTATCAGTTTTGAGAATCAGACGGGAGAAGAGGCTTTCGATTATTTACAGAAGGCCATCCCCGACCTTTTAATTACCAGCCTGGAGCGAAACAGCGGACTCTATGTGGCCACATGGGAACGGATGCAGGATCTCCTGGAGCAATTGGGGCACAAGGATGTTGAGGTCATTGACAGGAAGCTGGGTTTCGAGTTGTGCCGGAAGGAGGGCATTGAAACCATTGTCCTGGGAAGTTATATCAAAGCCGGTGACACATTTGCCACGGATGTAAAAGTGTTGGATGTGGAAACCAGAAAACTTCTCCGAAGTTCCAGTTCAAAGGGAGAGGGAGCTTCCAGCATTATTAACAGACAGATCGATGAGCTGACTCGAGAAATCTCCGAGAGCTTGGGCCTTGCCAGAAAAGACCTGGGACCTGCGGATTTGCGGATGGCTGATGTCACAACCAGTTCTATGGAAGCCTACAGATATTATCTGGAAGGCAAGGAGAATGACAGGAAATTTTTTTTAGCGAAGCTGTGATCGCTTTTAAAAAAGCGGTCGAGCTCGATCCGGATTTTGCCGCTACATGCAGGGGAGTCTAAAAGACTGTGATCTTTATTTTCATGAAGCTGTCGAATTTGCAGAAGAACAAGGGGAAACCTGGTACCAGGAATTCACAAACTGGATAAAGGCATTTATATATTATGATCGCGGAGAGTTTGAGCAAAGCCGCAAGTATAATGAAGCCTGGCTTAGCGATTTCATGGAACTTTTCCCCGGATACAAATTTCACTTTCAGGGAGCCTATAAATTCCTTTTAGGGCTGTTGGAATTAAAAGCCGGGCATATTGATTCAGCCAGGAAAATATTGGCAGAGATGGATTCACTTTTTAAAGAGACGATGCCGGCACGGAAAGAATGGGTGGCATTCTATATCAAATTCTTAAGTTCCGAGTTGGCACTCGAAGCCGGATTTCCCGAAGAAGCTATTACCGCATTCAAGGAAGAAACATCCTATCATTCACTAGAGTATCTTGCCAATAGAGATATAATGATTTTATATAACCTGCCCAGTATGAAGGACATTTTAGCCCGGGCTTATGAGCAGAAAGGTGATATCGAGGGAGCTATTGCCGCCTACGAGCGGATTATTGCTTTGGATCCTGAGATCCCGCACAGGCAGCTCATCCACCCTATGTATCACTTCAGATTAGCAAAATTGTATGAGCGGAAAGATTGGAAAGGCAAAGCCATCGAGCACTATGAAAAATTCCTCGACCTGTGGAAGGACGCTGACCCTGGTATTTCTGAAGTAGAAGATGCGAGGAAGAGGCTGGCTGGGCTGAAGGGCGAATAACCATAGATTGGATAGAACAACACCAGCATTGAAAAGGAGTGCAAGGTCAAGTTCGGTTTATTCTCCTCTGCATCAATGTTCGGATGCACCTGCCTCTGCATGGGCTTTCCACCAGTCAAATGACTGTCCCTCTGCTGATAGTCCCACATCTACTTTTTTCCCAGGTGCAAGGTCGATAGGTGCTGTTGGACCCAATTCATTTCCGTTAGAAAGGTGAACTTCGATACGGACTCTGGAAACAGTCTTTTCAGTTACATTCTCTACAGTTCCTATGAAAGAAGAAAATTCATTATCAAAAGTTAAAATTAACCGTACTCCTTTTCGGACTTCATCGTGGGTTCCGTCTTTGGCAATCCGAGCGCCAGTTTCTTCGCCCTCTTCTGAATGTTCTCCTTGTTCGTGTTCATGTCCCGCTTGTTCTCCATGCTCATGTTCGTGCATACTTGCTTCAGCGACCTCACTTTCATTAGAGCCTTTATTACATCCGTAAACAAAAACTAACAAAAAACTCATACAGATAATGGTGAAAAATCTTAATTTGGGCATCTTCTTTTACTCCTTCAAATTTGATTTGGCATTAGGATTGGAGAACAATCTAATCTGGCTTGACAACATATGTCAAGTTACCTTTATCCATTTCCTCAACCCAACGTTTTGTTAATTCTATATTCTGCTCCTCAACCTCTACCTGGGCTTTTATCGCTTCAATCTCTGCCATCGCTTCCTTGTCCTGGCAGCCGACCACAAAGCATAATATCAGAGCTAAAGATAGAATCATACAAAGTTTTTTCAATTCTAACCTCCTTCTACTGATTTTCTTATGATGTTGGAAGTGGATCGATGCTGTTCCACATACAATGAGTACACAACCATGTTCCATCAGACATACGTTGAAGCAAGAAGATGCCTTTGCTATTTGACTCCATAGACTCGCCTTCTCCTGTTTTGGGCGTATACTTTTCCTTAGAAACAATTCGGGCAAAAGCGAAGTCACCAGCTACCTTAATCTCCTCAATCAAAAAATGCCAAGACTTGCATCATCAGGCAAAATTGGACTTAATAATGAGGAAGACAATTGTAAAATAAGGAGTATAGGAGAGCCAGCAGGGGGAGTTGAACCCCCGGCCTACTGATTACGAATCAGTTTCCAGCAGAAACAATTAAGTTGTTGAAAACAAACGTAAAGTATTGTTTCTGCAGAAACTATGTATTGTTTCTGTTATTGATTCTGTTGTGTCTATTTACGTCTATATAGATCTCTTATGGACACTATTTGGACACCAAATTCGGATCCATTTCACCCATCCCGGGTTGTTGTCTAAATTTCCACGGTAAACGGCGGTACAATTTGACGTAATAGGGCAATAAGCGTATCATATTTTAAACTATCTTAATTTTTTTACAGAAATGTATTTTATTGTTTTGAACTACCAATGAACAAAGAGATTTCGATACAGAAAGACCAAATAGCAGAATTCTGTATAAGACATCACATTCTTCGACTGGCTCTATATGGGTCAGTGCTCCGCGGTGACTTTAGACCTGAAAGTGACATTGATGTATTAGTCGATTTTGCTCCCGGGCATACACCAGGTTTTTTCAAGTTATTCGAAATGGAGGATGAATTATCCAATTTATTCGGGGGGAGAAAGGTAGATATCCGTACTCCACAGGATTTAAGCCGTTATTTCCGTGATAAAGTTATTGAAGATGCAGAGGTTCAGTATGTTCAAGGATAACGAAGTTCGACTCCGTCATATTCTTGATGCAGCGCGTGAAGCTGTTAGTTTCGCGGAAGGACATCATCGCAAAGATCTGGATACCGATCGCAAATTGAATTTGTCTTTAGTTCGACTACTTGAGGTTATAGGCGAGGCAGCAAGGGGAATCACGCCTGAGTTCCGCCGAGAGCATCCAGAATTACCTTGGAAGAGTATGGTTGGAATGCGCGACCGGCTTATTCACGGTTATTTTGATGTTAATCTGGATGTTTTATGGGAGACAGTAAAGAATGACTTACCGCCTTTGATTGACAAGCTAGAGCAGATTTTGACTGAATAAGGATGCCTTGCGACTTGCCGCGTGGGAGCCATAGGTAGAATCATGTAAAGTTTTTTCATGTGATCCTCCTCAAAGTGAGAATTGATGTTTACAGGTTAGTTTTGCCTGTTATCCCTTTTCTGCCAATGCTGGAAGTGGATTGTTGTCATTCCATATTTCGTATATCCATTTCCAAGTGCCATCCGGCTGACGCTCAAGTACTATCAACCATTTCATATTATATTTGATTGGTTCTCCTCCGCTTTTTGGAGTGATAGTTCCTGTATCTACGCCTCGCACCACTGCTAAATCTCCAGACAAATGCACATCTTGAACGACACTGCTTTCACAAAATTCGTCGTTCCGTTCTCTTTCCTTTTTATGCTGAGACAGAATTGCTTCTTTTCCTACAAGCATAGGTATGTTCGGCGGCATCTTCACTGCATTTTCTGCGTAACAGATGGACATGATCTTGTCAAAATCACCAGCATTATATAGTGCAACCCACTCATCAAGTAATGCTTTGATAGCAACAACATCAGCTTCTACATCCACCGCAGGTTCCTCAGCTACCTCTTCACCCTGCTGCTGGCAGCCAAAAGTAAAACAAAGCAGAAAGACTAAAGTAATTACCATAAATAGTTTTTTCATCTACCCCTCCTGTTATAGGTCTGATAAGAATTATTCATTTGAAGAACGACGGTGTCAAGTCGGGATTGGATATTTACCACTCAGACCCGTTTTTACGAGGCAGAGATTTGACGCTCGTTTGACATTTTAGGTTGAAAATAATCCAAAATAATTAAATTTGACTAAACTGTACTCAGAGGAAAACTATTGAAAAATAAGGAGTTTAGGTGGAGCCAGCAGGGGGACTTGAACGTCCCGACCTTCTGATTACGAATCAGTTGCGTTATTCCATATTTTCTCCCTTTTATATGGGGTAATTAGAGAAATTTGCTTTAGCCATTTATAGCCGTAATTGGGCGTTTTTAGTCAAAATTTGTTACACAATCGTTACACTGGGAGAGTTCTGCTCTCTTCATTTGAATCACCCTTCTCTTTGTGATATAAGTCAAAGAGCCAATGCTTGGGAACGAGATGAAAGCAGCAAGGAGAAAAGGATTTCCGCTTAAATCAAAAAAAGCGGACTTCTGTTTCCAAATTTGGAACCAAAAAAGGAGAGAAAAATGAATGATTGGAAAAAAATATTAGCTAGCTTTTTTGAAAAACAAAAAGAAGAAAAAGGGGGAAAAGAAGAAAAGCGTAGTCAAGAAAAATTGAGAGTTGAGAAATTTTATGCAACGATTGTAAATCCCGCATTTGAGGAGCTTAAGTCTGAATTAAAAAAACACGGAAGAGAAGTAGAGGTATATATCGAAAGAAGAGATTTCGCATCAATTATTGTTCAGTTCGAGAGTGAGGAAGAGCTTGATTATTCGATAGAAGTGATGTTATCTCCAGGTCTGGCCTTTCCTCGTCCTGTAATTCATTATACAGAGTGGGCAAGTAGTAGGAGATTAAGAGCCGAGGGATTTTTAAGAAAAGGTATTCAGACTTATGATATCTCTGATATTACAAAAGAGGAAATTATTGAACACTTTTTAAATGAATATAAAAACTTTTCAAGTGAACATAATAAATATATTGAGTTTAAGTCTTAAATTTACTGTTGCGATCTTTTTTAAGAAACTTCTTCAATATTAAACATATCTCCGATGAAGCCTTAAACCGCGCTTGCATCCTTTCTTGAATCTTGGGATTATTGAAGATAATTTTTTAAAAAAGGGAGGTGAGAAGGATGAAAGAAAAATTTTATATTACAGCTCTCCAAGTCGATGATAGTGAATCTTATGATTCTTTAGAAGAAGTGACAGCTAAAGCATATGGATATTTCTCAAAAATAAAATCTCTCAAATCAGTAGTAATTCATGAATCGATAGAGGGGAGCGAGAAAGGTCCCATGAGATTTGTTTTTAAAGAAAAGAGCGGGAAAATAAATCACGTTGAT
>CAZIMJ010000072.1:0-2938 GCA_964540205.1 uncultured Eubacteriales bacterium | reverse complement strand
GGAAGAAACGATCCAGCACAAAGGCATATGCCCACAGTGTGGAAAAAAATTGACGATCGGTGTGATGCACAGGATCCTAGAGCTCGCAGACAGAGAGCCGGGCCAGATCCCGCCCATGAGGATCCCGTTCAAAAACCTCATTCCCCTGAATGAGATCATAGCCCAAGCCATCGGGAAGACGGCAGGATGCAAGAGCGTCTGGGACATCTATTTCCGGTATATCCACGAATTCGGGGACGAGCACACAATCCTCACAGAAGTCCCCATCTCCCAATTGATGCAGTTGAACTCCGAAAAGATTGCTCTAGGAGTCGCACGGATGAGACAAGGGCAGGTGAAGATCATCCCTGGCCATGACGGTACTTACGGCATAATCGACCTCTTCGCTGAGGACGCCCAAGCTGAGGCTGATGCCTCTCAGCTTAAATTATTTTAAGCCACTCTTTGCTATATTATTCATAATTTATAATCACGGATGCATTTCCAAATCTGTGACGTCAAGAATACACAATTGTGTTATTGAGTGATCAGATTGTGTGATGGAAAAAACCGTGAGAAGGGATGGACGGGCATGGTACATCTCCCTAGGGGAGATGTGAGGGAAGACCGGATCCGAGCGAAGTTTCCTCACTGGGGAAACTGAGCGTGTTTTTGATATCATAGAATCTGATCATTCTGAATGATATTATCGCGGATTTGGAAATGCCACTAATTATAAACATAATATTAAGCTATTCCCTTATATGGTAAAATAGACTTTTTTTGCGATCGGATCTTAGTCATGAAACTGGATTTCAAAGATAATGAATTCATCGAACACTTTCGACTCATTGGGCTCGCTGTGCTGGTGGGATTCGTCGCGGGCCTGGCATCCATCCTTTTCAAATACCTGATTCTCTTTTTCCAGAAGCTCTTTTGGCGTGCGCCCAACATAATCGCGGCTGTTCAATCACAACCATTGTACCTCACCATCCTCATCCCCGCACTTGGAGGACTTTTCATCGGACCTCTGATTCACTACGGCGCCAGGGAGGCAAAGGGTCACGGCGTGCCTGAAATTATGGAATCCCTAATCTTCCGCGGAGGAAAAATCCGCAATCAGGTGGCTATTGTTAAAGGATTGGCCTCATCTATCTGTATAGGATCCGGGGGATCGAGCGGACGGGAGGGACCGATTGTCCAGATCAGCTCCAGCATAGCCTCAACGATCGGTCAGGTTTTCCACATCAAAGAGAGAGGGATGCGAACCCTCGTGGCTGCAGGAGCGGGAGCTGGAATCGGTGCAACTTTTAATGCTCCCATCGCAGGTGCACTTTTCGCTGTGGAAGTTATCCTGGGAGATTTCGGAGTTTTCGTTTTCAGCCCGATCATCGTGGCGTCCGTGATCGCCACCCTCACTTCCCGCTTTATTGCGGGAAACTTTTCTGCATTCACCGTCCCGAAATACACGTTAAGCAGCCTATGGGAAATAGGTCCCTATGTGCTTCTGGGAATAATATGCGGCATCGTAGCCATACTGTTTATTGAAGTCCTCTACTTCTTCGAGGACAAATTCGATAAACTCCGGCTCCACCCCACTCTCAAACCTGCATTAGGAGGGCTTTTAGTCGGAGCGATCGGTCTGGGATTTCCACAGGTCTTGGGAGTGAGTTATGAAGCCATGGATGTCGGACTCCTCGGCCAAATGGGAGTTTGGCTGGCATTCGTTCTTGTGTTCGCCAAAATCCTTGCCACCTCGCTGACTCTCGGCTCAGGAGGATCTGGAGGCATCTTTGCACCCTCACTCTTCCTGGGTGCCATGACAGGAAACGTCGTCGGTTCCTTTTTCCACAGTGTCTTCCCAAATTCCATCTCCTCACCGGGAGCTTTTTCTCTTGTGGGGATGGGCGCAGTGGTGGCGGGGGCCACTCATGCTCCGATCACGGCGATCATTATCATTTTTGAATTGACGAACGATTACAAGATCATTCTCCCTCTGATGCTCTCCTGCATCATCGCGTCCTTCATAACTGTGGGTATCCATAAGGATTCCATCTATACCATGAAACTCCGCCGAAGAGGTATCTTCTTCAAGGAAGGCCGCGAAGTGAACATATTGAGATCCCTTCCTGTCAAAGATTTTATCAGTCATGACTATCAGAAATTTTTGAACACAGAGCATGTGGGCAGGATCGTAGACCAAGCGATCGGCGGCAAGCACCATGCTTTTCAGATCGTGGATGGAGAAAACAACTATGTCGGGTGTTTTGCTCTCAATCAGTTAAAAAAGCTCGTCCTCCAGAAAGAGCTCCTGGATTCTCTCGTTATCGCTGAGGATATCGCAGTTTCCGGAATCCAACTGGACATAGAGGACGACATGGAGAAGGCCATGAGAATCTTCGGGCGCGAAGATGTGGCTGAGATCCCTGTCCTGGAGGGGAAAAAATTCAAGGGTGTTGTCAAACGGAAAGACGCCATCGAAGCCTACAATCATGAGATCATAAAGAGAGAAGCGGCATACGGTCTTGTCCAGAAATTAAAGTTCACCCAGCCCAATAAAACGTATGATTTGAGCGCCGGATACAAGATCATGGAGATAGAAGCCCCTTCTCTTTTCTTGAATAAAAGTCTGAAAGAACTCAACCTCAAAGCTCTTTACAGGATCGATGTCCTTCTAATAAAAAGGAAGTATCCCCCTAAGACCATCACAATCCCGTCGGCCGATGAGGTCATCCAAAAAGGGGATGCTCTGATTATAGCCGGGCTTGAAGAGAACATCACCAAGATTTTCAATCCGTGATGAATGCTATCCGAGTGTTCCAATTGGTGATTTCGAAAACACGCTCAGTTTCCCCAGCGAGGGAACTTCGCTCGGATCCGGGCTTCCCTCACATCTTCTATGATGACATAACGCAAGTTTTTTTTATTCTTTTTTATCTGCCCTCCTTTTTTCGGTCTT